>NZ_JBSJOW010000009.1:0-110402 GCF_056633055.1 Paraciimarium castrense LEGE 11436 | reverse complement strand
AGGCCAGGGCCATCGGCAGGGCGATCACCGCCGCGGTGACCCCCCCGAACAGATCCCCCTTGATGGTGTCGCGGCTGAAGTGGTTCAGCAGGCCCAGGATGGGGCGCCCCGGTGGCGTCGTCGCGGTGGCCATGGCAAGGACCGGCTCAACGGCGAGCGCGAATGAGCCCTGAACCCTAGGGAGGGCGAGGTCTCTAGGCTGAGGCAGAGGAACGGCGTTCAGCGATGGCGATCTACGCCGACAACAGCTTCACGATCGGCAAAACCCCTCTGGTGCGGCTCAACCGGATCACCGAGGGCTGCGGCGCCACCGTGCTCGCCAAGATCGAGGGGCGCAATCCGGCCTACTCGGTGAAGTGCCGGATCGGCGCCGCCATGATCTGGCAGGCCGAACGGGACGGGCTGCTGGGCCCCGGCAAGGAGCTGATCGAGCCCACCAGCGGCAACACCGGCATCGCCCTGGCCTTCGTCGCGGCCTCACGTGGCATCCCGCTCACGCTCACCATGCCGGAGACGATGAGCCTGGAGCGCCGCAAGCTGCTCACGGCCTACGGCGCCCGGCTGCTGCTCACCGAGGGGCGCCAGGGGATGTCCGGTGCCATCAACATGGCCCGCGAACTGGCCGAGTCGGAGCCCGACCGCTATGTGCTGCTGCAGCAGTTCGCCAATCCCGCCAACCCCCGCATCCACCACGACACCACCGGCCCGGAGATCTGGGAGGACAGCGAGGGGCAGATCGATGTGCTGGTGGCCGGGGTCGGAACCGGGGGCACGATCACGGGCGTGAGCCGCTACATCAAGACCACGCTGGGCCAGCCGCTCGAATCGGTGGCGGTGGAGCCGCTCACCAGCCCGGTGATCAGCCAGACCAGGGCAGGGGATGAGATCAGTCCGGGGCCCCACAAGATCCAGGGGATCGGCGCGGGCTTCGTGCCAGGCAACCTCGACCTCAGCCTGGTGGACCGGGTGGAGACCGTGTCTGACGCCGAGGCGGTGGCCATGGCCCGGCGGCTGATGCGGGAGGAAGGCATCCTAGCGGGCATCTCCTGCGGCGCCGCCACCTGCGCGGCACTGCGCCTGGCCGCCGATCCCGCCTATGCCGGCAAGACGATCGTGGTGGTGCTTCCCGACTCCGGCGAGCGCTACCTCAGCTCGATGCTGTTCGAGGGGGTGTTCAACGAACGGGGTCTGGCCCTGGTGTGAGGCTGACTCCTGCTTGGGGACAGAGGCCCCTGCTGGGGACAGAGTCGCCGCAGGGACAGTGCCTCGACCGACCGGGCCTGGATCGGTTCAGGATGAACGCCTCCTGAGCCACTTTGGCTGCCCGGCGCCATGGCCCGTTCCCACCGCATCTGGGTTGTCGACGATGACGCCGAACTGCGCCAGATGCTGCAGCGCTACCTCGGTGAGCAGGGCTACGAAGTGCGCTGCCTCGCCAATGGTCAGCAGCTCACGGCCCGGCTGGAGGGCCAACGGCCCGACCTGCTGGTGCTCGATCTGATGCTCCCCGGAGACGACGGCCTGCTGGTGCTGCGGCGGCTGCGCGATGGCGGCGATGACCTGCCGGTGCTGATGCTCACCGCCCGGGGTGATGCCGTGGACCGCATCATCGGGCTGGAGCAGGGTGCCGACGACTACCTGGCCAAACCCTTCCTGCCCCGCGAGCTCACGGCCCGCATCGAAGCGGTGCTGCGCCGGCGTCAGCAGGGCCCGCCGGGCACGCCACGGCCGGACGCCAACCCGATCGGCTTCGGGCCCTGGCAGCTGGATCCCGGCACGCGGCGGCTGGAGCGTGACGGCGAACCGGTGACGATCACCAGCGGCGAATTCAGCCTGCTGCTGGCCCTGGCCCAGCATCCCCACAGGCCCCTGTCGCGGGAGCGCCTGATCGAGCTCTCACGCGGACCCACCAGTGAGACCGACGCCCGCAGCATGGATGTGCAGGTGTCGCGGCTGCGGCGGCTGGTGGAGGCGGACCCCTCCCAACCCCGCCACATCCAGACGGTGTGGGGCTATGGCTATGTCTTCGTTCCCGATGGCCAGCCGCGTGCCTAGCCGCCGGGTACCTCGATCCCGCCGTTGGCTCAGGGTGCTGGCCTACGGGGCCGGCGGCCTGGGGCTGTGGCTGCTCAGCCTGCTGCTGGTGCAGACCCTGCTGAGCCGCAGGTTGGCGCGCAGCCAGATGGTGCAGCTGGGCACGGAGGTGGCCTTCAGCCTGCGCCTGGGTGAGCTGGCCCTGGAGAGCTACCCGATGGACTCGGTGGCGGAACTCAGCGGCCTGGAGCTGGCGGAGGACCATCCGCCGGCGGGGGCCAGGGGTGGGGCGGAGGCCGAAGCTCTCCACGCCGAACTCTGCAGCCAGCTGGGCTTCTGCCGCGAGGTGGTCGCCGCCGGGGGCAGTCTCTGGGTGGAGGTGGTCTCCCCCTTCGAGTCCATCTGGCTGGCGGTGTCCATCCCCGAGCCCCGGCGGTGGCCCCCGGACCCCCTCTCCCTTCTCCTCTCGCTGGGGGCCGCGGGCCTGGCTCTCTCCACCCTGGTGCTGAGCCTGGAGGTTCAGCGCCCGCTGCGGCAGCTGGAGAACTCCCTGCAGCAGCTGGGCACAAGCCAGGACCCGGAGCCACTGCCGGAGCGCGGCACCAAGGCCGTGCGCCAGATCACCCGCCGCTTCAACGGACTGCTCGAGCGCCTGCGGCTGGACCGGCAGGAACGGGCCACGATGCTGGCCGGCATCGGCCATGACCTCAACAGCCCGATCACCCGGCTGCGGCTGCGGCTGCACCTGGCCGAAGGCCAACCGATGTCAGCCGGCGAGAGTGGCAAGGCCCAGGGCGACCTCGATGCCCTCGAACGGATCACGAGCCAGTTCATCGCCTTCGCCCGAGGAGACGCCGAAGAACAGCCGGTGCCGGTGGATCTGGCGGCCCTGCTGGCCGAGGTCGCCGGCCAGAGCGGCCTGAACCCCCTGGGCCTGGACCTGGAGCCGCTGCAGGCCTCTGTGCGGCCCATCGCCCTCTCCAGAGCGGTGGGGAACCTGCTCAGCAACGCCGCCCACCACGGCCGCCCTCCCTATCGGCTGAACCTGCAGCCCTGGGGTGAGGGGGGGTTCTCAATCACCGTCAGCGACGCCGGTGAGGGCATCCCCGAGGCGCTCTGGGACCAGGCGCTGCAGCCCTTTCGACGGCTCGACGAGGCCAGGGGAGGCGATGGCCACTGTGGCCTCGGCCTGGCCATCGCCCAGCGCGTCGCCCTGGAGCATGGCGGCGAGCTCTTCCACGGCCACCCCAGCCAGGGGGGATTCAGCCTGGGGCTGCGGGGCCGATCCCTGTCAGATCTGGTCACATCTGGGCGCTCCCCAGACCGATCTCATTCAGACCGACAGGACAGGATGAATGGCGTTGAGCGTCCCTGACCCATGACCTTCCCCACCCTGTCCCGCCGCCTCGTGCGCACCGGCCTGGCCACTGCTGCCGGCCTCAGCCTCGCTCTGGGCAGCCTGGGCCCCGCCCTGGCCCAGAACTCCGCCCCCCCGGAGCGGCTTACCCCCGCCCAGAAGGAAAAGATCTTCCCTGAGCGCAAGGCGCTTTCCGTGAAGCAGCAGAAGGAGCGCTCCCAGATCCAGCAGAAGAGCCAGCGCTGCGTGGCGGCCGCGTCCAACCAGCAACAGCTGCGCAACTGCCGTAAAGACGAGCGCAAGGCCAATCAGGAGCTCCGGGCCCAGTACCGCGAAGAGATGCGCAAGATCTATGAGCGCAATGGCATCGAGGCCCCCGTGGGAGGTCCCGGCAAGGGGCGCAAGGGCGGCAAAGGCAAAGCCACCACGGGCGCCTGATCGCCGTCCCGGCGATCCGTCACACCCCCACACATCTCGTCATGGCCCTGGAGGTGGTGGGGGCAGGGGGGGCTGCCTAGGTTGAAGCCAGCCCAACTGGGAGGCCCACCATGCGCACCCACGACCTCGAGAACCACGACAATCTCTACGCCGACGAGATTGCCGCCGTGGCCGGCGAAACCGCCGCCGATGCCAGGTCCCACGCCCTCTGGGCCGTGGGCCTGATCACGGCGATGGTGGTGGTGCTGGGGGCCTCCCTCGCCGTGCTCTGATCGGGCCAGGCCCGCACCCTGTCTGTCGAGACCACCTGCCAGCCGCCGTCTCAAGCCGATGCACTGCTCCCGGCGCCATCTGTTGCAGCTGGCCGCCGGGGGTGCGGGGCTGTGGCTGGCCGGCCCCCTGCTGGGCAGCTCGGGCAGTGCCGCCAGCCTCAGGCCAGGAGCTGGGACTGACGCCAATGCCCTGCGCATCGCCCTGATCAGCGACCTCAACAGCAGCTACGGCTCCACCAGCTACGTGCCCCAGGTGCAGCGGGGGGTGGCCCTGCTGGGCCGCCTGCGCCCTGATCTGGTGCTGTGCGCCGGCGACATGGTGGCCGGCCAGAAGCGGGGGCTCTCGGCCACCCAGCTGCAGGCGATGTGGCGCAGCTTCGGGCTGAACGTGCTCGATCCCCTGCTGGCCAATGGTTTCGCCTTCGCTGCGGCGATGGGCAACCACGACGCCTCCAGCAGCCAGCAGCACGGGCGTTACGTGTTCGGCCTCGATCGACAGGAAGCCCGGCGCTTCTGGCTCGCCCAGCGCTCCCGCCTCGGGATCACCCTGCTGGAGGCCTCCGCGTTCCCCTTCCACTACACCCTCCTGCACCACGGGGTGTTTGTGCTGGTGCTGGACGCCTCCTCCGCCGGCCTGGGGGCGGAGCAGCTGCGCTGGGCGGAACGTCAGCTCGCCAGCCCCCAGGCCCGCCAGGCCCGGCTGCGGCTGGCGATCGGCCACCTGCCCCTCTATGCGGTGGGCCAGGGACGGGACCGCAGCGGCGAGGTGCTGCATCAGCCCGCCGTGCTGCAGGCGCTGCTGGAGCGCCAGGGGGTCGCCTTCTACATCAGTGGCCATCACCACACCTGGTTCCCCGGCCGGGTGGGAGGTCTCAACCTGCTCAACCTCGGCGCCATGGGCAGCGGCCCGCGCCAGCTGCTCCAGAGCAGCGCGCCGCCGCAGCAGAGCCTCACGCTGCTGGAGCTGTCGAGCGGAGCGGGCGGGCTGCGCGAAACCACCTACAGCCTCAACAGCCTGGAGCCACTGGCCGCCGGCTCCCTGCCGCAGGCGATCCAGCCCAGCCAGGGCCCGCGGCTGCAGCGGCGCCCGCTGCAGATGGCCCTCAGCTGAGCGGGGCCTCCAGCAGATCCAGCAGGTTGTCGATCAGGCGGCGTCCCTGCCGCTCGGCCCTGGCACCCCAGCGGCACGTGTCGGCACGGATCCGCTCCACTCCCCCGGGGCCCAGGGCGCCGGTCACGTAGGCCGCGTCCTCCTCCAGCCAGCGCTGCAGATCCCGCTCAAGCACCTCGCCGTGACACTGCAGGCCATAGGCCCGCGCCCCGAGGCGGAAGATCTGTTCCGGGCAGAGCAGGGTGGATCCCAGCAGCTCGGCAGCGGCGGGCAGGCGCACCCGATCGCCATGCCAGTGCAGCATCAGCTCACTGGTCTCCAGCCCCCGCAGCAGGGGGTCCTGGCCGGGGTCCCCCAGAAAGCTCACCGCACCCCAGCCCACCTCCCGCACCGGCACCGGTGGAACCCCGCAGGTGAGAGGCTCCACGCTGCCTCCTGCCGCATGGGCCAGCAGCTGGGCGCCCAGGCAGATGCCGATCACGGGCTGCTGGCGTGCCAGCACCCGCTCCAGCAGCGCCACCTCCTCGGCGAGCCAGGCAAGGGCAGGATCGGTGCGTTGCTCCACCCCCATCGGACCGCCCAGCACCAGCAGGATCTCGTCGTCCAGGGGATCGCGCAGGGGCTGGGCCAGGTCTGGACGCAGCAGCTCCAGTGGCCAGCCCCGAGCAGCCGCTGCGGCGGCAAACTGGCCCGGGCCTTCGCGCTCCAGGTGCTGGATCACGAGCAGTCGGGCCATGGCCACATCCCAGTGGCCCCCATCCTCGCCGGCCCAGCGGCGACGCCACATCGGCCTGTGCCATCGGTTGCCCGCAGGGGTCACCTGACGACTCGACCGGGGCATCGGCGAGCGGCAGTCTGAACTCAACCGCACGTCGAACCATGCTCCGCATCCGTGGCAACCAGCTCAGCCTGCTGGCCGCCCTCACGGCCCACTGGGCCCACCAACAGCTGGCCATCCCCAGGATTCATAGGCTGGGATCCGACGCCACCCGTGGCCCCGCTCCCCTGAGATGAACCAGCTCACCACCGCCATCAACCGCCATCTGGAATCGGAGTTCCAGGCCAGCCACAGCTACCTGTCGATGTCGATCTGGCTGCGGGAAAAGGATCTGGCGGGATTCTCCAAGTACATGCTCGAGAAGAGCAACGAGGAGCGAGCCCACGCGGCCCGGATGATCGCCTACCTGGTGGACTGTGATGAGGAGGTGATCCTGCCCACGATCCAGGCTCCCCAGCGCGACTGGCAATCGGTGCAGCAGCTCTTCGACCGGGTCTCCGAGATGGAGAAGGAGGTGACAGCCTCCATCAACCGGCTGTACGGCCTGGCCGAGGAGAACAGCGAGCGCAGTGCCTCGGCGATGCTCGACTGGTTCGTGGAGGAGCAGATCAAGGAGGAGGCCGAGGCCCGCTTCGTGCGCAAGCGCCTGCGGCTGGCCGGTGACAATTCAGCCGCTCTGCTGCTGCTGGATCAGCAGTTCCTGGAGGGCACCGCCCTGGCCCACGTGAAGGCCACGATGGTGGGCTACGGCGCCGCTGGCGGCGCCTGAGGGCCTGTGGCGATGGCAGCTCCGCCCGGCAACAATGGCCAGCAGCACCGCCTGGCCCCATGAGTGAACTGCGCGCCATCATGCAGCGCCTTGGACAGCGCCTCGACAACCGGGGGGCTGCACCCTCAACCGGCTCACCAGAGCGGCAACAGGCCGATCTGTTTGTGCGCGAGCTGGAGCAGTGCAGCGAGGCGATGCTCCACTACGAATGGAACTGGCTGGAGCAGCACCGGCAGGATCTAGCGCTGTGCCGCTCCAATGAGGCCATGCTGAAGGCGGCAGGCGGCCAGCAGCACCTCAACAGCCTGATCGCCCAGGCGGAGCACTACGACGCTCAGCTGCGGCAGGCCTTTGCCCAGCGCGCTCTGGTGCCCTGTCGCCAGCCCCACAACGTTGCCCCCACTGAGCACGCCTGGGAGCTGAGCAACCCGGGCCTGAGGGCGCAGTGGGGCATTGAGCCGAAGGCCAGCGCTGGTGACCCCGGAGTCGACCCGGCCAGCTAGTGGGGCCGGCTGGCGCTGACTGGGCCCGTCCCTAGTTGGGCATCGTGACGAACTCCTCCGCCACCGTGGGATGGAGAGCCATGGTGCGGTCGAAATCCGCCTTGGTGGCCCCCATGCCGATCGCCACGGCGGCCATCTGAATGATCTCGGCCGCGTGGTCACCCACCATGTGGCAGCCCAGCACGCGGTCACTGGCCTTCTCCACGATCAGCTTCAGCAGCACACTGGGCCCCCGCGCCGGCAGAGCCTGGCTCATGGCCCGGAAGCGGGCCCGATGCACCTGGATCGCCGCGGCGCCATGGCGCTCACAGGCCTGCTCCTCGGTGAGACCCACCCCTGAGAGCTCCGGCTGGGAAAATACGGCGCTGGCCACCAGATCGTGGTTCACCTGCCGCGGCCGCTGCCCGTAGACCGTGTCGGCAAAGGCCCGACCCTCATCCACCGCCACCGGCGTGAGATTGATGCGGTCGGTCACATCGCCCACCGCGTAGATGTGAGGCACGTTGGTGCGCTGGTCAGCATCCACCGGGATCGCATCGCCCTCCACGGCAACCCCGGCGGCCTCGAGGTTGAGGTTGTCCAGAAACGGCTTGCGTCCTGTGGCCAGCAGAACCCCACCGCAGGCAATCTCTTCCCCGGACTGAGTGGTGAGGCTGAGCGCGGCGGACGAGGAGGCCTGCGTGAGCGACTTCGGAGTGTGGGCGAAGCGCAGATCGATGCCCTGCTCCTGCATGGCCTCCCTCACGGCCTCGCTGGCCTCGCGGTCAAAGCCCCGCAGCAGGTGATCGCCCCGCACCAGCTGGGTCACCCGCACGCCGAGGCCGTTGAGGATGCAGGCGAATTCGCAGGCGATGAAACCGCCACCCACCACGGCCACCGCCTCAGGCAGCCTCTCCTGCAGAAACATGTCATCACTCACCCAGGCCAGCTCGGCGCCTGGGAAGGGGGGGCGATAGGGCCGGCCGCCAACGGCCACCAGGATGTGATCCGCCTGCAGCTGCCGCTCGGAACCATCGGCGCCCTGCACCGCCACGGCATCGGCAGACACAAAGCGCCCCCAGCCCCGCACCAGGGCCACGCCGGCCTTCTCCAGGAAGCCGATGTGCAGGCTGTTGAGCCGATCCACCTCGGCCCGAACCGCCGCCAGCAGCCGCGCCGGATCGCTGCGCCAGGGGGCCAGCTCCCAGCCGTAGCTGGCGGCATCGGCGAGCAGGTGGCTGTAGGCCGAGCCATAGACAAGCAGCTTCTTGGGGACGCAGCCACGGATCACGCAGGTGCCGCCCACCCGGTCGCCCTCCACGATCGCCACCCTGGCGCCATAACTGGCCGCCCGCTTGGCGGCAGCCAAGCCTCCGGAGCCGGCACCGAGAACGATCAGATCGAAGCGGTCACCCATGGAGACAGACGCAGAGGACGGCGGGGAAGAAGCCCAGCTTGCTTGGTCGGGGTCCGGTGCGGCGGGCTCCCCGGGGACCCCCACAGCAAAAAACCCACGGCGGAGCCGCGGGCTGATGGGGGTGAAGGCCGGGGCAACAGCCCAGGCCTGCAGCGTTACTTGGCGCTGGCAGCGAAGTCGGGATAGGACTCCATGCCGTGCTCGCTGATGTCGAGGCCTTCGATCTCCTCCTTCTCGGAGACGCGAATGCCTCCGAAGATGGCGCCAATGATCGACCAGGTGATCAGCGAAGCCACGATGGCAAAGATCGCGAAGGCGAGAACGCCCACGATCTGGACACCGAGCTGGGCAGGACCGTTGCCCGTGAGCAGGCCCTTGTCCATGTTGAACAGGCCTACAGCCAGGGTTCCCCAGATGCCGCAGGTGCCGTGCACCGAGAAGGCGCCCACCGGATCGTCGATCTTGAGTCCGTCGATGAAGGCCACCGAGAGCACCACAAGGGCGCCGCCGATGAAGCCCACAACCCAGGCCGCAGGCATCGAGAAGCCGTCGCAACCGGCCGTCACAGCCACCAGTCCGGCCAGAATGCCGTTGATGGTCATGGTGAGGTCGGGCTTGCCTCCGGTGAACTGGCTCACCAGGGTGGCGGCGATGCCGCCACCGGCAGCCCCCAGGGTGGTGGTGACCGCCACATAGGGAACGGTTTCGTTCATTGCCAGCACGGAGCCGGGGTTGAAGCCGTACCAGCCCACCCAGAGGATCAGGCAGCCAAGGGTGGCAATCGAGAGGTTGTGGCCAGGCATGGCCTGGGGCTTGCCCTCAGCAAACTTGCCGATCCTGGGGCCAAGCAGAATCGCGCCGATCAGGCCAGCCCAGGCACCGAAGGAGTGCACCACGGTGGAGCCAGCGAAATCGATGAAGCCAAGGGAGGCGAGCCAGCCACCGCCCACACCGGCATCGTCAGGGAAGTTCCACTGCCAGGAGCCGGAGATCGGGTAGAGGATGCCGCAGAGAACGAGGGAGAACACCACGAACTCGCCAAACTTGATGCGTTCGGCGACAAGGCCTGAAACGATCGTGGCTGCGGTACCCACAAAGGCAGCCTGAAACAGGAAGTCGATGCTGGGCACGAGGGCCGCATCGGTGACCATCTCAGGAGTGACGGTGGGGTCAAAGAACAGCCCCCCGAACTTGAGCCAACCGGGGATGACCCAGTCGGCGTTGTACATGATCTTGTAGCCGATGAACCAGTAGGCAGTCACCGCAAGGGCGAACACGATCAGGTTCTTGGCCAGGATGTTGACGGCGTTCTTCTGGCGGCACAGCCCGGCTTCCACCATGGCGAAGCCGGCGTTCATGAAGATCACCAGGATCGCACTGGCCAACAGGAACATGTTGTTGGCCAGGAAGGCGGCCGTGAGTTCCGGGAGCTCTGCGGCATGGGCCGAGAGATTGAACACTCCCAGGCCAAACAGAGCGACAGGAATGCAGGCCAACCAGATGAGGCCGCGCTGGGAAGAAAGACCTCGGATCCTGCTCATCAACAGGGCTGGTCCTTCCAACAGACTCGCCTCCTGTAGGCGTTTCGTGCGCCTGGGAGGGTGCGAAGCAATGGTCATGGGCAGATCAGAAAGACGGCTGCTCGATGGAAATTGGATGCCAGTAGACATCCACTGCGACTGACAATGCGCTCTGACGCTGCAGGCCGATGTTGTTTTCGCTACAAAATCAGCCCAGGGGGGCTCGGTTGCCGGAGCCGAGACATCAGCAGCAGTGATCTCCGGCCGTCCGCCGCGACCCAGCTCCGGCCCTGGCCAGCCCCTGAACCCAAGGGAATTGCAACGATTTAGCACGATCCTCCCGATCTGTTCGCAGTGGACAGAAATCTCGGCTTTGATGGGGGCTCAGGACAAAACGTTGGGCCTGTGCACTCGCCCCGGACTCCCTGGAGCCCGGTCAGCCGTGTCTGCTGGAAGTAGCCCGATCCCCAAGGCGACCTCGGTCGCCAAGAGGCCGGACGAAGCAACGCTCCTCCACGTCAAGGGGGCCGTCAACGACGCCCGAGCGCCCCGAGTCGCCCCACTTGGCTCTTCTTCTTCCAACTGAGGACGCCACCATGACCAACTCCCCACTGCGTTACCGCGGCGTGGCCTACGACGCCAGTCAGCACGAGCACGCCTCCAGCGAGGCCGTGGAGCACACCTACCGGGGTCTGCACTATGTGGCCCCCCTGCGCCATGAGCCTGCGCCGCTGGACCCCTCCACCGATCTGCAATACCGGGGTGCCCACTACCACCACTGAGCCTGGAAAGGGGTTACAGCGCTTCTGACCTCTCAGAGCCTGTGTCTCGGCGCCTCGGCTGGTCGCTCAGCGCCTCCACCTCCCGTGGGGGCGCTCACTGTGTAGGCAGCTCCGAGAGGGTGAAGATGACAGCAGGTCTTCTGCCAGGCCCGTGCGGCGTCAGGCTGGCCGTGCGCCTCCAGTGAAGATGGCGCGGGCTTGGTGACGTTCGAAGCACACCCCTGCGGAAAGCCACCATTGCTACAGAAGCGGAGGCTTTCAGCCTCTAGAAGAGGCTGGGTCAACCTGGTATCACGTGAAACAGATTCAAGCCATTGTGCGCCCCGAAAAACTGGACGCGGTCAAGGACGCCCTCGTGGCCATCGGCATCAACGGCATCACCGTGGCAGCCGTTCAGGGCTTCGGCCGCCAGATGGGTCACACCGAGGTCTACCGCGGTGTGAAGGTGGAGGCCAAACTGCTCACCAAGATGCACATCACGACGGTGGTGACCGACCAGGTGGTTGACACCGTGGTGGAAGCCATCAAAACCGCCGCTCGTACTGGTGAGATCGGAGACGGCAAGATCATCATCACCCCGGTTGACAACACCATCCGGATCCGCACCGGGGAATCCGGGGACGATACCCTGACTCCCTGAGTTCGTGATCAGGACGGCCATGCAGGCTCCGGGCCACCAGACCACGGGCCCGCTGTCATGGCTGGAACTCGCCCCCTGGGCACAACCCCAGGGGGATCTTGTTCAGGGCAAGACCAATTCCCAGGCTCTCCTGCGGCTGTTCGGTCAGCCAGACTCAGCCGTGCGGGTCACCCTGTACCGCGATCATCACGCCTGGTGTCCCTACTGCCAGAAGGTGTGGCTCTGGCTTGAGGAGCGACGGATTCCCTACCGAATCCGCAAGGTCACCATGTTCTGCTACGGCGAGAAGGAGCGCTGGTACCGCCAACAGGTTCCCTCCGGCATGCTGCCGGCCCTCGAACTTGATGGTCAGCGGATCACCGAGAGCGATCGGATTCTCGAAGCCCTGGAGCAGGCCTTCGGGCCCTTGCTGGCGGGCATGAGCCATCCCCAGGTGTTGCCGCTGCGAGAGCTGGAGCGAAGTCTGTTCCGTCGGTGGTGCCAGTGGCTCTGCCAGCCCCAGCGCGGAGCTGCCGCCGAGCAGGAGAACCGCCGCCTGTTCCAGCGCACGGCAGCCAGGCTGGAGCAGGCCCTTGAGCTGGAGGCCGGGCCCTTTTTGCTGGGGGACCTGAGCACCGCCGACCTCGTGTTTGTGCCCTACCTGGAGCGGATGAACGCCTCCCTGGCCTATTACAAGGGATTTCTGCTGCGCCAGGAGCATCCGGCGGTCGACCGCTGGTTTGCCGCTCTGGAGCAGCGCTCCACCTACCTCGGCACCCAGAGCGACTTCCACACCCATGCCCACGACCTCCCGCCCCAGATGGGAGGCTGCCACGCCAACGGCACGGCCGCCCAACAGGCCCTGGCCACCCGCATTGACCGGGGCCCCTGGCCACTGAACACCGCCTCAGGCGCTGATCCGGAAACCTCCGCCCCAGAGCCGGACGATGCCGCTGCCGTGGCCCTGGGCCGCATGCTGCGCCACCACGGCACCCTCCAGCAGCGGCCCTACCTGGCAGGACCCGCCATGGACCTGGCCCTGCGCTGCGCCCTCAGCCATCTGGCGCTCGGCAGTCCCAAGGCGCCGCCAGCCGGCACCGCCGCTGGCCTGCGCACGCTGCGGGATCGCATCAGCGTGCCCCGCGACATGCCCCTGCACGCGGCCAGGCGCCTGCGGACCAGCCTGGAAACCACCGCCGCTCTCGACCCCGCAGACCCCTGGGCTCAGCCCGAGCCCCTCCCCGTCCACCACAGGCGCGATCAGGATCCTCTGCCTTTCCTCAGCCCAACCCCTAGCGTCTAGAGCGAGCCGACGTCCCGCCCATGACCTCTCCTAGACGCAACGGTCTTGAGCAGATCGGTCTTGAGAAGATCGGTCTTGAGCAGATCGGTCTTCCGCCCAGCATCCCTGGGCTTGCCAGCCTTCGCCAGTGCCCTTCGACGTCCTCCCCGGCGCGGCGCCTGGGGGGCGCGGCCTTGGGCCTGGCCTTTCTGGCCCTGCTGGCTCCGGCCCCGCTACAGGCTCTGGAACTGCGTGGCAGCACCTTTTTCACTCGCCCGCCCTGGAAAGTGGATCTGGTCAGCTACTACACCACCGTGTCCCAGCCTGCAGCGGAGTACTACTTCAGCGTGGAACTGGCTGCCGACGCCGGCGCCTCCCTGGGCGGCCTGACCATCCGTCAGACGCGGGGCATCGACACCAACTTCCCGTTCAGCCCGGAACGCACCCGGGCCTTTGTCGGACGACCGCGCCGGGAGGGTGCGCCGATTGCGGTGGAAGCCAGCTTTGATCCCGCGCAACGGCAGGTGGGGGTGATCTTTCCAGAGCCGGTGGCACCGGGGCAGACCATCACGGTGATGCTCAAGCCCTGGGCCAATCCGTCGATCAGCGACACCTACATGTTCCAGGTGCAGGCGATCCCGGCCGGCCCCCAACCCACACCGGCATCCCTGGGCTTCGGCACCCTGAGGATCTACCAACCGGACTGGCGCTGAATCCTGAGGGTCCGCAACTCAGGCGTTGCCGCCCGGGTAGCGCAATGTGCGCCAGTCGCCACTGGCCGTGCTCACCTCAACGCCGATCTCCACCGGTCCCTGGCTGGCACCGACCTGGTCCTGCCACCATCCCATCGCCTCGGCCCAGGCGGCGTCAAGCGAGTCATAGAGGTCGTCCAGCACCGGGTGGGGGGAACCCTGCTGGTCGACGAGGCGGTAGTAGCGCAAAGGCTGGGCATGAACTGAAGCCATCTCCCACAACGCGAAAACCAATCCTGATCATGGCCCTTGTGACAGCCAGAAACTGTCACCTTCACAACATCTTCGGGTCAGTCCGGTGGCTCCAGCCTGGACAGCCGCCCTCAGGTGAGGTAGCGGCGGATGCTGGGACGGCACCAATAGACCAGGGCCGCCGTGTTGGCCGCCCAGAGCACCGCCGCCACCAGGGCGGTCAGGCCACGGCCTTCGCTGAACAGGGCCAACCGCACGATCCCATAGGGGAGACCCACCGCCAGGCTCATGGCCAGGGCCACGATCACCACGATCTGGCCCCAGGCCCTCCATTTCAGCAGCGCGATCGCCCCCACCAGGCCCACCACGGCGGTGGGCAGCACGGCGCTGGCCCCCACCACAATGTGGACCGTGCGCCAGGTGGGTTCGCGCAGGATCACCCACAGCACCAGGGGCAGCACCAGGAGATTCGCCACCACACCCAGCCAGCTGAGGGTGAGGTAGCCACGCGGGGGCTGAAGCATGGCAAGCCGGGCGGGGAGCACGGGAGGGCGCCGGTCCCCCATGGTCGGATACGGCGGGCGTACGGCCATCAGCGCTGCCCCTCAGCCCAGCTCAAAGAGCAGCAGGTCGGCACCGCTGGGGCCGGCGCCGAAGGCCCGCAGACTCTCCGCCCCGAAGCCCAGGCCATCGCCGCGCTGCAGCGGCTGGCTCCGTTGATGCCCGCCGGTGGCGCCAGGCGACTCCGCCGCAGCCTGCACCTCGCCGGCGCCATCGATCAGCTGCAACCAGCCGAGCCCGCCGGGGGCCAGGGGCAGATCCAGCACGTCGCCGGCCCCGGGCCTGGCCCGCCACAGCCGGATCGGCCGCCGCACCGAGAGGGCACCGGCGGCAGCGGCGGGATCCACCAGGGGGGTCCAGGCGGCACCGAGCTCGAACGGCTTCTGGCCGTAGACCGGCGGCAGACCGCCCTGGCTGGGCTCGATCCAGATCTGCAGCAGCCGGCAGGGGCGATCGCCCCGGTTCATCTCGCTGTGCACCACGCCCGTGCCGGCGCCCATCACCTGCACTTCCCCCGCCTCAATCACCGCAGAATGACCCATCGAATCGTGGTGGCTGAGCTGGCCCTCCACCATCACCGTGATGATCTCCATGTCGCGGTGCGGGTGCATGCCGAAGCCCCGACCTGCGGCAATGGTGTCGTCATTGATCACCCGCAGTGGTCCGAAGCCCATCCAGGCTGGATCGTAGTGATCGGCAAACGAAAACGAGTGCCAGCTCTCCAGCCAGTCAAAGCGGCTGTGGAACCGCTGCGCCGCCGGACGCAACAGCGGTGCGGGGGCCGCGGCGGCAACGCTGGTGGTCATGGGTGGGGTGCCTGCATGGAGCACAGCCGGTCCACCAGATCGGCGATGCTGCTGTCCTTGGCGGGATTGGCCCCATTGCTCACCAGCTGGCGGCCCACCACATGGGCCCCCAGGTGGGCCAGCTGCAGCCGCAGAGCCGCCAGCACGGTGTGGCCGCCCCCGCCCGAGTGGGTGGCGATGGCAATCGGCCGCTGGTTGAACAGAGCCCGGAAGTCGCTGCCCTGCACCGAAAGCCAGGCGATGGCACTGGTGAGCACCGGCGGGATCGAGCCGTTGTATTCGGGCGCGCAGATCACCCAGCGCGGGGCCGCTGCCAGGGTGGTCTCGAGGGTGGGCAGGACGGCTGGCATCCCCTCGGCCTGGGCCCTGGGGGAGTACAGCGGCAGCTCCAGGGCGGTGAGATCGAGCACCTCGGCCGTGAGCCTGTGCGCCGTGGCTGCCGCCACGAAGCGGTCGGCCAGGCGCAGGTTCTCGCCGTTGCTGGCGGCGAGCACAAGCAGATCGTTCATGGTGGCGGCGTCTTGGGCGGGGGCAGCCTCGGCGGGATCCCGGCCCTGGTCATGCACCAGCTTGGCGCGCCGGCCCACCCATCTTGAACGGAACCACTGCGAAGGCCTGACAGGGTCGCCCCGATCCCTTGGCTTTCAGCCGGCCCTGGATACCGTGATGGCGGTCGTTCATCCATCCGGCGGTCCCGGTCCTCGTCCTCCAGGCCCATGCCTCCCTCCAGCCCGGACCAGCGGCCATTGATCGGCGCCCCCTCAGGATCGTCCTGATGCACTCCCGGCTGATCACTGGGCTGGTGCTGATGGGGCTGGCCGCCACACCCTCGAGCCGCGCCCTGCAACAGCCGGAGCTGCCGGTGGCCGTGTGTGTGGTGGCGCCGCGCGTGGAGCCGGTCGAGATGGCCGACGCCCTCGGCGTTGTGCCGGTGTCCCGCCCCCGGCTGGTGCTGGTGGAGCCTCTGCTGGAGCTGCGCATCGAACGGCCCCGGGCCGACACCTGGCGCCTGGTGGGCAGCCCCGAGCAGCCCATCCGCACCCCCCTGGACTGGCCCACCACGCCGATCCTCCCTGGCGAACCGGTGCTGTTGCAGCTGCGCCCCCAGGACGCCTCCGCTGAGGCCTTTGCCCATGTGCACCTGGTGGGTGCCTCGGCCAGCCGCATGGCCGAGAGCCAGCGGCTGATCGGCCAGCTCAGCGCAGAGGGGCAACCGGCCGACTGGCTGGGAGCCATTGACAGCGCCCTGCGGGAGGGCGATGTCCCCCTCGCCTGGGCGCTGCTGTTCGCGCCCCAGCTCCCTGACGATGACCAGCTCAGAGCCCTGCAGCAGGAGGTGATCCGCCGCGGCTGCGGCGACTGACGCCGGTGGGCCCAGAAGTGCAGTACAAATGTACTGAGCAGGCTGGACCGGAACTGGATGGGCCGCTTTGACAACACCTCCCAGCGAGCCGATCTGCGCTGGCTGGGCGCCATCAGCGGCGAAGCCTCAGCAGAGGCATTGCCGCTCGCCCTGGAGAGCGTGGCGGCCGGGTTTCCCAGTCCCGCCGACGATTATGTGGAGGCGTCGATCGACCTGAACGCGGCCCTGGTGCCGCGGCCCACCTCCACGTTCCTGATGCGGGTGGAGGGCGACGCCATGCAGGCAGCCGGCATCCAGCACGGCGACCTGCTGGTGATTGACCGGAGTGTGGCCGCGCGGCCGGGCTGCACGGTGGTGGCCATTCACGAGGGGCGCTTCGTGCTGCGACAGCTGCGGGGCGAGCGGCCGCCATGGCAGCTGGTGGCCAGCGATCCCGCCATCCCCGCCATCCGCGTGGACGACCCCGGCGGAGAGCTGCTGATCTGGGGCGTGGTGATCCATGCCGTGCACCATCTGCTGCCCCGGCGCCAGGTGGTCACCAGAAGCCCTGGGAGCGAAGCCACAGCCCCAGCAGGGCCATCGGCACAAACACCGCCGCCATGATCTGCAGCTTCACGACCCGCGGAGAGGGCGTCTGGGAGGGAGGCATGGAACGCAGACCGGGTCCCTGACAGTGTCAGAGACCCGGTGAAGGAGAACAGCCCGCAGGCTGGAGAACAGTGTCTTCTGGGATCAGAAGCGGGGTTGGGGCGCAGCGGCGATCAGCACGGGGCTGAAGCAGCTGTGCCCGGCAGCAGGCGAACTCAGCCGAGACCCACCTGGGCCAGGATGCCTTGGCCGGTGAGGATCTCGGTGGCCAGGCCGATGACGAAGCCCATCATGGCCAGACGGCCATTCCAGGTTTCAGCGAAAGCGACGAAGCCGAAGCGGGAGGCGGTGTTGTCAGCCATGGGAGGCGAGTGACGAAACGTTGCGAAGAGTGTAACAGAACATGAAGGGGCGTGGGTCGGGCAGGGCGCAAGTCACCAGCTGCTGACGCAGGCACCCCTGGCCCCAGCGCCAGCCTTTCCTAGGGTGCGGCCAGCACGCCAGTGGCAGAGGCCAGCCGTGGAGATCGACCGCCCGGGGGCAAGCCCCCTCAGCACCGAGGAAGAGGCGCTGTTGGAGCAGTTCCGCCAGAAGCTCCACGCCAAGACCCTGCAGGGAGGGCTGAACCCTGAGGACGTGCGGCGGATCGTCGCCGGGATCAAGGAACACCCCGCCGCCAGCCAGGCGGTGCTGGCAGCGATCTTCGAGGAACAGGCCAAGCTGCCGCCTGGCCAGAGGATGCTGCGCCTGGATGGTTGAGGCACCACCACCCCTGGTGCTGGTGCATGGGCTCTGGGACACCCCGGGGGTGTTCAACCCGCTGATTCGCCATCTGGACGGCCGGCGCCAGCCGATCCTGGTGCCTCATCTGCCCCATGGCGTCGGCCAGGTGCCCCTGGAGCGGTTGGCGGTGCAGCTGGCCTCCTACTTGGCCACCCACGTGGGGACGGACCAGCCGATCGACCTGCTGGGCTTCTCCATGGGCGGGGTGATCGCCCGCATCTGGCTGCAGTGGCTGGGGGGCCATCGGCGCACCCGCCGGTTCATCAGCCTGGGCAGTCCCCAGCAGGGCACCCTCAATGCCCTGGCCTGCCCGCCCTGGCTGCTGCCCGGCATCGCCGACATGGGCCGGGGCAGCTCCCTGCTGAGGCGGCTCAACCAGGACACCACGGCCCTGCAGCAGCTGGAGTGCGTGAGCCTCTACACGCCCTTCGACCTGATCGTGACGCCCGGATGGCAGGCGGCGCTGCCCTGGGGCCGCCGCGAGGGGCTGCTGGTGTGGACCCACGACCAGCTGCTGCGTTCCCCGATCGCCCTGGAGCGGCTGGGCAAGGAGCTGCTGAGGCCGTGAGCGGCGAGGGGCTGGGCTCAGCAATCCTGGAGAAATCCGGAGGCTGGACCAGAGCGCGGAGCGTGCCCCCAGAATGACCCGATGGTCGTGCCCAATCCAGAAGGTCGGTATCGCGTGCGCCCCAAAGTTGAGCGCGAGCAGAGTGTGCCCCAGCAGGTGATCGCACCCAGATTCTGGGACCGGGATGAGGCCGAGACCTTCGCCCAGAGCCTCGCCCAGCAACAGCACCGCAGTGTGGTGGTGGAGAAGCTGGCACCCAGCGGCTGCTGGCTGCAACTCAGCACGGTGACCTCAATCCACTGAGCTGGCTCAGGGCTCGGCGGGCCTGTCGCGTTGCAGGGCGATCACCTCAGGGGCAAACACGAAGGTGAGGGCATCGAGGCACTCCGCCTGTCCATCGATGGCGCACACACCGCCGGCCACGAAATCGATCAGGCGCTGGGCCTCGGCGCGGTCCATGGCACCGGCATGCACCACGGCGGTCTTGAGCTCCCGCACCGCCTCAACGATCGCCTGGGCATCCTCGAAACCGATGGGGTGGAACACCACCACCTCCGGCAGCCAGTCGCCAAAGGGACTCTGCATAGCCGTGCCGTAGGGCAGCAGGCTACTCGGGGGAGCGGGGTCTGACCACCAGAGTCGCCATCGCAACAGCCGTCTTGGCGCCGCCTATCACAGATGGAGACCCAGCAAAAGGGGCTCCGTGGAGCCCCATCTCGGAAAACGCCCCCAACGGGTTGGGGACATCGTCCACCTCGACTCCTTGACGCTACCGGGCGGCAGCGGCGGCTGACGAAGCGGAGACGGAATCCCCCAGCCCTCGACAGCCAGCCGCCGTCATGGCGCAGACAGGATCGAGCAGGCGTAGCTGGTCTGCTCGGCACGCTGCAGCAACAGGGTGGGCCGGCTGGGATCCTCCAGGCTCCACCACCAGCGCCCATCGCCGAAACTGGGCGCTCCGGCGTTGTTGGTGCGGGGCAATTGCAGGTGCAGGTCGCGCCAGTCGATCACCACGAAGGCCCCAGGCAGGGTGCCCGCCAGGGTGTTGGGGATGCCCGGGGCATCGACCGCGCCGCTCTCAACCCTGGCCAGCAGCAGATCGCCATCGCAGCAGTAGCGGTTGGGCTGGTTGGCGGCGTCGAGAGCCCAGGCCGCCGAGCAGGGGCCCAGCAGGGGCATCCCCAGGGCCAGCAACAGCCCTAGAACCAGCAGCGGCGACATGAGCCATCGCGGCACCGGAGAAGGCAGGGGGGACGGCATCGGGCGCTGCCAGCGCTAGGCCAGTCCAGCTTGCAGCAGAGAAGCGGCCAGCTGCTCGGCGCTGTGCAGGGCACCCTCGATACGGCCAAAGCCCTCGCCGTCGAGATAGTCGCCGCAGAAGCCGACGCGGCTGAGTGGACACAGCCGCAGGGAGGCCGGAAGGCCCGGCGCCACGGGGAAGGCTGCCGCCCACCGCATCAGCTGGGGAGAGGCACTCTCCAGGGTGAGACCATCGATCCAGGGGGCCAGGCACCCCATCACGGCCCTGGCCAGGGCCTGGATCACGTCCTCCTCGCGACCGGCATCGACCGGAAGGGCCAGCAGCCTGGCTACCGCGGAGCGCGATCCATAGACATCCAGGTGGTCGGCCGCAAAGGCATCGCTGGAATGGGCCACCACCGCGCAGCGCCCATCCGGCAAGGGCTGAATGCTGATGCGGCGCAGGCCCCAGCACTGCTGAGCAGCCGGATCAAAGTTCACCAGGGAGAACGGCAGGGAGGTCCAGGGCAGGGCCTCCTCAGGGGGGAACAGCAACAACAGGTTGCTGCGGGCCTCGGCGCGGATGCCCGCAATGGTGGTGAGGGCGTGGTCGAGCTGCAGATCCCCCAGCGATTCGGCAGCCCGCGCCAGGGGCACCTCCGGCCACTCGAACAGCAGGCAGCTGCGGGGATGGGCGAGCAGGGTGCTGCTCAGCACCAGCCAATCGGCCTCGCCGCGGAGCTCGCCCTGGCGATCCCAGAGCCGCCAGAGGCCGTTGGCGGAGTGCTCCAGGAAACGGATCAAGGTGTCGTAATGGGCCTCGGCGGCTGGCTGGGCAGCGGAGGCCCCCAGCTGCAGCAGGCCGCGGCAAAGGCCGTCCATGCCGTCTGCGCCCCGATAGAGGCGGCCCACGCCGAGGCCATCGGGGCGGCCGATGTGCAGCCGCGACTCCCCCTCCAGCAGAGCCATCAGCCCGCCCCAGGGCGCGAGCCAGCCACCCTCCAGCAGGGGCTCCAGCAACTGGGGGGGCCGCTCGCTGCGGATGTTCAGCAGGGGGGCCCCATGGTCGATGGCCAAGGCGGCGTCCCCCCGGGAGCGGCGGGTGCTGGCCCGCCCGCCCGGGCCCCGTCCGGTCTCCCAGAGGCTGATGCGGCCGTCAAACCCGCCCCGACGCAACTGGGCGGCGGTAGCGCAGCCCGCAACTCCAGCCCCGACAACAGCAACGGATCCTGAGCCGGATCGGGGCATGGAGGGGTCACCAACCGGTAGTGGCTCAGGATGACAGTGCTGCCAACGACCTGCAGCGGGTGTCGCAGTAGCGTCGTGGCCGACGTATGCGTCCATGGCGCGATTTCTGCTGGTGCTCAAGCCCGAAGGTCAACCGGAGTCGGTGGCCATGCTCGAGGCTCTCGAACCGGTGCTCAGGGGACTGAACGCCGAGGTGGATCACCGCACCTCCGCCCATCTGGGGGCGATGGTCAAGCAGGGCGGCGAAACCCAGCGCATGCAGCTTTTTGCCGACGTGCAGTCCAAGGCCGATGGCAAGGTGCTGGAACTGGTGCTGCTCAGCCGCGAGGCGATGGGCCTGCGCGCACCCCAGACCCATCAGATTTTTCTGCGGCTGGTGGATCTGGTCGGCCACCATCTCGGGGGGATGGCGCTGCAGTTCCGCTCCGACAGGGATGGCCCCTTACCGTTGAGCCGCCAACCCGCCGATGCGGCGGGAGCCGCTGGCAGCTGAGCCGGGCCGGAGGGCAGCGGCTCCCGGGCGGTCAGCCGGGCAGGATGACCCGGTCAATCACGTGAACCACGCCGTTGTCGCAGAGGACATCGGCAGCCACCACGGTGGCGTTCTTGACCTCAAAGGGCTCGGCCCGCCGGATCGCCACGGGCGCGCCCTCCAGGCTCTCCCACTCCGGCTGCTGCACCAGTTGCTCGCGGCGATGGTCGCCTGAGAGCACATGGAACTTGAGGATGCGGGCCAGCTGGGGTGGGTTGTCCACCAGGGTCTGAACCGTGCCGGGAGGCAGGGCCGCGAAGGCATCATCCACAGGGGCGAACACGGTGAAGGGGCCCGGCCCCTCTAGGGCGCCCCTGAGACCGGCGGCATCAACGGCGGCAAGCAGGGTCTGAAAGCTGCCGGCGGAGGCAGCTGTTTCAAGGATGGTGGCCATGGGACGAAGGCGAGGGGCCAGGGGCAGAGAGGCAGCCGGATCAGCGGTAGTGCTGGGTCTGAATCGGGGTAAGGCGGGATTCCGGCCGCAGGAACCGATCCATCTGGGCTTCAAAGAACTGGCGATTGGCGCGCAGGTGTTCAGGATCGGGGTCGTCCAGTGGATAGAGGAGAGCACAGCGCAGAGCCTGGATCACCGCTGAGGTCACGTTGTACATCGAGCGCTGGAAGGTGATTCCCAGTTGAATCAACTTATCCTCATCGCCACGCTTGTGATTGCGGTACATCTCCTCCAGATAGGGAGGCAGGAAATGCAACATGTCCTGCATCAGCAGGGTTGGAGGGATTCCTGCTGAGCCCACGGGGAACACGTCTGCGTAGAGGATGCCGTAGTGGAACTCGGCCTGATCAGCAGGCACCTGCAGAGCCTGGGCATTGTAGCTCTTGGTACCACGAAATGGTGCGGTGCGGTAGAAGACGGCCTCCACATAGGGCAGGGCCGCTTCATACAGCCAGGTGAAGCCGCAGCTCTTGGGAATGATTTCAAAGCATTCTCCACGGATGAACACATGGTGGTAGATCGGGCGTCCAGCGACGGCGAAGATACCGTTCACCAGGAAATCCATGGCCTCCGGCACCGAGGTGAGTTTGCCCTCGTCGTAGAGATCACTCATCTCGAAGAACACGGGGGCCATCACCTCCCAGAAGAGGCCCAGGTTGGCGTAATAGGAGAGCTTTCGCACCTGCTCAAGGAACATGTCCGGGAACAGACGGTAGAGACCCAGCATCAGGGGATTACCCTTGAAATAGGCCTTGATGGCTCGATCGGCCTGCTCCCTGTAGGGCTTGGAATCAAGGTAGTCATTGAAGCGGCCGCCCATACCCTGGTGCCAGAACATGGCATCCATGCAGGCTTCAGCGAACTCCATGTTCACCCGGTCATGCCAAAGGTGGTGAAAGAGCTTCGACATCGAGCCAGTTTCACCCTTGGCCATGAACTCCAGCAATTCAGGATGGGTTTTTTCACCCCCCCTCCAGATCCGAAGTTGAGACTGATCACCTGAATAGCTGTTAGGCCGATCCAAATACTCCTGGGAAATGAAGTACTTGAAGGCCGGCAGCGGATTAAGGAAAACTTTTTCGGCAATATAGAGTAGGTCGCGCCAGTAGAAATCCATCGGCACGGCATAGGCCTTGTAGATGCCGATGATCTGCTGCAGGTTCTCCGGGTTGTCGGGCAGCATCGAACCACCCGCCTCAAGGCGATGGATCACCTCCGCATAGGGGTGGGTGGAGGGCGGAATCGGGGGGGCCTGGGTCTCGGAGGGGGCGAGCGCGGAGGGAGGGGTCATGCCAGGAGCTCCTTGGTGGCGGCAGAGGAAAAGGCAGGGGCTGGTGGCAGGGCAGCGACGATGGCCGGTACCGGTGCCCTGGATCGGGACATCAGAATGGAGGTGGTGCCTGTGGACTGCCTCAGGGCCAGCAAGGCCGTGGTGGACTCGCTCCAGCCTGTCAACAGGGCAGGGCGGAAGCCGGCAAACAACACCAGGGCCGAAAGCACGATCGCCGGAGCCCGTTCAGTCCAGGTGGTGGCCAACCAGTCGGCTCGGTCGTTGTCGAGACGACCAAAGCCCACACGGTTGAACAGCCGCACCGCGTAGACAGCGGTGAAACCGGAAGCCACAAGGCACACCAGCGTGGCCCTGGGGAAGGTGACCCAGCTGCCTTCAAACACCAGCAACTCAGCCGGGAAGCCCGCCAGTCCAGGAATGCCGGCGGCAGCCATCAGGGCAATCAACAGCATGCCCGTGGTGAACGGCAGACCGCGAATCGGGTTCATCAGGCCCGAGAGCTCCGGGATGGAGGTGGTGCCTGTCTTGCGTTCGATCAGCCCCACACAGGAAAACAGCAGAGCCGTGATCAACCCCTGGGCCAGCACCTGGGCCACAGCGCCCTGCAGGCTCATCGGCGTGGCCGCGGCCAGGGCGAGGGTCAACAGTCCCATGTGGCCGAGGGCGCTGTAGGCCATCACGCGGCGAATGTCGGTCTGGGCAATGGCGTTGAGAGCGCCATACACGGCGCTCACCGCCGCCGCCGCCGCAATCCAGGGAGAGAAACTGGCCCACGCGTCCGGGAGCAGACCCACCCCGAAGCGCAACAGGCCATAGGCCCCCAGCTTGGACACCGAGCCGCTGAGCAGCATCACCACAGGGATCGGTGCCTCGGCGTAGGTGATCGGCTGCCAGCCATGCAGGGGCACGATCGGCAGCTTCAGGCCGAAACTGAGCAGCAGCAGGGCGAGGATCCAGTGGCCCGCCGATGGGGTGAAGCTGGCGCTGGCAAGGGTCTGGAAGCTGAACAGCGTCATACCGGCTGGGGCCTCGACCCCAGGCTGGGCCAGCCAACCGAGGGCCAGTACCGCGGCAAGCAGGGCCAGGCCGGACACCGCCCCGTACATCAGATAGCGAATGGCGGCTCCGCGGCCATTGGCCCGTCCCCAGATCGCCACCAGCAGGGTGGTGGGGATGAGCACCAGTTCGAAGGCGAGCAGAAACAGCAGGGCGTTCTGGGCCAGGAAGGCTCCCACCAGACCGAGGTTGGTGGCCAGCAGCAGGCTCACGTAGAGCCGCGGCCGACTCTGATCGGCAGGGGAGGCCAGCAGCACCAGCATCGTGAGCAGAGAGGTGAGCAGCACCACCGGCAGGGAGAGGCCGTCAAGGCCCAGCTCCAGGGCAAGGCCCAGCTTCGGAAGCCAGGCGATGGCAAGGTCGGTCGGCTGCTGCAGCCAGCACAGCCCTCCGAGCAGGAGCTGAACGGCCACGGCGGCGATGGCCAGGGTGCGGGGCCGAACTGCTGCCTCGGCGGGCAGCACGGCCACCGCAAGGCCGGCGACCAGGGGCACCAACAGCAACAGGATGAGCAGCGACATGGGCGGAATTCAGGGCAGGGTCGTGGGAAGGAGCGGGGTGGGATTGGCCAGCAGCCAGGCGGCCATCAGCACCACGCCGACGATCAAGGTGAGGGCATAGAGCTGAGTGCGGCCGCTGGTGGTGAAGCTGAGCCGGCGGGCGCTGGCCATGGCCGCAGCGCCGGTGCCGGTACTGAAGCCATCCACCACCCGTCCATCACTCCAGGCCCCGAGTCGGGCCAGGGCCAGCACCAGGGCCACCACCGTGCGGTGATAGAAGCGCTCGGTGTCCATGTCGTGGGCCAACCAGCGCTGGAAGCCGCCCATGGCAGCAGGCAGCTTCGCCAGAGGGTGCGGGCGCAGATAGAACACGGCCGAAAGACCGCAGCCCGCCACGGTGCTGAGCAGCAGCGGCACGGCCATGGGCCCCCAGGAGGGCAGGGGAGTGAGCCCGAACACGCCGCTGCTGGCCAGGATGATCGGCAGATGCAGCACCAGTCCCATCAGCACGGTGGTGGGAAGCACCATCAGCCAGAGAACCTCAGCCGAACGAGCGGTGAAGGCCGAAGGGCTGCCCCCCCAGATGAGGCCGAACACCCGGATCAATCCGGCGGCGATCAGGCCATTGCTCAGCAGCACCACGCCCGAGAGCAGAACGGGATGGGTGCTGCCGGCGGTGAGAGCCAGCAACTCGCGCAGGGCTGAAAAACCAGCGAAGGGCGGCAGGCCGATCAATCCGGCGCTGCCCACGAGAAAGGCCAGACCGGTGAGGGGCCGTCGGCTCCACAGGCCCCCGAGCTGGGTGAGGTCCTGGGTCACATTGCTCACCAGCACGGTGCCCACCACCATCAGCAGCAGGGCCATGGGCAGGGGGTAGACGAGCAGCAGGTGGTTGGCCACGGGAACGCCGCCCAGACCGACCGCAACAAACAGGAGGCCCAACCAGCTGCTCACCAGGAAGGAGAGCGCACGCTTGACATCCACCTGGGCCAGAGCGATCAGGGCGCCCACCAGGGCCGTGGAACCTCCCACCACCACCAGCACCGAACCCACCAGCGGGCTCAGGGCCAGCAGCGGCTGCAGCCGTAGCAGCACCCAGGCCCCACCCAGAACCACCACGGAGTTGCGCAGCACCGTGGAGGGCAGGGGGCTCTCCATGGCCTCATCGAGCCAGAGGTGCAGGGGAATCTGGGCACATTTACCCATCGGCCCGGCAATCAGGGCCAGCAGGATCAGGGTGACGCTGAGTGGCAAGGTGACATGGCCATCGGGGCTGGCGGCAATCTGGGTCTCGGCCCAGGCCTGCAATCCATGGAAGTTCCAGGTGCCGGTGATCGGCAGCAGGGCAATCACGCCGGCCAGCAGGATCAGGTCTCCGATCCGTTTGGTGAGGAAGGCATCCCGGGCCCCCTTGACCACGAGCGACTGGTTATACCAGGTGCCCACGATGAGATAGGTGCCCAGAGTGAGCAACTCGAGAATCACATAGCTGAAGAAGAGTGAGTCTGTGAGAACAAGTGCACACAGGCCGGCCTCGAAGCAACTGAGGGAGCCGAAGAAACGGGCCCAGCCCCAATCCATCTCGAAATAGCCAATCGTGTAGATCTGCACGAGCACGTGCAGCCCTGTGATCACGATCATCGCGATCAAAGCGGGCTCAGTGATCAACCCATCGAAACTGATCTTCAGCCCGGCCGTATCCATCCAGGTCCACCCGAAGCGAACGGGTTCGAGGGCTGTCAGAGCGACGGCCATCTGCCTGGCGTGCAGACCAAGCAGAGCCAGAACGGCATGGCAGAAAGCCACACTCACCATCAACAGGTTGAGGTAGCCACAGGGGCGGGGCCCGGTGCGCCAGATGACGCCAGGCGACCAGGCGAGAGAGAGGAAGGCGGCAGCGAGAGGGTAGAGAGGCACAAGCCAGGCCGTCTCCAAAAATGCGACGGTCATGATGACGACAATTCCGGTGGCATCTGAACGACAGAACGTCAGGAAAGGGATGTAACTACAGGCCCTGAAGGCCTGGGCACCGATCGGACATCGATGCAGCGATGGGGCGGAAGGAGATCAGCCTGGCTGATGATGGCCCGGGGATGGAGGGGTGTGCTGAACAAGAGGAAGAATGGCGACAACCCTGAGATCTGAGTGAACCAGGAGTAGTGTCCAGGGCACATGTGAAGGCCATTAGCGGGCCACCAGCAAGGCCTTCTGGAAAGCAGAGATTGAGCACCGTCCAGAGCAGCACAGCTCAAGGGACAAGGCGTTGATGCATTGGACAGAGGCTGGGGGTAAGGAGGTTGCGAAGGAAACCTTAAGCGGGTTCTCCACCCGCTGGGCTGGCGTCGGGAAGGAATGTCCTATGGCTTCAAGAAGCAGGGGTGATCCAATCCACTCTGGGGATGGTCCCCGCTCAGGATTGCCGTTGCCGCAGCCGGGCCAACCGATGCGCCCCGATCACCCCCACCCCTGCGGGCAGGGCGACCAGCAACAGCACCCGCAGCGTCTCGCCATAGGGGGCCAATCGTTCGGCCACCAGGGGATAGTGCAGACCCAGCAGCCGGCCGGCCAGGATCAGGGCCGTGCTCCAGATCAGGCTTCCTGCAGTGGTCCAGAGCAGGAAGGGGAGCTGGGCCATCCGCTCAAGACCGGCCGGCACCGAAATCAGCGTACGCATTCCGGGCACCATCCTCCCCCAGAAGACCAGGGCCCGGCCATGGGCCAGAAACCAGGAGCGGCTGCGCTCCAGATCGCCCTGCTGCAGGCCCACCAGGCCGCCATGGTGGAGCAGCCACCGCTCCAGCCGCTGCCGCGGCACAAGCCGACCCACCAGATACCAGCACCAGGCCCCCAACACGGTGCCGAACAGGGCCGCCAGCAGGGTGGGCAGCAGGGCCAGATCCCCCCTGGCCACGCCGTAACCCGCCAGGGGCAGGAGCACTTCCGAGGGGATGGGCGGGATCAGGTTTTCCAGCAGCATGGCCAGGGCGATGGCCCCGTAGCCGAGCAGGGGATCCAGCTGGGCAGCCCGGTCGATCAGCTGGGGGAGATCGGGAAACCAGGCCAGCAACGGGGGCAAAACCCAGGGGGGGAGTGGGTTTAGGTTAGGGCGCTCCGGCCTGATCCCCGCGGCGATGCCGCCCCCTGACATCGCCCTTCAAGACAGCCATCCGCGCCGCACCGCTCGTACGGGGCCCTGGGAGGCCCTGCTGCGCTGGCGCCACGGGCTCACCGTGCCCCAGTTTGCTGTGGTCACGGGTGCGCTGGTGATCGCAGCCGGCACCCTGGTGCTCTCCAGTCCGCTCTGCTCATCGCCTGAGGTGGGGCTGTGGGAAGCGCTCTTCACGGTGACCTCCGCCATCACTGTCACGGGTCTGTCAGTGATCGACATCGGCACCGATCTCACCTTGTTGGGGCAGATGGCCCTGGCGGGGCTGATCATCACCGGCGGACTGGGCCTGATGGCCATCACCACCTTTCTGCAGGGCTTCGTGCAGGGTCACTCGGGGCTGCGCTCCCGACTCGACAAGGGCCGTGCGCTCGATGAATTCGGCGTGGGGGGCATCGGTCCCACCTTCAACAGCATCCTGGTGGCGGGCTGCTGGATGATGGGGCTGGGCACCTTGCTGCTCTACAGCTTTGGTTTCACCGACATCGCCAACCCTCTGGAGCGGTTCTGGGCCTCGTTGTTTCATGCGATCAGCGCCTACAACAACGCGGGCTTCGGGCTGTGGAGCAGCAGCCTGGAGCGCTATCGCGACAACGCGGTTGTGAATGGTGTGATCGCCACCATGATCGTGGTGGGGGGAATCGGCTGGCGAGTGATCAATGACCTGTGGGCCAACCGCGCCACCTGGCGCGGCATGCGTCGGCTCAGCCTGCACACCCGCCTCGTGCTGCGGTCAACCCTGCTGCTGGTGCTGTTCGGCACCCTGGGCCTGGTGTTCACCGAATCCTTCGCCACCGGGGGCGTTGTCCAATCCCTCGGTCTGCTTCAGAGGCTCCAGGTCTCCCTGTTTCAGTCGATCACCACCCGCACAGCGGGTTTCTCCACGGTGCCCCTCTCGGTGGAAACGATCTCCGACGCCGGGCTGCTGCTGGTGATTGTGCTGATGTTCATCGGTGCCAGCCCAGGCGGCACCGGCGGGGGCATCAAGACCACCACCTTCGCCACCCTGATGGCCACCACCCGTTCCACCCTGCAGGGGAGGGAAGAGGTGGTCATTCACAACCGCCAGATCCCCGACCGGGTGGTATTGCGAGCCATCGGAGTCACGATTGCCTCGCTGATCTTCGTGCTGCTGATGGCATTGTTGCTTGGTCTGGGGCCCACGGCCGGCGGCGCGGAAGGCGCCAACAGCTTCAACTTTCTCGAAAAGCTCTTCACCTGCATGTCCGCCTTCGCCACCGTGGGCCTCGATCTCGGCGTCACGGCCCAGCTGAACCGCTGGGGCCAGCTGGTGCTGATGGTGGGGATGTTCGTGGGCCGGCTGGGCATTCTGTTGCTGCTCTCGGCGCTTTACGGAAGCCGCCGCCAGGCCCGGGTGGGCTACCCGCGCGAAGACCTCTACATCTGAACCTGATCCCTCTGGCGAAACAGGCCCCTGGCCTGGCCTGAGCGAGGATCCACCGATCTGGCCCTGCAGGACCCCCCGCAACGATGAGCAACTGGTGGAACTGGAATCCGGCCGAGAGCCGTGCCATGGGCAGCTTCGCGGTGATCGGGGTCGGCCGATTCGGCACGGCGCTCTGCCTGGAGCTGAGCAAGGGCGGAGCCGACGTGCTGGCGATTGACAATGACCCCTCCGCAGTGGATCGGATCAACCGGCTCGATCCCTCAATCACCGCCCGCAAGGTGGAGAGCACAGACGAGGAGGCGCTACGGGCCGCCGGGGTTCTGGATGTCACCACCGTGGTGGTGGCCATGAGCGAACCGATCGAGGTGAGTGTGACCGCCACCTTGATTGCCAAGGACAGCAAAGGCAGCCAGGTGAAGCAGGTGATCGCCAGGGCCACCAATGATCTTCACATGAAGATGTTGCAGCGGGTCGGCGCCGACCGGGTGATCTTCCCATCGAAGATGCAGGGCCAGCGGCTGGGGCTCGAACTGGTGCGCCCCAACCTGCTGGACCGGCTGCGCCTTGACGACCGCAACAGCATCGAGGAAATCCGGGTTCCGGAGCCGTTCATCGGCCAGTCGCTGCGGGATCTCAACCTGCGCAAGAACTTCAACGTGAGCGTGCTGGCTGCCGGACCGGACAACCAGCTCACCGTCAATCCCCCCGCCTCCCATGTGTTGCAGAAGGGGGAACTGCTGGTGGTGATGGGCGCCACGGACGATCTGGCCGAGCTGCCGGGCAGCTGAAGCCAGGGGAGTTCCCGGCAGCGAAGCCCCTACATTCAGCCAACGCTGACGCCTGGTTCTTGCCCCCCCTGCTTGAGGCTGTGCTGGCCCCCCAGGCCCTGATCACTCTCACGGTGATGGTGCTCTCCGTGGTGTTGTTCATCGGCAGCTGGATTCCGGCAGAGGTCACCGGCCTGCTGGCTGTGGGCCTGCTGATGGCCCTGGGAGTGCTGAAGCCAGCTGAGGCCCTGGAGGGCTTTGGCAGCCCCGCCCTGCTCACCCTGGTAGGCCTGTTCGCCCTCTCGGCTGGCCTGTTCCGCTCGGGGGGACTGGACCGGCTCCGGGGTCTGATCGGCTCCGATGCCGTGCGCAGCCCCAGGCGGATGATCCTCCTGCTGACAGGCGTGGTGGGGCCTGTCTCGGCCTTTGTACCGAACACGCCGATCGTGGCCTCGCTGCTGCCGGTGATTGAGGGCTGGTGCCACAGGCGGGGGATTGCGCCCTCCAAGGTGCTGCTGCCGCTCTCCTTTGCCACCGTGCTGGGCGGCACCCTCACGCTGCTGGGCAGCTCGGTGAACCTGCTGGCCAGCGAGGTGAGCAGCAAGCTGGGTTATGGCGCCTTCGAGCTGTTCACGTTCACCCCGGTGGGCCTTGGGGTGTGGACCGCCGGCAGCCTGGCGATGGTGCTGCTCTCCGATCGCTTCCTCCCTGATCGCGGCAACAATGACGACGATCTGGCCCGGGGCTTCACCAGCAGCGGCTACATCACCGAGGTGGAGATTCCTGGGAGCTCCGAACTGGTGGGCCAGTCGCTGCACGGCAGCCGGCTGCAGCGGCGCTTCGATGTGGACGTGCTGGAGCTGCACCGTGGGCAGGAGCGCTTTCAGCCCCCCCTGGCCGACAGGAGGCTGGAGCTGGGCGATCGGCTGGTGCTGCGCTGCACCCGCAGCGATCTGCTGCGGCTGCAGCAGGAGCACACGGTGGTGCTGGCGCCCACGCCGGAGGAGGGGGCCTCAAGCCCTCCGATTCCCGACGCCCAGAACAGCCAGCGGATGGTGGAGGCCCTGCTGCCGGCGGGCTCCACCCTGGCGGGGAGCTGCCTGCGCGATCTGCGCTTCCGCCAGCGTTACAACGCCACCGTGCTGGCCCTGCGCCGCGGCAGCGCCGTGGTGAGGGAGCGCCTTGGCCAGGCCCAGTTGCACGAGGGCGATGTGCTGCTGCTGCAAGGTCCTCGCGATGCCATCAGGGGCCTGCTGGCCGGCAACGATCTGGTGGTGCTGGAGCAGATCGAGGACGACCTGCCCACCGTGAGCCGCAAGCGGGTGGCGGTGGCGATCGTGGGGTTGTCGATCCTGCTGCCGAGTCTGCAGGTGCTGCCCCTGGTGGCCTCTGTGTTGCTGGGCAGTGTGGCCATGGTGGTCACGGGCTGCCTGCGGCCAGGGGAGCTGCAGCGCTCGGTCCGGCTGGATGTGATCCTGCTGCTGGGATCCCTGGCCAGCTTCAGCGTGGCGCTGGAGAAAACTGGTCTGGCGGAGGCCCTGGCCCAGGCGCTGATCCAAGGGCTGGAGACATGGCCCCCGTACTGGGCCCTGGCGGCGGTGTTCCTGTTCAGCACGCTGCTCACTGAGGTGATGAGCAATGCCGCCAGCGTGGCGATGCTGATTCCGATCGCGGCCCAACTGGCGCTGGGGCTGGGCATGCCGCCGATGGCGGCCATCTTTGCGGTGCTGTTCGGGGCCAGCCAGAGCTTCCTGAGCCCGGTGGGCTACCAGACCAACCTGATGGTGTTCGGCCCCGGCCGCTACCGCTTTCTCGATGTGGCCCGCTATGGCTTCCCACTCACGCTGCTGATGACTCTGCTGGTGCCCTGGCTGATCTGCCGGCAGTTCGGGATCTAGACAGGCATTCGGAAGCTCAAATCCGGGCCTTGCGCTCATGCCGCCAGCGCAGGGCTTGCCACACCAGAAACACCAGCACCAGCGGCACCACGGCGGTGAGCGCAATCAGTCGGTATTCATCGGTGAGGCTGCTGACGCTGTTGCTGAGCACCTGCTCCCCCAGGTACAGCGCGTAGAGCATCACCAGAATCCCGCCCTCCAGCCGGGTGATCTGGCCTTGGCTCCAGAAGATCGGCAGGCAGGCCAGGGTGGTGACCACCATGACCGGCAGATCGCGTTGGATCAGCACGGGGTCCACCGCCAGCCCCCTGCCGCCTGAAGCCGTGGCGCAGAGTCCGAGGATCAGGAACAGGTTGAGCAGGTTGCTGCCCACCACATTGCCGATGGCCAGATCCACTTTGCCCCGGTAGGTGGCCACCAGCGAGGTGACCAGCTCAGGCATCGAGGTGCCGGCTGCCACGATCGTGAGCCCCACCACCGTCTGGCTGACGCCCAGGGCCAGGGCAGCCGTGGTGGCGCCGCGCACCAGCACCTGGGAGCCCACCACCAGCAGCACCAGCCCGCCCAGCAGGCGCAGTCCGGCTCCAAGGGCCGAAAGGCGCTCGCTGGCGTCGAACTCCCCCGCCTCCTCGGGGTTTTCCCCGGCCGTACGGATCTCCCAGACCAGATTGATCAGCAGTCCCACCAACAGGGCCACGCCGGCCTGCCAGGTGAGCCGACTGCCGCTGGCCATCCCCCAGACGGCCATCGAGAGGGCCACCAGCAGGGGTACATCGCGTCGCACCAGGCGGCTGCGCACGCTTAGGGGCACCACCAGGGCGCTCATGCCGAGCACCACCAGCACGTTGAAGATGTTGCTGCCCACCACGTTGCTCATGGCAATGGCGTCATTGCCCTGCACCGTGGCGATCAGGCTCACGAACAGCTCCGGGGCACTGGTGCCCAGGGAGACCACCGTGAGACCGATCACGATCTGGGGGATGCCGAGCATCAGGGCCACCGCCGTGGACCCCGCCACGAACAGCTCGCCACCGCCGAACAGCAACAGGATGCCCAGCAGGATCTGCAGAAGGCTGGGGAGCAGGTTGGTCACGCGCGAGCCGTCGCAGGGTGAGTCGGCTCAATTGTGGGACTAGGGGGGCGATGGCTCGGGAGGCGGCTCAATCAGTGGCAAAGATGGGGGCTGCTGCCGCACCACGATGACGAGCCTCGCCCTACCGGCCCTGGTGACCCTTGCCGGCCTCGGCGTCTATCAGGGCACGGCACTGGCCGTGGGGCGGGCGCGATTCAGACACCAGGTGAAGCCACCGGCGGTGGACGGCCCCGAACCCTTCCAACGGGCACTGCGGGTGCAGCAGAACACCCTGGAGCAGCTGGTGTTCTTTCTGCCCAGCTACTGGCTGGCCTGTCTCTGGAGCACCTGGGGAGTGGTGAACCTGCTCGGGATCCTCTGGGTCGCGGGTCGCATCGCCTATGCCGTGGGCTACATGCAGGCTCCGGAACAACGGGGCCCCGGCTTCGGGATCAGCTTTCTGAGTGCGGCGGGATTGTGGGTGGTGGCCCTGGTGGGCGCCATCCGTCAGCTGGGCTGAGATTCCCCTGGGCCGCCGGGGCTCAGCGCTGACCCAGCAGGTCTTCCCAGGTGAGCGGCTGAGAAGCGAGCGGTTGGCGTGAGCCCTTGCCACCCAGGGGACGCAACGGGCAGGACGGTCCTGAAGGACCACGCCCCATGGGGCCTCCCCGCAGGGGACGTTGGCGTGTGGAGCGGTGCAGTGTGGTCATGGTGATCGGTCAAGCAATGGCGTGGTGAAGTGATGAGTCCAGGGGCCGGCAGAGACGCCTGAACGGCGCCGCAGTTAGGCCCATGGCCAGGTGGAGATCTCGAAATGACGCAGCAGGAATGCCCTTCCCCGTCCAGACGGGCCTCTCCAAGGGCGTAGACCTTCAGGCCATCTGGCCTGGGCTGCTCTCCCAGGAAGCGTGGGGAGCCAAGGGCGCTGTGCTCGGCGTGGTCAGATCGGACTTGCAGCAAGGGCCCGAACTGCCGGCTTCTGCCGAACCCACCTAACTTACCCGAAAGTGTCCCATCGATCAAGCCTGAGGCCTGGAAGCAGCAATCTGACGTCGGCCAGGCCTCGGCCCGGGAGGGGCAGCCGGGGCACTCCAGCCGGGGCTTCTGCTGGCTGAGGCCATGGAGCCGGCACTCAAGATTGCGGCCGTCTCGCGGGAGGGACTGCATCCAGCCGGGGACGCCCTGATCGAGCAATTCGGGCCCGGCCATGCCGCCTGGCGCGTCCGCCTGCGCCAGCTCGTGGCATCGTCAGCGGGATGACCCCTGATCACGGCGGCGCTGTCACCAACCCTCAGGCGCTTTACCTGCTGCAGTTCTGGTTTGAAGCCACGCCGCCGCGGCAGTGGTTCGCCAAGGATGAGACCTTCGATGCCTGCGTGCGCCACCGCTTCCTCTCCCTCACCGAGCAGGCCGCCGCAGGAGCGCTGAACCGCTGGGGCGATGAGCCCCTTGGAGCGCTTGCCCTCGTGCTGCTCCTGGATCAGCTGCCACGCCAGATCTGGCGTGGCAGTGCCCGGGCCTTCGGAGCGGACCCTCAGGCCCTGGCCCTCAGCCAGGCTGCTGTGGAGCGGGGCTGGCTGGCCAGAGAACCCGTCATCGCCCGCCGACAGTTCTGGTTGATGCCGATGATGCACAGCGAAGACCTGGCCGTGCAGGAGGCCAGCCTGCCCCTGTTCGTCCGCTGGAGTGACCCCCGCACCGCCAGGTTCGCCCAACGCCACCACGCGGTGATCGCCCGCTTCGGGCGCTTCCCCCACCGCAATCAGCTGCTCGGTCGTCCGTCCACCCCGGAGGAGGAGGCGTTCCTGCAGCAGCCCGGATCAGGCTTCTGAACGCTTCAGAACATCTCTGCCTCGGCCCCTGGGAGCCTCAGTGCGGCTGCTCGAGGGCCTTGAGGGCGCACCGGAGCGAGGGGGCAATGGCACGGTGTTGCTGCAACCGGGGGCTCCAGGCCTGGCCGCTGCGCAGCAGCTCGGGGTTGGCGAGCACCATGTCCTGGCCCTCCAGCAACTGGAGCGCCTGCAGAGGCAGCGGCAGGGGAGCGCGGAAGACATGGGCAACACGGTGAGCATTGCGATGGGAGAACCAGAAGGGGAGTGGAGCGGGAGGCCACCAGCCGATCTCCTCGAGCAGCTCGCGGCGCACGGCCGCAGCCGGGCTCTCGCCGGGGTCGAGATGGCCTCCAAACAATCCCCAGGCTCCCGGGGCCACGATGCCGGGGACATCATCCCGCAGCTGAATCAGCCACTGGCCACCCTGTTCAAGCACGGCGAGGGCGACCTCCACGGCAGGCCTTGGGGCGCTCAGGGCTCAATCCCCCAGGGCTGCCAGCCGGATTGCTGGAAGATGGCATAGGCCACGCTGCTGTTGACCAGCGGGTCGAGCAGCTCCTCAGGGGTGCGAATGCCCATCGCGGTGATCAGACCCCGGTTGGCGCTGAAGTGGATCTGGAACAGGCCAAAGCAATCCCCTCCGCAGCCAAGCGCGGTGGGAGTGAGGCCGCTCTCCAAATGGGCCAGCCGGATGGCGCTGCCCAGGTGTTCGAGCGGCCACACCTGGCGGATCGCCTGCAGGGCATCGGCCCTGGGCGTGTCACGCGCCTGAACGGCAGGGGAGAACAGGCCGAGGCCGCCGGCCACCGACAAGAGCAGGGGCAGCAGTGCGCCACCAGTGGAACGAAACAACCAGGCGGGCATGCCTGTGCGCCATGGACTCGCCGGCAACGTATCGGCCCTGCACCAGGGCCGCCAGGGTCAGGGGTGGATGGGGGTGGCGGGGTCAGACCCCCGGAGCGGGAGCCGGGGGAGGGATGGCCGCTTCCGGTGAAGCCTGAACCTCGTCGCAGAGGTCGAGCACGATCTGCTGCCCCACGGAGCGGGGCTCGGGCACGGCCCAGGCAAGCCACGCCCCATCGACGCGCCAGGTCTGGCGCAGGCTGCTGCACTGCACCGCCACGGCCGTGGCCCTCGCCCTTGATGCCCCCACGTCCTCCGTAGCGGGCTGCACCACCGTGACGCGCAGTCCACCGGGATGCAGCTTCCAGCTGCCCCAGTCCACCAGGGTGTTGCCGAAATAGCGCCAGCGGCTCTGGTCGGGCTTCTCGGCGGGGGAGGCAGCCGCGGCCGCCGGAGTGGCTGGGGTCGCCGATCCTGGGGCCGTCGCTGCCGGCGGCGGCTCGGTCGGCTTGGCCGGTGCTGGGGAGGTTGCTGGAGCGGGGGTTGCAGGGGTCTGGGCGGCTGGCTGGGGAGCAGCTGGCTTCGCCGCGGGAGCCGGGGCCGGGGTCTTGGCAGGAGCAGGCTTGGGTGTTGTGGCTGGCTTGGCGCCGGTGCGGGGAGCGGTGGCTGGGGGAAGCCTGAGCACCTGGCCGATCTGCAGGGTGCGGGGATCGCTGATGGCATTGAGACGCTGAAGTGCATCCACCGATACGCCATGGCGTCCGGCAATCACCTCGAGGGTGTCTCCCTCTTTCACCGTGACCTGCCGTGGCTTGGCCGCTGCCTGGGCGAGGCCAGGCCTGGCTCCCGTCAGCAACACCACCGTGGCCAGGGCCGAGCCGAGGCCCCCGGCGGCCAGCAGGGTACCGAGCAGCAGGGAGGGCAGCAGCCGCGACGCTGGGGCTGAAGCCCTCTCCAGGCCTGAGCTTCGCCCCCGGCCGGCGCTGGCGGTCTGCTGGGCTGGCGTTGGCTGCTGGGCTGGCGTTGGCTGCTGGGCTGGGACTCGTCTCACCACCCTGGCTCCCTTCGGCTTGGCTTCGACCCTAGTGGGGGCAGGGGGGCTTGAACCCCCACAACCTCGCGGTCTGCAGATTTTAAGTCTGCTGCGTCTACCGATTCCGCCATGCCCCCGGCAAAGGCACTCTAGATTTGCTCGCGTCGATGTCACTCTGGCCGTGTCCCTCCTTGGTCTTCTGGGTGCGCTGCCCTCTGGGGCGCTGCCGCTGCTCGCCCTCTACGTGGTCCTGGGCGGGGCCTATCTGGTGGTGATCCCCCTGGCCCTCTATGCCTGGATGGTGAAGCGCTGGACGGTGATGGGCAAAGTGGAACGCTTCGGCGTGTACGGGCTGGTGTTTCTGTTCTTCCCAGGGCTGATGTTGTTCGCACCGTTCATCAATCTGCGCATGGCCGGGCAGAGCGCCCAATGACCAAGGGACAATCCCTCTTGCTGGGACTGGCGGTATTCGGTCTCGGCGCTCTGGGCTACGCACTGTTTCAGGCCAACGGGTTCGAGACCTTCTCAGCCGGCATCGCCGCCTCAGCCCTGCTCATGTTGCTGGTGGTGGGCTGGACGGCCAGCTACCTGCTGCGGGCACTGGGCGGCAACATGACCTACATGCAGCAGCGCCGCACCTACCGAGAGGCCTATGACGCCGCCACCACCGAAGCGCTGCAACGCAAATTCGATGCCCTCAGCCCTGAGGAGCAGTTGCGGCTGATGCGCGATGCCGGCCAACTCGATGGAGATCCGCCCGAGGTCGCACCGCCCATGGTCCCGGGCAGCTCCCCCTCAAGTGAGACGATCCACAGCGAGACATAGGCTCACAAGCCAGCCCCTGCAGCCGCTGTGTCCGTCGCCCCCACCCCCATTCAGCAGCGCTTCGGTCTCCTGGAGCAGCAGGGTCGCTGCGCCCTGATGCCCTTTCTGATGGCCGGAGATCCGGATCTGGAGGTCACCCGGTCCACCCTCCTGGCCCTGGAGCAGGCCGGCGCTGACCTGGTGGAGCTGGGTATCCCCTACAGCGATCCCCTCGCCGACGGCCCCGTGATTCAGGCGGCGGCCAGCCGGGCCCTGGCAGGCGCCACCACCCCTGCACGGGTGCTGGAGATGTTGAGCGGCCTGCGCGGCGAGCTCACCCTGCCGGTGGTGCTGTTCACCTACAGCAACCCCCTGCTCAACCGCGGCATGGAGGCCTTCTGCCAGGCGGCAGCGGCCTGCGGTGCCGCCGGCCTGGTGGTACCCGACCTGCCCCTGGAGGAGGCCGAGAAACTCTCCGTCATCGCCGCCGCCGCCGGGCTCGATCTGGTGCTGCTGGTGGCCCCCACCACCCCGGCCCAACGCATGGCCCGCATCCACCAGGCCAGCCGCGGCTTCACCTATCTGGTCAGTGTCACCGGGGTCACAGGCGTGCGCGCCGGGCTTGAGGCGCGGGTGGGGCCGCTGGTGAGCCACCTCAAGGCGGCGGGAGACACCCCAGTGGCCGTCGGCTTCGGCATCTCCGGTGTGGAGCAGGTGCGCCAGGTGCGCGACTGGGGGGCCAATGGCGCCATCGTGGGCAGTGCCCTGGTGCGGGTGATGGCCGAGGCCCATGCCCAGCAAGCCGATGTGGCCGCGGCCGCTGGCCGCTTCTGCTCAGAGCTGCGGGCGGGGCTGGATTCCTGAGCTGCACAACCCCTCCGTGATGCTGTACTCCCCTGCCTGCGAGCGCAATGCCGCTCCGATCCTGGCTGTGCTGCGCCAGTGGCTGCCTGAGGGCGGCGAGGTGCTGGAGGTGGGTTCCGGCAGTGGCCAGCACGGAGTGATCTTCACCCAGCTGTTGCCGCAACTGATCTGGCAGCCCAGTGAGCGCCCTGAAGGGGTGGGCGCGCTACAGGAGCGCATCGATCACGAGGGGACCCAGCACCGTGCCACCGGCTCGCGGCTGCTGCCGGCCCTGGGGCTCAATGTGCTGGAGGCTCAGGCCTGGCCGGCCGGCCCCTACGGCGCCGTGTTCAGCGCCAACACGGCCCACATCATGGGCGAGCCCGCCGTGGCGGCCCTCATCGCCGGAAGCGCCAGGGTGCTCGGTCCGGCTGGACTGCTGCTGCTCTATGGCCCCTTCTGCGACAACGGGGTGCACACAGCGGAGAGCAATGCCGCCTTTGATGCCCACCTGCGCAGCATCGACCAGGCCATGGGCGTGCGCGACAGCAGCGACTTGCATCGCCTTGCCAGGCACGAGGGTCTGGAACCGGTGGCCGATGCGTACCTGCCGGCGAACAATCGGATCCTGATCTGGCGCCGTCAACCCTGAAGCGACCCTTGTCAGCACCGGGTTGACGAAGGCCAGACGCGTTCAGAGCTGGTATTTCTTGGCAGTGCGGGCCTTGCAGGTGTCCTTGGCCTGCTCCTGGCTGCTGCCACTCTTCATCTGCTGCACGACACAGTCGCAGGTGTAGTCGGCCATGCCGGCCGGAGCGGGCTTCCCGGAGGCCTTGACCTCATCATTCACCGCCGACAGGCAGTATTTGCGGATCATGAAATCCATCATGTTGGCCTCGGCAGGCAGCTCTGACGCCAGCGCTGCGAAGGCCAGGGTCACCAGGGCGGCGGCACGGATCAACATGGCTTGCAACCGGGGGAGCAGGGGGTCCTGCCTTCCTATCACCTCGTGCCTGGGGTGAGGATGGCGTTGGCGGTAGCGCGTTCCGCTTTGTGCACCGGCACCGATAGGGTCGGGAACCTTCACAACTCCGCCATGGCACGCTTCGTGCTCTGGGGCACCTACTGCAGCGATGCCCTGGACAAGCGCACACCCTTTCGGGACGAGCATCTGGCCGGACTGAAGCAGCAGAAGCAGGCGGGAGTGCTGATCACCCTGGGACCCACCGAAGGCAGCACCCATGTGTTCGGGATCTATGAAGCCGAAAGCCGCGAGCAGGTCGAGGCCCTCGTCAAAGGCGACATCTACTGGCGAAAAGGCATCTGGACTGCCGTAGAGATCCATGGCTGGATTCAGGCCTTTTAGCCCTGCTCGAAATCGGCGTCACCATCAGCCACGGGGCCAGCCCGCTTGGGCCTGATTCCAGACCCAGGCCGCTACCGCCTGCACGCCGTCATCGCCGAGCACGGTTCCATACCCTCCCATCTGGCCCACTCCGGCGGCGGCAATCGCAGCGATGGCGGCCTCAGAGGCCACGCCCTGGCGCTCCAGCGCGGCCAGCTTCAGGGTCTTTCCCCGCCGGAGAACATTGCCTCCATGGATATGGCAGCCCGAGCAATGATTGGCGAACAGCTCAGCCCCATCGCCACTCACCGCTGCAGCGAGAGCAGGAGGCGCCAGGCCCATCAAGCCAATCCACACCAGGGTCGCTGCCAGCACAAGACCGCGGTGCAGGATCTCCTGCAGCCGGGAGGCAGCAGCTGGTTGCGGACAGAGAACAGTGACCGGCATCTTCTGAATCACACCTGTTGATCCCTCAGGTTGCCACTCCGGTGGCAATCGGCACCGGCTGCGCTGAAGGCGACAGCCACACAAAGGCCCAGAACAGCCCAAGGGAGCTGTTCTGGGCCGGGAACCCTGCAAAGCAGCTCAACCAGACCACTGGCAGACGCGGTGGCGCCTTCAGAGCGGCGGGCTGTGCCCAGCAGGATCAATCCTCTTCTTCGTCGGCGGCGCCGGCAGGGATCAGACGAATCTGCTTGCGGCCCAGCTTGATTTCAAACTCATCGCCGGGCTTGAGGTCGAGCAGGGCGGTGTAGGCCTTGCCAATCAAGAGGTTGCCATTGCCCTGCACGGTGGCGACATAGCTGAGCTTGCGCCCGCCTTTACCGACCTTGCCCGTGCCGCCGAGCTCGACGCCCTTGGCTTCGAGCAGGGCTTCATAGAAGGCAGTGAAGTTGAGGCGATCGCCGCCGTCCTTCTTGGTGGAGACGTAACCGCAGGCACGGACGATGTCCGACTTACTCACGTCACCAAGCTCTTTGACCTTGGCGAGCAGTTCAGATCCGGTGAGCATCGGTCAGGGAGGTGGTAGGTGGAGGTGGTAGGGGGAAACTTCCCTCTAAGACATCTTAAATTTACACCACCGGATGCTGTTGACAAGCTCGCAACTTGAGAACGCAGAGCCCAATCCAATTGGACTGCCCTCTTGCCACGGCCACCGCCACCGTGGAGAAGGTGATAGAACATGCGCCGGACGGATCGGGTGGATGAACCGCTTGCGCATCCTGCGGTCGTGCGATCTGGATCGGCTGATCATGCTCTATCAGGACGCCGTCATCAGCCAGGCGGTTCGGCTCTACAGTGCCGATCAGATTGCAGCCTGGGTTGAGCATGCCTCCCGCAGCAATGGCGTGGCGATGGCCCTCCAGCACGGCTACGGCTTGGGCAGCCACCCGATAGATCAACCCGAAGAGCTCGAGGCCTTCGGCATTCTCCAGCCGATCGATCGCCTTTCACTGCTCTATTGCCGCGGTACGGCGAGCCGGCGCGGGCTGGCCAGCACCCTTCTGGAGCACTTGGAGGCCCAGGCTCAACTCCGTGGCGTCTCCGAGCTGCGCACGGAGGCCAGTCAGCTGTCCAGGCCCCTGCTGCTGCGGCGCGGCTGGCAGGTGGCGGCGGCTGAAACCGTGCAGCTGCAAGGGGTGAGCTTCGAGCGCTGGCGGATGATCAAACGGCTGACCACCGCGCACCCCGGTGCCGCTGCCGCCCGTGGCTGAAGCCCAACTGCAACAGTTTCTGGAGAAGGTGAGGCAACTGAATGCCTTCGTGGCACTCACCGAGACGGATCCCTGCCTGCGCCGGACCCTGAGGGACTGTGAGCACCATCACCAGGTGGTGGAGCTGGCGCGCCATTGTGGTTTTGAGATCGGGAGCCGCTGGGGAGAGCAGCAGCGGCCTGGAGACGCTCTCACCAATCTCCTGAGCCAGCCATGCCCACCGGAGGGGGCTGAATCCTGCAGCGTGCTGGTGAGGGGCAAGGACTGGAGGCTGGAGCGGATCCACTCCTGCGCGGCCAGCACCCCTGGTGACCAGTGGTATGACCAGGCCGACCACGAGTGGATCACCCTGGTGCAGGGTTCAGCCTTGCTGCAGTTCGCCGATGAGCCCGTGGCCACGCCACTGCAGCGGGGCGACTGGATGGTGATCCCTCCCCACCGCCGCCATCGTGTGGTCGCTACAGATCCTGCCCCCGGCTCCGTCTGGCTTGCCTTCTTCTGGAGCGCTTCCTGCGCATGGTGAGCGAGCGCACCAACCAGTAGGCGCCGGCCAGGGCGAGCACGGCGATGCCCAGGCCGGCCAGCAACTGAGGCTTGCTCTCGGCTCCGGCGGGCAGCACGATCACCTTGCGGGCCACGGCGGTCATGGCCGTCAGCAGCACCAGTTCGATCTGCACCACATGGCGGCGCAGGTAGGAGGTGATGTTCTGCAGCACCTCCACAGCGATCAGCAGGTTGAGCAGATCGCCGAGCACCCGGTTCAGCTTGTCTCCCAGCCAAGGGGTCTGGGGGATGCTCAGGGCCAAGGCCACCTGCCAGATCAGCTGCAGGGTGGCCGCAGCCATCACCACCACCAGCACAATGCCGAGCAGCTTGGCCAGCTGCCGCTCGGCGCGGTCGATCACGAACAGGTAGTTGAGGTCGTCGAACAGACGCTGCAGGCGCAACACGAGGGGCGGGGACAGGGTTGGCATCGATCAGGGGCCCAACTCTTGCACCAGAGGTGGGGTTGGGGCCTGAAGCCCCAAGGAACGATGCAGCTGCCGAGGGCCGCTCAGTTCTCGAACAATTCGAACTGGGGCCGGGCCGGGGTGTCCCCGACGGGGTTTTCCAGCTCAGTGTCACAGGTCACCGCTCCATCCGGTGCTGTGGTGCAGTTGGTGGGCTTCACCCGGGTCGCAGGGCCAACGGAACTGCCCGGACCCAGCAGATAGCCCTCCCGCTGGGCCAAGGCTGCCGGCAGCTCCAAAGCACCCCAGACCAGGCAGAGCAGCACGAGGGCCCTACCGGGACAGGGGCCCCTGAAGGCACCAAGGTGGCGGTTGACCTGGCGCAGGAACGTGATCATGCGGATGTCCAACAATGCATCCAATCTGGCGGCAGCACCTCATTCGCGCCGTTCAGAGCGGATCTCCTGCAACAACAGATCGAGCTGGCCGAGGGAAGCACTGCCGTCGACGGCAGCTGGCACGGAAACAGGTTCGACAGCTTGGTCCTCCACCTGCCAGCGCGCCTCGATGCCACACAGCTGGCCGGCCAGACCCGTGAGCCCTTGGACGGCATAGGTGTGCTGCAGGACTTCGAGCAGCACCGGCATCCGGATCGAGCTCGCCTGCAGCGCCCGGCGCAGGTCTGCCTGAGTGCGGCCGGTGTGCCGCAACCAGTCCTTGAGGAAGGCCTGAAGCTCCTCGAGCTGCTCAGGGCTCAGCTGGGACATGGCGACGGGGGGGGAAGGCAAGGGCTGCGGAGCGGGGAACGGCTGCAGTGCAAGAACGGCCGGTCAGCGCCCCAGCGGAAACCACCGGTCCAGTCTGCGCTGCGCCCGCATCCGTATGGCTTCGCTGCGGTGGCGACCGCAGATGCCCAGAAGGGCGGTGATGGCCACCAGGTCATCACTGAAGCCGGCCACGGGAATGAAGTCCGGGATCAGATCGAGAGGCACCAGGAGATAGGTGAGTGCGGCCAGCACGGTGAGCTTGGCCGGCGTAGGGGTGTCGCCATCCAGGAGCATCTCCAGACATTCCAGAGCTGGCCTGGCTATGCCGCGCCCGGCGCGGCGCAATAGCCTCAGCAGCAGAGCTTCGTCAACGACGGTGCTTTCGAGCACCTCGGCATCAACGGATGGGGACACAGGTCACTCCAAGGGCCAACGTTGCCAATGTTGACCGATTCAGGCTTCCACCAGACCGGTCTCAATGCCGGTTTTCCGCAGTTTTCGCAGGGCGCGCTGCACAACCTGGCGGCAATACTCCCGGCTGCAATCGAGTTGTCGCGCCACTTCTGCGAGGGTGCGCCATTCGTGGCTGCCATCCAACCCGAAGCGCAACATCAACACCGTGCGCTCCTTGGGGGTGAGGTTGGAGCGCTCCAGCAACACCCACACCGAGGCACTCCGCTCGGCCAGTTCCGCCCGCTCCATGGGGGCCAGATCCTGACTCGGCAGCACATCCACCAGTTCGGACGGGTCTGACTTCGACTTCACGACGCCCTGCAGGCTCACGGTGATGCTGCGCAGCTCGCAACCGAGCAGCTCCTCCACTTCATTGAGGGGCAGCCCCATCGCCCGCGCCAGAGCGGCAGCACTGGGATTCACCCCGTGGGACTGCAGGTAGCCGGCCTTGGCGGCTCGCAGCCGCGTGAGCTTCTCATTGACATTGACGGGGATACGAATCGTGCGGCTCTGGGTGGAGAGCGCACGGTTCAGGCCCTGCCGGATCCACCAGTAGGCGTAGGTGCTGAACCGGTGGCCACGGGTAGGGTCGTACTTCTCAACGGCGCGAGTGAGGCCCAGGGTGCCTTCCTGGATCAGATCCAGCAGGTCCAGGCCCTTGTTCTGATAGCGCTTGGCCAGGTTCACCACCAGCCGCAGGTTCGCGGTGATCATCTGGTTTTTGGCCCGTTCACCAAGGCGCATGGTGCGGCGCTCCTGATCGCTGTACTCACAGGCAGGTCCCTGACCGCCGGCCTCGCGGCAGCGCTCCTGCAACCCGGCCATGGCCTGCACCTTGCGACCCAGGGTGAGCTCCTGCTCCGGAGAAAGCAGTTGGTGGCGACCGATCTCGGCCAGATAGGCGCTCAGTGAGCTTGGCATCGATAGCTGTTCCAGTGCAATGAACCTAAGCAGTTTTCAAGCCAAACGTAGAACCAGCGGAAAGGCTTCCAACCTTCCAAATTGCTACACATTTTCAGCAACACTTCAGCTTCACCTCTGAGCCGCCAGCTCGCGGCAAGGGCGATACCAACGTTAAGCTCGCGCGGCTGAAGAACTCTGGAATTAACCCCCGCATGCCCCTGCCGGCCGTACTTCCCGCCGATGTGCTCCCCCGTGCCGGGGTGGCTTATGTGCACTACCTGAGCTTCATGGTGTGTTTCGGGGCCCTTGTGCTGGAACGCCGTCTGATCGGCCCAAATCCCAGCAAGCAGAACGCCACTTTGATGGTGATCACTGACATTGTCTATGGCCTGGCGGCCTTGGCGCTCTTGGGCAGCGGCATCCTGCGTGTGTTGTATTACGGACAGGGCAGCAGCTTCTACACGGAAAATCCGCTCTTCTGGTGGAAGGTCGGGGTCTACCTGTCGGTGGGAGCGCTGTCGCTTTACCCAACCATCACCTACATCCTCTGGGCGATTCCGCTTCGCAAAGGCGAACTGCCCCAGGTGAGTGAGGCCCTGGCTCAACGCCTGTCCTGGATTCTGAACATTGAGCTGGCCGGCTTCGCGCTGATTCCCCTATTGGCCACCCTGATGGCCCGCGGCGTGGGGCTGCCCGGCCAGGGGCTCGGCTGAGAGCGCTGAGCAGGATGGCTTTCTTGATGAAGCCTGATACGCCTTGCGCCGGGGCCCTCCTGGTGCTGCTGGGCATGGGCACCAGAGCTGCCCTGGTGAGCAGCTTGATGGCCCTGCCCCTGCGGGCCACCTCGCCAGCCGCCACTCCTCCATGCCCCCTTGCCGCGGGCAGGCGGCTGCTACCTCCACCCACCGCTGTCGAACGCAGCACGCCGCCAGCCGTCCCGGCAGTAGCCAGCGACTACCGCCACCTGTTACGGCCCACCCACCTGGGCTGGCCCCGGCGGGACCACTGGTGCATCTGGGTCGAACCCGCCGCCACTGCGGGGCCTGCTGCCCGATGGGATGGCCGCTGGCTTGAGGCGGTGCAGGCCGCCCTGGACACCTGGAGCGCGGAGCTGCCCATCACCCTGGTGGACGATCCACGCCAGGCCCAGATTCAGCTGCTGCGCCGGCGGCCTCCCCTGAGGGGTGGACGCGCCAGCCATGGCCGGGCCGAACTGCAGCTCGTCGCCGTGGAGCGGCTGGGACGCTGGCAGCTGGAGCCCGAGGTGCTGGTGAGCGTGAGCCCGGGCCAGCGGCTTGAGGCCACCCAGGCGACAGCCCTGCATGAGCTGGGGCACGCCTTCGGGCTGTGGGGCCACAGCGATACGCCCGGCGACGCCCTGGCCGCCATTCCCGGCCCGGTGCCGGTGCTGGAACTGAGCGCTCGGGATCGGGCCACCTTGCGCTGGCTGCAGGCCCAGCCCGGCCTCAGCCAGCCGCCGCCTGCAGCCACGGCGCCCCCAGCAGAAAGGCCATCAGCTTCAGGATCACCAGCCAGGGCCGACGCGTAGACGAAGCTGGGCGGGGCAAAGAGCTCGGCACACGGGATCAGCGCAACCGTGGGATGAGGCCCAGCAGCCAGCCGCAGGTGCGACGCACCATGGCCAGGTTTGCCCCCATGGGCATCTCAGGGGGATGGTGGACTCAGTCCCTGCGGGGAGCGCCGCTGCGGGAGGCCAGAACCTGCTGCACCTGCCGCCAGCTGACGCCGTGGAAGGCCAGGGCCACCTGCAGGTGATACACGAGATCGGCGGCCTCCCCAGCGATCTCCGCCGGCTGGCCGTCTTTGCAGGCCATCACGAACTCGGCACTCTCCTCGCCGATTTTCTTGAGGATGCGATTGTCACCACCCTCCAGCAGTTTGTTGGTGTAGCTGCCAGGTTCGGGCTGGTCGCGGCGCCCCTCAATCACCCGCATCAGTTCAGTACAGGCATCGGCGGGCGGCGGCGGGGCGGCGGCTCCGCCGCCGCTGGGCTCGGGCCCATCGTCATAGAAGCAGCTGCGGGCGCCGGTGTGGCAGGCCACATCACCCACCTGCTCAATGCTGAGCAGCAGCACATCGGCGTCGCAGTCGTAACGCAGGCCGCGCAGGTGCTGGATGTGGCCGCTGGTGGCCCCCTTGTGCCAGAGCTCCTGACGCGAGCGGCTCCAGTAGTGCACTTCGCCGCTCTCCAACGTGCGTTGCAACGCCTCCCGGTTCATCCAGGCCAGCATCAGCACCGCCCCGTCCAGCCAGTCCTGGGCCACGGCGGGAATCAGGCCATCGGCACTGAAGCGCAGCGCCTCGATCAGGCCGGACTCCGGCCGCTGCCCCGGCCCACGCTGAAATAGACCTTGCAACGTCACCGCTCTGCCGCTGCCTCGATCCTCTCCCATGCCCGCGCCGGCGACCTACACCTGCAGCAAGCAGTTTGAGGGCTATCCCTGCTGTCATCGCCAGTGGCGCCATGACGGCCACTGCCGCTTCGTGCACGGCTACAGCCGCAGCTTCACCTTCTGGTTCGCCGCCACCGCCCTCGATGCCTGCGGCTTCGTGGTGGACTTCTCCAGCCTCAGGCCCCTGGAGGCCCAGCTGGCCCACCAGTTCGACCACACGTTTCTGGCCAATGCGGACGATCCCCTGCTGGAGCATTGGCAGACCCTGCACAATGCCGGCGCCCTGGATCTGCGGGTGATGGACAACGTGGGCATGGAGGCCAGTGCCGCCCTGGTGTGGGGCTGGGCCAACGAACTGCTGCGGCGCCGCGATGGCGGCCGCAGTTGCTGCTGGAAGACCGAAGCCCGGGAGAACAGCCACAACGCCGCCGCTTACACCGCAACGCCGTCCTGGTTTGACGCCAGCCTCCCTGGGGGGTCGCAAGCGTGAGTCTCACCCGCCTGGCCACGGCCTGGGCCCTGTTTCAGGGGTTGCTGGTGGAGGCCCTGCCCTTTTTGCTGATCGGCGTGGCGATCGCCGCCCTGGCCCGGCGCTTTGCGCCGGGGGGGCGCTGGCTGCGGCGGCTGCCGGCCCACCCGGTGTGGGGGCCCCTCACCGGCGCCGCCCTGGGGTTCGCCCTGCCGGCCTGTGAGTGCGGCAACGTGCCGGTGGCGCGGCGCTTGCTGGTGGGGGGGGCGCCGGTCGGCACGGGGCTGGGCTTTCTGTTCGCCGCTCCGGTGCTGAATCCGATCGTGCTGGCCAGCACCTGGGCCGCCTTTCCGGACCGGCCCTGGATGCTGCTGGCCCGGCCCCTCGGGGCCGTGGTGCTCGCCCTGGGCCTGGCGTTGGTGCTGCGGCAGCTGCCCGAGGCCGAGCTGTTCCGCACCGATCTGCTGGAGGAGCGGCGGCTGAACCAGCCCCTGAGCAGCGTCAGCCTGCTGGAGCGCCGCGCCGGGGTGGTGGGCCTCACCGAGCCCATGGCACCGCCGCAGCCGGTGGAGCGGCCGAGCTGGGCGACTGTGCTCCAGCACGGCAGCCGCGAGTTCATCGATCTGGCCCTGCTGCTGGTGCTCGGTTGCGCCATCGCCGCCCTGGTGCAGAGCCTGCTGCCCCGCCAGTGGTTGCTGGCCGTGGGAGGCACCCCTACCCTCTCGATCCTGGCGTTAATGGCCCTGAGCCTGGTGGTGTCGGTGTGCTCGAGCGTGGATGCCTTTCTGGCCCTGGGCTTCGCGGCCCAGGTCACGCCAGGGGCGCTGCTGGCCTTCCTGCTGCTGGGGCCCGTGATCGACCTCAAGCTGATCGGTCTTCTCGGCCTGTTGTTCCGCCCCAAGGGCCTTCTGGTGACAGCCACCGGCGCCGGCCTGCTGGTGCTGGTGATCGGCCAGTGGGTGAACCTGTGGAAGCTCTGAGATGGCGAGCCTGAAACACCGCTACCTGCCCCGGCTGCGCCAGGCCATGCCCCTGGCCCTCTGGGCCGCCGTGATGCTGCGCAGCAGCGTCGATGGCCGGCTGGATCTGCTGCTGCGGGCTGTGTTCCATCCACTGGTGTGGATCGCCGGGGCACTGCTGCTCGGCCTTGCCGTGGCCCAGCTGCGCTGCCGACCGGAACGCCCCCAGCCCGGCAGCGGCTGGCGGGATCTGCTCACCGTGGCCATCGCCGTCGCCCTGCTGCTGCTGCCCCCCAACCCCTCCTTTGCCGATCTGGCCAGCCAGCGCCCCAGCGATGAGACCGCCGACGCCGAGCTCAGCTTCGTGTTGCCTCCGGCCCAGCGCAGCCTCACCGACTGGGTGCGGCTGCTGCGCAGCCAGCCCGACCCGCAGCTGTTCGAGGGCGATCCGGTACGGATCAGTGGCTTCGTGCTGCCGATCGAGGGGGAGCCACCCCAGCTGGCCAGGCTGCTGGTGCGCTGCTGTCTGGCCGATGCCACGCCGGTGGGATTGCCGGTGCGCTGGCCCAGCGACGCAGCCAGGCCCCAGACCGACCAGTGGCTGGCCATCCAAGGCCGCATGGCCGTGAGCGAGGGACGGCTGGAGGTGGTGCCCAGCTCGATTCAGCCGATTCCGCGGCCGGCCCGGCCGCTGGAGCCATGAAGCACAGGCTGGAGGCGCTGCGCTCCCCCGGCAGCCGCGGGCTGTTCGGGGCCCTGGGGGCACTGGCCGCTGTGGCCACCGTGCAGCAACAGCTGCTGGTGCGCCTGCCGCCCCGCCTGGAGCGCCTCAGCACCGCCCCGGCCAGCTCCGGCCCCGCGGCGCTGCAGGCCCGCTTCAGTCGCCCGATCACGGCCGAGAGCCTGCAACAAGGCAGCCGTCTGGAACCGGCCCTGGAGCACCGCTGGCTGGGCCGGGGCGACAACCTGCTGCTCAGCCTCGGCGATGGCCAGCGGCTGGCGGAGCCCCTGCAACTCGATCTCACCGGCCGCGATGGCCGCGGCCTGGCCCTGCCACCCAGCCGCTGGCTGTGGGATCCCCGCCCCAGGGTGATGGCTGTGGTTCCTGAGGGGGACGGGGAGCAGCTGCAGCTGCGCCACCACGACGGCAGCTGGAGCGCCATCAGCCCGGTGTGGCCCTCGATTCCCGTGGTGATCCCGCTCGGCAATGGCTCCGGCGTGGCCGCGGCCAGCCGCGAGCCCTCCGGGCAGCTGCGGCTCTGGACCATCGCCCTGCAGCAGCGCAACCTGGCGCCCGCTGAGCGCGGGCTGGCGTCCGTGCAGGCGGCCGCCCCCCAGCCCCTGGGGCAGGAGCCGGTGACCTTCGCCCACCTCAGCAGCAACCGGCTGGGGGAGCTGCTGGTGCAGAGCGGCGACCTCGACGCCTCCGGCACCCGCGCCGAACTGATCGCCCCGCGCCGCGATGGTGCACCCCAGGGATCGCGCTCGCGGCTGCCCTGGCAGGCCACCGGGCCGATGCTGCTGCTGCCTGGCGGCGGCGCCGTGGTGGTGCCCGACAGCGAGGGGCTGCATCTGGAAACCCTGCCGCCCCGCCAGCCCCGCCGCCAGACCCTGCCGGGCAGCCGCGACCTGAGCAGTTTCTGCCCCCAGGCGGGACGGGCCCTGCTGCTGCGGCACTGGCCCGACTTCCGCCGCTCCCTGGAGCTGGTGGAGCCGGGCCAGGCGCCCCGCCAGCTCTGGCTGGGTTCGGAAGCCCTGGTGGCGAGCGCCTGCAGCCGGGGCGGCGAGCGCGCCTGGGCGCTGCTGGTGGAGGGCCGCGGCCTGCCGGAACTCTCCCTGCTGGTGCTGGACCGCCAGGGCCGGGAGCTGGGGCGCCGGCGCCTCAGCGGCTGGGAACTGGAGCCGGGCACGGGCCTCCACTACGACCCCAGCAGCGAGCAGCTGCTGGCCGCGCTGCGGCCGCTCTCCCCGATCGGCGAGCCACCGCCACCGGCCCAGCCCGTGCTGATTGACGCGGTGAGCCTGGCCTTGACCCCCCTGCCCCTGGCCGTGAGCCAGGTGCACTGGCTCCCTCCCGGCTAGAACACCAGCATCGACCATGCGCCTGTGGGTCCCACACTCAACGCCAGGCAGACGCGTCTGCTGGACACCCTGCGGCACACGCCCCAGGAGCTCTCCGGCCAGGATCTGCACGCGCGGCTGAAGGCCGAGGCCGCCCCCATGGGCCTGGCCACGGTTTACCGGCACCTGCGCCAACTGCAGCAATGGGGTCTGGTGCGCTGCCGCCATCTGCCCAGCGGGGAGGCCCTGTTCGCCCCCACTGAACGGGACGACCACCACCTCACCTGCGTGGACTGTGGCCACACCCACAGGCTGCAGTGCTGCCCCGTGCACGGCCTGGAGCCACCCCGCAGCGAGCTGGCCGGCTTCCTGCCCCTGTTCCACACCCTGGAGTTCTTCGGGCTGTGCGAGGCCTGCCAGCAACGCCAGAGCCAGCAGGGATCCGAGGGGGTGGGCAGGGCTCCAGAGAGGGTGGGCAGGGCTCCAGAGAGGGCCGGTCAAGGCCCCACCTAGGTTGGCAAGGTCCCCGGTGGGCCCTTTCCCCACCGTCTGACCACACCGTCTCACCACACCGCCTGCCTCCATGAGCGAGACCGTCGACCGTCTGACCGGCCTGGGCTACCAGGTGTTCCGCCGCAAGGGCAGCGCCTACGTGATGCTCGAAGGCCCCCTGAGCTGGAAGCGGGCCCGCAAGCAGGCGCGCAGGCTCGGCGGCGACCTGGCCACCGTGAACAACCGCAAGGAAAACCGCTTTCTCACCCGGCGCTTTTCCCCCATCGCCGCCGATGAGTGCGGGCTCTGGATTGGCCTCAAGCGCAGCAACAAGACCGGCGGCTACAGCTGGTCGTCGGGCCAGCGGGCGAAGTACCGCAACTGGCTGCCGGCGGGCACCCCCGGCTACCGCCGGCCCGAGCCCAGCCCGGAACGCAACCAGCGGTTCGTGCACCTCTATTTCAACCCGAATGCGCTCGGGCGCTGGAAGAATTCCGACAACACCTACCGCGAAGTGCTGATCAGCGGCGGCATCGCCGAATTCCAGATCTGATCACCTCCTGGGTGTCACATTGGTCACACGGGCCTGTGAGATCAGATCAATTCGGCTTGAGCTCCATACCTAGGTTCTTGAGGCATGCAAGCGTGAACAACGCCAAGTCTCTTGAACTCGCCTCTTCAATCACAGTGGTGTCTGCCGGCCTTGGCCAGCGCCCTTGGCCTGTCTGCCCTGACCTTTGCGGTGGTCCCGATTGCTGCCGTCAAAGGTGGAGAGACCCAGCTCGCCCAAGCCAAAAAGGGAGTTGAGATCGGTGTCTATTCCGGTCGTCACTACAACACCGACAAGCAACTCTACGCCCAGTTCACAGCCCAGACAGGGATCAGAGTTCGACTGCTGGAAGCCAAAGATGATCCCCTGATCGAACGTCTCCGCAGCGAGGGCAAGAACAGTCCGGCTGATGTGTTGGTGCTGGTGGATGCCGCCCGCCTGGACCGGGCCACCGACATGGGCCTGTTCCGGCCGATCAGGTCCGCTGCCCTCAACCGCGATGTTCCCGCCAACCTGCGCGACTCCAAGGGTCGCTGGTTCGGCCTGACCCGCCGGGTGCGCATCGTGGTGGTCAATCCAAGCAAGGTGAATCCCGCCACGATCCGCACCTATGCGGATCTCGCCAAGCCCGCCCTCAAAGGCCAGCTCTGCCTGCGCAACCGCCAGAGCCCCTACAACCAGTCCCTGGTTGCCGACCAGATGATCCTCAGGGGTGATGCCGCAACCCGCAACTGGATCAAGGGCATGGTCAGCAACGTGTCTCAGCCCTTCTTCACATCCGATACTCCTCTGGCCCGTGCCGTGGCCGACGGCACCTGTGGCGTTGGGGTGGTGAACACCTATTACGTGGCCCGCATGCTGTCTGGCGAAAGTGGTGCAGCAGACAAAGCCCTGGCCCAGAAGCTCAAGGTGGTCTTCCCCAATCCTTCCCACGTGAACATCAGCGGCGGCGGTGTCACCTCGGCGTCGAAGAATCCTGCCGCAGCGCAGAAGCTGCTTGAGTTTCTGGCTTCGCCCACAGGTGGTCGCGGCTACGCCGAAGCCAACTTCGAGTATCCCCTCAAGGGCTACGGAGACAACAAGGTGCTGCGCTCGCTGGGCACCTTCCGTGCCGATGGGGTGTCTGCCGAGCAACTTGGCCTCAAGAGTCGCTCAGCGGTGAACCTGATGGAGCAGAACGGCTGGAAATGATCCTGGACGGGCTTGGTCCGATCCAGCCCAGGGTCCTGGGCGTCAGACTGGCTGAACCCACCTCCGGGAGGCGGCCAGCCGGCCACCTCCGCTGCCGACCCCATGACCAGCACCACGGCCAACCCCGCCGCGCTTCTCGATCAGCCCCCCACCCCGGACGCCCCCGCCGCCCTGCCGGTGACGATCCTCTCCGGCTTCCTGGGCGCCGGTAAAACCACCCTGCTGAACCACATCCTCACCAACCAGCAGGGGCTCAAGACCGCCGTGCTGGTGAATGAGTTCGGCGAGATCGGCATCGACAACGAACTGGTGATCGCCACCGGCGATGACATGGTGGAGCTGAGCAACGGCTGCATCTGCTGCTCGATCAACGGCGAGCTGCTGGATGCCGTCTACCGCATCCTTGAGCGCCCCGAGCCGGTGGACTACCTGGTGGTGGAGACCACCGGCCTGGCCGATCCGCTGCCGGTGGCGATGACCTTCCTGGGCAGCGACCTGCGCGACACCACCCGCCTGGATTCGATCATCACCCTGGTGGATGCGGAGAACTTCAGCGCCGATCTGCTGGAGGGCGAGGTGGCCCGGGCTCAGATCGTCTATGGCGACATGCTGCTGCTCAACAAGTGCGATCTGGTGGAGGAGGAGAAACTCCAGGCCCTGGAGCGGCAGTTGCGCGAGATCAAGACCGATGCCCGCATCCTGCGCTCGGTGAAGGGGGAGGTGCCCCTGGCCCTGCTGCTCAGCGTGGGCCTGTTCGAGAGCGATCGCCTCGTGGCCCAGCCGCCGGCGGCCGCCGCCGCCGAAGACCACAGCGACTGCGACCACGACCACGGCCACTGCGAGCACGACCACCACGACCACCACGACCACGCCCATAATCACGCCCACAATCACGACCACAGCCACGACCACAGCCACCACCACGGCAGCAACCCCGACCACGCCGCCATCGAGGGCTACACCTCCCTGTCGTTTCAGAGCGAGGGGCCCTTCTCGCTGCGCAAGTTCCAGAACTTCCTCGACAACCAGCTTCCCGCAGGAGTGTTCCGGGCCAAGGGGATTCTCTGGTTCAACGAGAGTGAGCGCCGCCACGTGTTCCATCTGGCGGGCAAGCGCTTTTCGATCGATGACAGCGACTGGCCCACGGCGAAGCGCCAGAACCAGATCGTGCTGATCGGCAAGGAGCTCAAACACGACCAACTGCGCCGCCAGCTGCAGGCCTGCGTGGCCAAGGACGCCGGCAAGGGCTTCGGCTGATCGGGAACCGGCCCAACCCCTCTGAGCGATCCGGGAGCCTGCTCTGGCCAGGAGGAGCCCCAGGGCAGCACCCCAGATCACCGTCCCTGGGAACGGTGATCCCCGTTACACCCGCACCGGACAGCCTGGCTAGCATCCGGGCATTCCTGAGAACGACATGGCTGAATTGCTGTTGTGCATCGGCGTTCTGGGCGTTCTCGGTCTGGCGTTCTGGCTCACCACGGATTCCGACGACGACAACGGCGGCGGCGGCCTGATGCAGCCCGCCCTGGTGCCGGTGCGCGTGCGCCGCAACGGCTGACACCAACTCCCCAGCACGGCTCCCTGGGCCGTATCAATGGTCACGCGCCCCTGCCTCTTAAGCACGGGTCCACGCCTGGGCTGATCCCTAGGTTCTGGGGGTTGTTGACGCCAAGCGTCCTGAATGATCTCTTCAACCCTGGGCGGACATGCCCTTGGCAAGCTGGCCCTGGCTCTGGTCGTCTCCCTCGGTGCCGTGGGATGCGCCAATCAGAAGCCGGATGCGGCCGATTCTTCCGCCGTGCCATCTGAGCTCGCCGGTACCGAGGTGGGCGTGTATTCCGGCCGCCACTACAACACCGACAAGGAGCTCTACAAGGAATTCACCCGCCGTACGGGCATCGAGGTGAACCTGCTGGAGGCCAAGGATGATGCCCTGATCGAGCGCCTGCGCACCGAAGGGGAGAACAGCCCCGCCGACCTGCTGGTGCTGGTGGATGCGGCCCGGCTCGACAAGGCCACCCGCATGGACCTGTTCCAGCCCGCTGAGTCGGCTGCCCTTGAGAAGGATGTGCCCGCCGACCTGCGCGACTCCAAGGGCCGCTGGTTCGGCCTCACCCGACGGGTGCGGGCCGTGATCGTGAATCCCGATCTGGTGGATCCCGCCACGATCAGCACCTACGCCGATCTCACCAAACCGGAACTCAAGGGCAAGCTCTGCCTGCGCGACAGCAAGAGCGTCTACAACCAGTCCCTGGTGGCAGACCAGATCATCCAGCAGGGCGACGACGCCACCAAGGGCTGGGTGAAGGGCATGGTGGCCAACGTCGAGCAGCCCTTCTTCACCTCGGACACGCCCATGTCCCGGGCTGTGGCCAAGGGCGACTGCGGCGTGGCGGTGGTCAACACCTACTACGTGGCTCGCATGCTCTCGGGCGAAAACGGAGCGGAGGACAAGGAGCTGGCTGGCAAGCTGAAGGTTGTGTTCCCCGATCCCTCCCACGTGAACATCAGCGGTGCCGGCGTGACCCGCCACGCCAGCAATCCTGAAGGAGCCCGGCTGTTGCTTGAGTTCCTGGCCTCCCCCACCGGCGGCAAGGGCTACGCCGAAGCCAACAACGAATACCCCCTCAGCGGCTACGGCGATAATGAGGTGCTGAAGACCTTCGGCACCTTCAAGGCCAACGGCGTCTCAGCTGAGCAGATGGGCAACAAGAACCAGGACGCCGTGGCGTTGATGCAGGCCAGCGGCTGGAAGTGATCGCCCACTCCGCAGACGTCCAGGCACCTCAGAGCCGCCTGGCCCCCTGGCCCCGTTGGCCCACTCATGCCCAGCTGCCCCAACGGTCGCTGCTGGGGGCAGCAGTGGTACTGGTGTCAGGCCTGGCCCTGCTGCCGGTGGTGGCCCTGCTGGGCTTTGCCGTCCAGGCGGGTGGTCTGGAGAGGCTTGGTCTGGGCTACGAAGGTGGCGAGCAGGTGGCCAACACTCTGGCGCTGGTGCTGGGAGTGGGTGTGGCGGGGGCGGTCCTGGGCACCGCCAACGGCTGGCTCACCGCCAACTGTCAGTTCCCGGGCCGGCGGTGGCTGCGCATCGCCCAGCTGCTGCCCCTGGCCACCCCCACCTATCTGCTGGCGGCCACCGCCATCGACCTGGGCAGCCGCCTCAGCTGGCGGGTGCATGGGCTCGGCTGGGCCCTGGTGGTGCTCACCCTGGGCACCTACAGCTATGTGTTCCTGCTCAGCACCGAGAGCTTCGCCGTGAGTGGGCGGCGCCAGCTCGAGGCCTGCCGCTCCCTGGGCACCGGACCCTGGGGCTCCTTCCGGCGGGTGGCCCTGCCGATGGCCCTGCCAGCCATCGGCGCCGGCGTGGCCCTGAGTGGGATGGAGGTGGTGAACGAGCTGGGAGCGGTGGAGTTGCTGGGGGTTCCAACCCTCTCCACCGGCATCCTGCGGCGCTGGCAGGACCAGGGCGACCCCCAGGGGGCGGTGGCCCTGGCCCTGGTGGCCCTGGCGATCGTGAGTCTGCTGGTGGCGATCGAAGGCCAGCTGCGCCGCCGCAGCCGCCGCTGGCTGATGGGCAGCCGCGGCGACAGCCTCAAGCCCTGGTTACTCACGGGCTGGCGAGCCAGCCTGAGCCAGCTGCTCACGGCCCTGCCCCCCCTGCTCACCCTGGGCCTGCCACTGCTGTGGACGGCCATGAGCTGGGATCAACTGCGGGGCGAAACCGTGGCGGAGCTGGCGGGACTCACCGGCCGCAGTCTGGGCCTGGGCCTGGTGGCCGCTGGGCTCACCATGGGCCTGGCACTGCTGCTCTCGATCGCCCGGCGCTGGATCCAGCAGCCACTGATGCGGCAGCTCACCTTCGTGGCCGGGATGGGCTACGCGGTGCCCGGCACTGTGCTGGCGCTCGGCCTGATGGTGCTCGGCGGGCCCTGGCAGCTGAGCCCCCTGCTGCTGTTGCTGTGGGGTTACAGCGACCGCTTTCTGGCCGTGGGCAAAGGCGGCCTCGATGCCGGCCTGGAGCGGATTTCACCCTGCGTGGATGAAGCAGCCACCGGGCTGGGCTGCAGCTGGCCCCAGGTGCTGCGGCGGGTGCATCTGCCTCTGCTGCGCGGACCCCTGTTGGTGGGCGGACTGCTGGTGTTCGTCGACACCGTGAAGGAGCTGCCCCTCACCTTCGCGCTGCGGCCCTTTGATTTCGACACCTTGTCGGTGCGGGTGTACCAGTACGCCAGTGACGAACGGGTGGGGGCGGCCCTGATTCCGGCGCTGCTGATCCTGCTGCTGGGCCTGGTGGCCGCCCTGGCCCTGGTTCCCAGCCTCAACGAGGACTAGGCCTTGCCGCAGCGGCACTTGCCGCCCTTCCAGTTGGAGCACTTGCTGGTCTTGCAGCCCTTTTTCTTGGGTTCGCTGGGGCCCCTGCGGTTGGCGGAGTCGGGGCTGTCGTTGGCGGGTCCGATCGGCTGAGCCATGGTGCGGATTGACGGGCGAAGGGAGAAGAGGAATGGGGGGGAGGGGAGCCTGCTCAGGCGTTGGCCAGGGGAGCTGACTCCACCAGGGAGGGGGCCAGGCGCATCCCGGCAGACCCGGCGGGCACTTCGATCAACTGGGCCTGGCGGATTCTCGAGATCAGCCGGGTGGTGGTGACACGGGTGGTGCCGATCAGTTCGCCGATGCGCTCGTGAGTGAGGCGGAAGGGGAGATCACACCAGGGGCCGCAGCGGCGTCCCATGCGGCGCACCAGCATGGCCAGCAGGGCATGGAGGCGCTGCTCCGCCGTGCCGAGGTGGCGGATCCGCAGCAGCTGCAGCGTCCACTCATTCACCGGGTCGAGCCCCGCCTCGGGGTCGAGGGCGCTGCTGGTGCTGAAACACAGCGGCGTGAGGGCCTCCACGCAGGCGCCCTCGCTGCAGAGGCGTGAGGCGTCGAGCTGATCGCCGGCCTGCAGGAAGGCCAGGGTCATGCCCTCGGTTTCCTCGCAGGGGCAGTAGACGCGGGCCACGCCGTCGAGCACCTCGATGCAGCCACTGCCGGCGCGGCGGGCGGGATCGAGCAGCACCGAGTGCCCGGCCGGCAAGCGCACGGCGCTGAGGGGCGTGTCGGAGAGCAGTCGAAAGGTCATCGCCTGAAGGGCCTAGTTGCGAATGACTCGCAACCTAAACAAGAGCGGCGCATTTTGCAAGCGATTCTCAATAGCGAGTAGCAGCTGCGACCCGGTCCGCCCCGGAACGCCAGCCATCTGCAACAAAGCCGTGACGTCTGATCCCATCGTCGCCACGGTGGAGAGGTATCCCGCAATTCGCTGGGGATTGACCATTCATGCTCACCCGCACTCCTCGTCTGCACCGGAGCGCCCAGGGCCTCCTGGCCCGCATGGGACTCCTGGCCACGGTCGCCGTCGCCTCCACCTGGGCCGCCACCACAGTTCTGGGACTGTCACCGGCCAGGGCCGCTGAGGACACGCTCCTCTACCAACTCGAGACCACCTGCACGCTGCGGGGCGGGGCCGCCCAGCCCTGCAGCGTGGAAGCCATCGATGAGGCCAGTGGCGATGTCACCGTCTACCGCCACACGATCGGCAAGAGCGTCACCTCCATCAGGGTCACCGACAGCCCGCTGACCATGAGTGTGATGACCGCCGGCAGCCAGGACTGGGAGAACCTCAGCTCCGCAGGTGCCCGCTTCTCGACCAACACGATCTGCTTCAACGACCGCGACCTCTGCGTGGTGAACCCCAACTACCTCAACAGCGTGCGCGAGGAACGTCCCGAGTCCACCACGGGCCGCGACTTGGTGGTGGTGATGTTCGATGACAGCGGCCGCGTGGACCTCACCTGCTACGACGACGGCTGCGAGGGGGTGCTGGAATGAAACGCCCACGTTCGGCCTTCGGCCTGTTGCTGGCCGGCATCCTGGTGCTGCCCAACCTGCCTGCCCTGGCCAGCTTCGACGCTCCGAGCCCAGCGCGGCTTGAGTCGGGCTCCAGCGGCGAGCTGATAGCCCGCAAAGGTGGCGGTGGCGGCCACAAAGGCGGTGGAGGCCACAGAAGCGGCGGCCACAAAAGCGGGGGCCACCGCAGCGGAGGCAGCAAGCACCGGGCCTCCAAGGGACATGGCGGCTTCCAGTCCTCGGGCTCCAGTCTGAACAGGGGCTCCAAGAAGCCCAGTGGTGGCTGGAGCAAGAAGGCCAAGAGCAGCGGCGGCCCCTCCCTCAACCACGGCAAGAGCTCCAAGGCCAAGGGCAGCAAGGGCTCCGGCACCAATCGCAAGGCCAGCAACAACAACCGCGACCGCAACCGCACCACCGCCAGCAACGACCGCAACCGGAACGGCAACCGCGACGGCAACCGCAACCGCGACGGCAATCGTGACCGCAACCGCGACAATCGCGATGACCGGCGGGATCAACGGGGCGACCGGGCCGAAAACAGGCGCGACTGGAAAGATGACCGGCGCGACGATCGCTGGGACCGGCGCGACAACATCCGCGAAGACCGCTGGGATCGCCGCGACGACCGCTGGAACGACCGCTGGGATCGCTATCCCGGCTGGGCCCGGCCCGGCTGGGGCTACGCCCGGCCGTGGAACACCGGCTGGTACGGCGGCTGGTCCAGTCCCAGCTGGGGCTGGTGGGGCGCCAGTGCAGCCACCTGGGGGATCACCACCTTGGCCACGGCGGCGATCATCAACTCGGCCGTGGACAACGCGGTGAGCAACGAGACCACCTACATCGTGGTGCCCAACAGCGACTACCGGCTGCTGTACGGCACCGTGGAACCCGTGGGTGATCAATCGGTGTCGTTCGAGGCGATCAGCGGCGACAACTCGCTCACGATGCAGGCCGACTGCGACCGCGGCACCCTCAACGGCAGCACTCCCGACAGCGCCTCGGAAGCGGAACTGCTCAATGCCGCCTGCCAGGTGGCCTACGGGTCGGTCTGAGCTGTCAGGCCACAGCACGAACCTGCCGTCCTCAGGGCGGCAGATTTTTTTGTGGCCAAGCCCTCGCAAAACTTGGCATCAGCAGTGATCCCATGGCTCGTCAGGCCGCAGACACAGCTGGAATAGGCCATCGGCCCAGTCCTCCGGCTGGATGAGACAGTGGGACTCCTCAACATCGGCTGCGCGTGCGAGCCCCTTCCAGGACCATGGCGCCCTTCCCCTTTTGCCTGGCAGCAGGCCTCTGGGTCGCCTCCATGCTGGTGGGGGGTAACGCGGCCAGGGCCGAGGAGACGCTCCCCGATCCCGAGACCCCGCCCGCTGAGGCCGAGGAGCTGGCCGACAGTCCTGAACCCGAACCCGTTCCCGACTGGTCGGGCACCGTGGAGCTCTACGGCTTTGCGCCGCTGAAGACCACGGGCACCACCACCATCAATGGGTTCGAGAGCGATGTAGACCTCGATCTCGGCGACATCCTCTCCGCCCTGGACTGGGCCACCTTCGTGCGGGGAAGCGTGGAGCGGGGTCGCTGGGGCCTGCTCACGGATCTGAGCTACGTGAAGCTGGGCGCCCAGAACGGCAGAACCACCCCCCGGGGCCGCATCACCGCCAACACAGACATCAGCTCAACCCAGGGGATCTACGACCTCGCCGTGCGCTATCGCCTCGGTGATCCTGAATCGGCCTTGGCCAAACCCGGCAGCTACAGCCTGATCCCCTACATGGGGGTGCGGGTGATCGATGTGGGCCTGGATGTGCGGGCCCAACTGCGGGGCAACGGGCCCCGGCAGATCGTGCTGGGCGCCGAACGCTCGTTTGATCGCACCTGGGCCCAGCCGATGGCAGGGATCCAGGGCACCTATTTCCTCTCACCCAAGCTGCGGGCCTTCGCCCGGGCTGACATCGGCGGCTTCGATTTCAGCGGCGCCAAGAATGTCTCCGGCAATGCCCAGATCGGCCTGGGCTACGCGGTGGGGAACAACACAGACCTCACCTTGTCCTGGCGCTATCTCGGGCTGCAGTACGGCAATGGAGACACCCCCGCGAGTGGGTTCACGAGCTACCAGAACGGCATCGAGGCCGGGGTGAAGTTCTTCTTCTGAGCCCGATCCACTGGACCCTATCCGCCAACTCAGATCAGCTGGCTCCGGCCATCTCCCGTTTCTGCCAGCCGAGAAACAGGGTGGACACAATCACCGTGATCAGCACATAGGAAAGGACGCCCGGAATCAGTTCCGGCAGCACCTTGGCCGGCGCATAGGTGAGGGCCAGCTCCGCCGCCAGGCCGGTGTTGCGCATGCCGCTCACAAGTGCAACCGTGCGCCGCTCCACGGGATCGCGGCCCGCCAGGCCATAGCCGATGGCGAGGGCAAGCACGCTGAGGCCGGCCATGGCCGCCAGACCCACCAGGTTCTGCTGCAGGAACGGCAGCAGCTGGCGGGCGCTCAGCGCCAGCAGGGCGATCAGCACCAAGCCCAGCATCAGGGTGGCCAGCTTGGCGAGCACCGTGCTGCAGCGCTGGGCCAGACCAGGCCGCCACTGGGCCAGCAGCACGCCGGCCAGCACAGGCAGCACCTGCACCTTCAGCACCTGCACCGCCACGCCGATCGGCCTCACCTCCCAGCCGGTCACGTCCCAGCCATGGAGACGTGCACTCGCCTTGAACACGATCGCCATCAGGGGAATGGACACGGTCGCCAACAGCGCCGCGGCGATCTGCAGCCTCACCGCCAGCTCAGCGGTGCCGCCGCTGCTGCGCACCCGGAACAGGATCAGCGGTGCGCTGGGGCAGGCCAGCATCAGGGCCATGGCGGTCCAGGCGGGCCGTGAGAGCTGGGTGTACAGGGGTAGAAGCACCAGCGCCAAGCCGGCCAGGGGCACCAGCAGGCAGGTGCCGAGCACCACCCGCCAGACAAAGCCGGGCCGATCCCTGAGCAGCACGAAGGGGTAATCCTTCAGGCCCAGACCCAGGCTGAACATGAGTGTCACGATCGTGGCTGTGACCAGCAGTGCGGCGGATGGGGGCATGGGAGCTAGGCCACCACAGAGCCAGTGATCAGCAGAGTGAAGGCGGCAATGCCGATGATCGTGAGCGCAATGGCCGTCCACACGGTGATCGAGCGCTGATCCACGTACACGAAGTCGTCGCGGCGGATCAGCTTGAGGGTGTGCAGGTGCTGGCGGGTGGCGGCTGCCATCGCCAGGATGCCGGTGAGCACGAAGCCCATCGCCACCAGCCGCACACTCAGGCCGGCATGGCCACTGCCTTCGAAGCGGGTGCGGTTGATGGCGCCGATGATCTTGTCGAGGCCGAAACCAAAGCTGATCAGCGAGAGGCAGGTGCGAATCCAGGCCATCATCGTGCGTTCCGCCGCAGCCCGGTTGCGCTCCTTGGCCAGTTCGTTGTTGAGATTTCCCATGCTGTGGCTGGCCCCTTAGCCCGGAGTGGATGGTCTGCTGGGGATGGCCCCGCCTGTCGCTGAAGCAGCCGCCGTGCGGCTCAGCGCGTCCTCAAGTTTCTGCTCCGCCTCCACTTCCCTGGCCAGGAAGACGTTCAGGAAGGTCCGAATCACGGCCACCACAGCCAGTTGGATCAGATTTTCGTTGGAGGGGGCCGAGGTGGTGGCCACGATGTCGGCGGCGAGCTGAAACTCCAGCGCCAGCGACAGCCAGCTGCCGAAGGAGAGCCGCAAGCTGTTGAACGGACGGGGATGGCGGGAGGCGCCGCGGCGTTGCAGCCGCAGGGCCTGGCTCAGGGTCACCGCCAGCCCCACGGCCACGCACACCACCGACAGGCCCTCCAACAGCACCCGCAGGCCGTCAGCCAGCCCCCCAACCACGGCCTCAAGACCCAGGTGCTCCATCGCTCAGGCCCCCGCCACGCAGCGGAAGCCAAGATGACAGGTGGAGGTGTCGATCCCCTGGGCCATGCGGGCAGCGGGCCGGTAGCGGCGGCAGTAACTGGGAGCGCAGAGGAAGGAGCCGCCCTTCACCACCTTGCGGGGAATCGAGCCGTGCTGGGAGGTGATGTCGATGCTGGCCTCACGGCCCAGGCCGCGGGGATTCTCGATCGTGCAGCAACCGCCCGCGGCCTTGTGGGCCGACACCAGGGCGGCATGGTCGCCGTACCAGTCGTCGGTCCACTCCCACACGTTGCCGATCATGTCGAGCAAGCCGTAGCCGTTGGGAGGGAACGAACCCACCGGCGAAGTGCGCTCAAAGCCGTCCAGGCGGCTGTTGTGGTGGGGGAAGTCGCCCTGAAAGGTGTTGGCCATGGGGCGTCCACCGGGCTGGAGTTGATCGCCCCAGGCGAACTCCCAGCCCTCCTGGCCGCCCCGGGCGGCGCGCTCCCACTGGGCTTCGCTGGGCAGGGCCTTGCCGGCCCAGGTGGCATAGGCGAGGGCATCGGCATGGGCGATGTGCACCACCGGGTGGTGGTCGCGGCCCTTGATCGAACTGCCCGGACCCTCGGGGTGGCGCCAGCTGGCGCCGGCCACGTACTGCCACCAGCGGTAGGGATCGCCTGTGCTGATCGGGCCCGGAGGCGGCACGAACACGATCGAGGCGGGGGCCAGCAGCTCCGGCAAGGCATCGGGGTAGTCGGCAGGATCGGCGGGTCGCTCAGCCTCGGTGGTGTGGCCGGTGGCCTTCACGAACTTGAGGAACTGGGCATTGGTGACCGGCGCCCGATCGATCCAGAAGCCCTCCACCTGCACCCGGTGGGCCGGGGCTTCCTCGGGGTAGTGGGCATCGGAGCCCATGGTGAAGCTGCCCGCGGGGATCCACACCATGTCCCGCGCCGGCGGCCGGCCGGGCGAGCGCTGAGGAGCGGGTGCGGGCAGCGTGTTGGCAGTGGAAGGGGCCAAGCGGGAGCAGGGGCACTGCCCGCAGTGTGGGAACCGGAGCCGCGGAAGGCAACGCCCCAGGGGTGACCATGGAGCGACAGCGCTTCCACACGCCGCAGACCATGCTGGACACTCTGCTTCAGCTGACACGTCGTCGCCTGCCAGCCGCAGCGGTGGCCTTCGCCATGGGCCTGGCCACGGTCCTCAGCCTGGGGCCAGGCCTGACCATGGGGGCTACCGCCGCTCTGGATCTCGGCGAGAGCAGCAGAGGCGATGGGCCGCCCCCGCTGGCCAGCAAACAGTGGTGGGATCTGGACCGAGCCAGATCCTGCGGCCGGCTGAAGTGCAGCCAGGTGGTGAATCCCCACATTCCCCTCGGCCCCGGTGAACCGAAGATCACAGTGGCGGTGCTGGCCAGCGACGCCGAAGGGGGAGCGGCGGCGGCAGCGGCGCGGGTGGAGGCGCGGGCGACGGCCGTGGCGACCAGCTTGAAGCGGATCGCCTCCCTGCGGGAGAACCAGGTGGAGCCCGGTTCGGTCCGATCGAGCCGGCGGGGGGCAGGGTTCTGGCTGGACCGCCGCGGCAAGCCTCGCCATCCACTCACCCCCTCGCTGGCGGTGGGCGTTCAGAACCGCAGCCCGGTGATCTATCTCCCCGCTGACGAAGACAGGAACACGCCGCAGGTCACCCTGGTGACCCTGACCGGGCCCGACAGCATCGCCAACGGGCTGGACCGCGAGGCCCTCGCCCAGCAGTGGAAGGCGATCTTCGAGCGCACCCTGAGCGAAGCGCTCTGGGGGGCCAGTTTCGATCGGCACTTCCCCTGGGCTCGCTGGAGCGGTGCCCTGCTCACCCTGGTGCTCGGGTCGCTGGGCGTTGGGCTCAGTACCCGGGCCCTGGGGCAGCTGCGCCGGATCAGCCACAGCTGCGCCCAGGCCATGGAGGAGCTGAAATCGGCGCTGCCTGAGGTGGGACAGGACCTGCAGCTGCGCAGGCTGCAGCGGCTCGAGCAACGCCAGCGGCGCTCCCGCTTCCGCCTGAAGATCCTGCAGGTGGTCCGCATCGCCCTGGCGGTGATGGCGGTCACGATCACCCTGTTCATCTTCCCGGAAACACGACTGGCGGCGATGGCACTGCTGCAGCAATCGGCAGGGATTCCACTGATCTGGATCGGGGTGATCCTGCTGGAAGGGCTGCTGATCTGGGCCGTGATGCGGCGTCTGAATCGCTGGGCCGAAGAAGCCCAGATGGCCCAGCCCAATTCCCTGCGCCCCCAGATCCGCCTGGAGACCAATGCCCGGGTGATCCGGGGCGGCATCGTGATCGGCACCACACTCCTGGGCCTGTATTTCACGGTGCTGCTGTTCGGGATCAACCCCGAGGTGCTGGCTGGGGCAGGGATCGTGGCCGTGGCGGTGGGCTTTCTGGCCCGCGGCCTGGTGGAAGACCTGATCGGCGGCGTGCGCATCCTGGCCACAGACCGCTTTGCCATCGGTGATTCGATCGCCGTGAACGGCCACAGCGGCCTTGTGGAGGAAATGAACCTGGTGCAGACGCAACTGCGAGGGGCTCAGGGGGAGGTGATCACCATCCCCAACGGCATGATCCGGGTGAGCGAGAACCGCAGCAAGGAATGGTCGCGGATCAACTTCGAGATCGACATCGCCTGGGATAGTGATCTGGAGCAGGCCTGCGCGGTGCTGGAAGGGGTGGCCTGCGCGCTTGCGGAGGACCCGGCCTGGCAAGGGCAGATCCTCGAGCAGCCCTCCTTGCTGGGAGTGGACCGGCTCGACCAGAGCGGCGTGCGGCTCAAGCTCTGGATCCGCACCCTGCCCTTGAAGCAATGGGGAGTGGCCCGCGAATTGCGCCGGCGGCTCAAGGGCGCCTTCGATGCGGCGGGCATTGAGCCGGGCAGACCGCAGCAGGTGCTGCGGCGCCCGTGATGGCGTTGTCCCCCCGCTGGGGGGAGCAACTCAGGAATGCCCTGTGGTGCTGAGCATCTTCTCCATCACCTCCTCCAGCGAGAAACTGGCCGCCTTCTGACGGGGCGGGAACTCCTGGAAGGTGGCCAGGAAGCGGGCCACGTAGGTCTGGGCCGGCACCAGCATGAAGGCGTGGTCGAGCATCCAGTCCCAGTAGGTGTTGGAGGTGATGTCGGCCCGTTCGTAGGGGTCGGTCTTGAGGTTGAAGATCTTCGGCACCCGCAGGGCCGTGAAGGGTTCCGCCCACACCTGGAGGGTGCCGGTGGCCCGCTGCTCCATGAACACCATCTTCCAGTTGTCGTAGCGCAGACCGGTGAGGTCGCCGTCATCGGAGAAGTAGAAGAACTCCACCCGGGGACTCTTCTCGGTTTTGCCCGTCCAGTAGTCGAGCATGTTGTAGCCGTCGAGATGCACGTGGTAGTGGCGGCTGCCGGCCTGGTATCCGGCCTTGAGCTTCTCCTTGACCTCGGGCTCCCCGGCGGCGGCCACCAGGGTGGGAAGCCAGTCGAGATGGCTCACGATCTCGGTGAACAGGGTGCCGGGCGCAATTTTGCCCGGCCAGCGCACCAGGGCGGGCACGCGGTAGGCCCCTTCCCAGTTGGAGTTCTTCTCGTTGCGGAAGGGAGTCATGCCGGCGTCAGGCCAGCTGTTCATGTGGGGCCCGTTGTCGGTGCTGTACATCACGATCGTGTCATCGGTGACGCCCAGCTCGTCGAGCAGGTTGAGCATCTCGCCGATGCATTCGTCGTGATAGATCATCACGTCGTGGTACTCCGACTGCCAGCGACCGCTGCGGCCCAGATCCTGGGGTCGGGCATGGGTGCGGAAGTGCATGTGGGTGGTGTTGAACCACACGAAGAAGGGCTCACCGGAAGCCACCGCATCGCGGATGAAGCGCTTGGCCTCCTTCAGGAACTCCTCGTCGCAGGTTTCCATGCGCTTCTTGGTCAGCGGGCCGGTGTCCTCGATCCGTTGGCTGCCGTCAGGGTTGGCCCAGGAGTGCAGCACCCCCCGGGGGCCGAAATTCTTGCGGAAGTCGGGCAGCTCCTCCGCCGTGGGGTAGTCGCGCAGTTCCGGCTCCTCCTCAGCGTTGAGGTGGTAGAGGTTGCCGAAGAACTCGTCGAAGCCCTGGTTGGTGGGCAGGTGCTCGTCGCGGTCGCCGAAGTGGTTCTTGCCGAACTGGCCGGTGCGGTAGCCCAGCGGCTTCAGCAGCGAGGCGATGGTGGGATCCTCAGTGCTGTAGCCGAGCTCGGCGCCGGGCAGGCCCACCTTGCTGAGGCCGGTGCGGAACACGCTCTGCCCGGAGATGAAGGCCGCCCGGCCGGCGGTGCAGCTCTGTTCGGCGTAGTAGTGGATGAAGCGGCCGCCCTCGTTGGCGACGCGGTCGATGTTGGGGGTGTGGTAGCCCATCAGACCATCGCTGTAGCAACTGAGGTTGCTCTGGCCGATGTCGTCGCCCCAGAGGATGAGGATGTTGGGTTGGCCGTTCGGCATGGTGGGTTGGTGCTTGAACCTGCCCTGCATTCTGCGCGCTGCAGCCCCAGGGCTCATGAGCCGTTGCGGTTCTCAAACCCGCGCCAGCAGGCCCTTCTGCCAGCGCAGAAAGGGAGCCGACAGCAGCACGGTAACCAGCAGGTAAGCCAGCACGGCCAGCTTGATGGCGGGCATCCCAGCCCCGTAGGTGGTGGCAAACACCAGGGCCAGGCCGGGATTGCGCATCGAGGTGACCAGAGCCACGGTGAGGCTCTCCCCGGGCGCTGGACCAGCAGCCAGGGAACCGATCACGAGCGCCGTGGCCACCATGACCGCCATGAAACCCAGGGCCGGCAGGTTGGCCGCCACGAAGGGCAGCAACACAGGGCCAACCCTGATCAGCACCACCAGCACCAGCAGGAGGAACAGACCATTGGCCAGCTTGTTGAGGGGCCCCTCCAGCCGCTCCACCAGGCCCCGCCGCCAACGCCGCAGCAGCAGTCCGGCCAGCAGGGGCAGCACCTGGGCCAGGCTCACCTGCATGGCCACCTGCCTGGGGCCGATGTCCCAGCCCTCAATGCCGAACGAGGCCCGAAACAGATCGGCCAGCAGGGGAATCGACACAATCGCCGCCACCGCCGCGCAGGCCTGCAGCACTGCCGCCAGCTGGTGATCGCCCCCCTGCTTTCCTGCCTTGCGCAAGGTGAGCGGCGCACTCGGTGAAATGGCCATCAGGGCGATGCCGAAGCGCACTGGCGGCGAGAGGGCGGCGCTCAGCGGCAGCTTCAACAGCACCAGCGCCACCAGCGGCACCAGCACACAGGAGCCGATCAGCACCCGCAGCACCAAGGCGGGTCGGCGGCGGATCTGCCCCAGGGCCTGGGGCTGCAGGCCAAGCCCCAGGGCAAACATGATCGCGAACAGGGTGAGCCCGGGGAGGGCGGCCGCGAGCTGGGCCAAGGAAGGGAGTCTTGAGCAGGACCTGAACCTATGACCGCCGGCCCAGGCGCGGCTGCGTCAGGGGCACTCAGCCTCCAGAGGTCGGGCTGGAGGATCGGCAAACACCCGGGCCCAGTCGTCGCGCATCGACACCACCATCCAGCCCCTCCCGGGCGCTTCCTTGAGGGCCCGATCGAGGCGGCCAATGGGCGACGGGCTGTCGTAGGCCACCTCCCGCTCCGGGTCGTCGTGGTGCACGATCAGCCCCAGGCTCGCCCCAGGCTGGCTGGTGGTCCACTCCAGCATTTCGAAGTCGCCATCGGAATTGCCGAAGGCGGCAATGGGCTGACGGCCGATCACCTGCTCGATCATCACGGGCTTGATGGCCCCGTCATTGATCAGCTGCACCTCCGCCTGGCGGACGATCGTCGGCAGCCCGTCCTGGAGGGCAAAGCGGCTGGCCACGAACGAGCCGATCACCTGCTCGGGGGGAATGCCGTAGAGCTCCTCGCTCACGACCCGAACGAACTCCACGCCACCAGCGGAGACGATGTAGGTCTGGAAACCGTGGCTCCTCAGGTAGTCGAGCAACTCCCGCATCGGCTGGTAGGTGAGCGCGCGATAGGAACGCTTCCAGGTGGGATGGCAGGCGCTGGCGAACCAGTCGCCGACCAGCTCCCGGAACGCCTCGGCATCCATACCGGCATGGGTGAGGGCCACCAGCTCCAGCAGCTCTGGGATGCCCATGCTGGGCATCGCCTCAGCTTGACCGGCCGCAGCGGCTGCAGCGAGCACCGGATGGGCGGCCAGCTCAGGTTGCTGACTCACCAGCGTGCGGGCTCGATCGATGGCGAAGGCCAGCTGCACATACATCGGTTGCTCCGCCCAGAGCGTGCCGTCGTTGTCAAACACGGCGATGCGCTCCGCCGGCGCTACGTAGTCAGGGCCACCCGGTGTCGTCACCGCCGCCACGAACTGAAGGATGCGCTGGCGCGCAGCGCCCTCGTTCCAGGATGGCAGTGGTTGGATCTGGGCCGCAACTGGAACAGTCGGCAGCCAGTACAGCGGGACCAGCAGCAGGCCCGACACCAGGGAACGCCACATCCTTCGTGATCTCAGCACGGCTGGCGCCCATGATGCCCCCCTCAGGAGCCATCGCCGGCCTCGTGCTGCAGGAAGCGCTCCACGGCGTGCTCCACATTCAGGTGGAGCCGGCCCGGCCCGAGGCGGGCCCCAAGCTCGGAGCGGCGCACCACCTGCAGCACATCCGGATTCAGCCCGGCCATCCACAGCTCCGTGCCATCGCGGCGCAGCCGGCGCTCGGCCTCCACCAGGGCCTTGAGCGCCGAGTACTCCAGGTCGATCACCGCACTGCCGTCCAGCACCACCACCCTGGGCCGGCGCTGATGGATCCTTTGCCGCATGCGACCGGCCACGGCCTCCGCATTGGCGAAGAAGAGGCGGCCTTCGGGGTGGAGGATCAGCAGTCCCGGCCAGGTTTCGTCCTCAGGGTGCTGGGGCGAGACGGGGCGAAATCCATCCGTGCCGGGCTTGCGGCCCATCTCGTAGACGGCAGGGCTCACCTCCTGCTGCGCCAGGGACAGCAGCGACAGCACAACCGCCACCAGGATGCCCTTCAGGGTGCCGAGGAACACCACCCCCAGGAAGGCCACCACCGCCCAGCGAAACTCCTGGGCCCGCACGCGGCGAATCGCCAGGAATTCAGCCGGCGCGATCATCGCCAGCGCATAGGCGATCACCACCACGGCCAGGGCGGCCTGGGGCATCAGGGCGATCAGGGGCGCCAGCACCAGCAGGGTGGCCACGGTGGCCGCCGCCGTGACCAGCTCAGCCAGCTGGGTGCGGGCGCCGGCGTTGCGGTTCACGGCGGTCTGGGAGGTGCCACCGCCCGCCGCCATCGCTCCGAAGCAGGCCCCCAGCAGGTTGGCGGCGCCGAGGGCCAGCAGATCCTGATTGGCATCCGGCGCCGGTTCGCCCATCTCGCGGAAGGCCCGGGAGGCCGCGGCGCTCTCGGTGAAGCTCATCACGGCGATGCCGGCCGCGGCGGGCCACAGCTGGTTGGCGAGGGCGAGGGGGGCTGGGCCTCCGCTGTTGAGAAAGGGGAGTTGAAAGGCCGGCAGCCCACTGGGGATGGTCCCCACCACCTCCACGCCGCGCTCGGGCAGCCCCAGTACGGCGGTGAGCAGGATCGCCACCGCCACCAGCAGCAGGGGTGCCGGCAGGTGGGGCCAGCGGCGCTCGAGGCCAATCAGCAGGGCCACCAGCCCCAGGGAGAGAACCACGGTGGCCAGGGAGGCCTGGGGCAGCGCCGCCACCAGCGCCGCCAGATCCCGGAACAGACCCAGCTTGTCGATCGACACCCCCAGCAATTTGGGCAACTGGTCGACCACGATCACCACACCGATCGCGCTCTTGAACCCCACCAGCACCGACTCGGAGATGAAGCTGGCCACAAAACCCAGCCGCAACAGTGAGGCGGCCAGCAACATCAGCCCCACCAACAGGGCCAGCAGGCCGCTGCTCGCCAGGGCCTGGGCAGGATCCTGGGCCACACCGAGCCGGTCCAGCTCGCTGCCCACCAGGATCGCCAGGGTGGTGGTGGTGCTCACGCTCAGGGGCCTCGAGCTGCCCAGCAGCGCATACACCACCATCGGCACCAGGGCCGTGTAGAGCCCCACCTCCACCGGCAGGCCGGCGATGGTGGCGAAGGCCAGGGCCTTGGGCAGCACCACCGCCGCCGCGGTGAGGCCCGCCACCAGGTCGGGACGCAGCCACTCAGGCCTGTAGGAACGCAACCAGACAGGGAAGAGGAGGGCCAACGGGGCGGAGTTCAGGATTGTTCTGCGCAGCGGGGGCAGAGGGCCCGCACCGTAAGCACACAGTCGAGCAGACGAAAGGCGTGGGCCTTGGCCGCCTCGTCGCCAGCGGCCAGCACCGCGGTGTTCTCGAATTCCTCGGTGCGACCGCAGCGCACGCACACCAGGTGGTGGTGGTCACGGGTGGTGTCACCGGCCAGCTCAAAGCGCCGCCCCCCCTCGGGCAGTTCCAGCTCCTGCAGGCGGCCCATGGAACTCAGCAGCCTCAAGGTGCGGTACACCGTGGCCAGGGACACCCGCTCGCTTGCCCTCAGCAGGCGTTGATGCACCTCCTCGGCACTGAGGTGAGTGCCCTCGCCGATCTGCTCGAACAGCACCAGCACCCGCTGGCGCTGGGGGGTGAGCCGCTGGCCGCGGTCATGGAGGCTGTTGCGCAGGCCCTCGCTGGCGCTGAGCAGGCCTTCCGGGGCCGCCGTGGGGCCTGCGGCGGCAGCCCTGGAACCAGGGGTCGGGGGGGAAGGCACCACAGAGAGCCTGGGCTTCTCAACAATAGGCGTAATTGCGAAGCATGGCCATGGCGGCAGGCCCGCAGTTCAGGCCGCAGGGCGGGCTCCAGTGCGGCCTAGGCCCGTGGGCTGATCCAGGCGTTGGTCCAGGCGAGCCGTGAGCGCCGCCAGCAGATCGGCCAGGGTCACCGTGAGCCGGTAGCTGATGGCGATGGCCAGCAGGGGTGCCTCGGAGATCTGGCCACCGAGGCGCAGCAGCAGCACCGCCTCGAACACGCCGATGCCGCCGGGAGCTCCGGGCACCACCAGGCCGGCGGTCCAGGCGAGGGCGAAGGCCGCCAGCCAGCCGCCCCAGCCCAGGGAACCCTGCAGCTCAAAAGCGAGCACGCAGCAGCCGAAGCCGCCGAAGCGCAGCAGCACGAAACCCAGCTGGGCCAGCAGGGGGGCCACGGGATAGGCACCGGGCAGGGGGACTGCGGCCTGGCCCACAGCCAGGGTCTCTGAGCCACTGTCCAGCTCCAGCTCGCGGCCCCGGCGCCGTTCGAGGGCCAGCAGCAGGGGCCTCAACCAGCGGGGCAGCAACAGCAACAGGGGCAGCAGCGCCACCAGGGCCACCCCACTGCGCCAGCCATCGGCCGCCACCAGGGCCAGGGCCGCCACGGCGGCAATCAGGGGATCGAGCAGCACGGCCGCCAGGGCCTGGGGCAAAGCCACAGGGCTGCGCAGCGGACCGGCCGGATCCCGCAGCAGGGCCAGCCGGCTGGTGAGGTGCCAGATCCCCCCCGGCAGAAACTTGCGCAGGTTGGTGTCGAGATACATCCGCACCAGGGCGGCCCAGCGGGGGCGCTGCCCCAGCCAGAGCAACAGCACGCCAAAGCCGAGCCCATTGGCCACCAGGCTCAGCAGGCTGGCCCCCACCGCCAGCAGCAGCCAGAGCCAGCCCTGCAGGTCCAGGCTCAGCTGCAGCATCTGGCGGCCGTGGTTGAGCAGGGCTGCGAGCAGGAACCCGAAGCTCAGCAGAGTGAACCAGAGCCCTAGCCCCCCGGGTGGGGCAGGCAGGCGGTCCAGCCTGGCCTGAACAGCCCGGCCCCAATGGCCAGCCTTCTGCAGCCAGGCCAGCCCCCGCCGCTTCAGCCCGCTCGTGAGACGCCCTTTGAGGCCGCTCATGGGGCGAGCTCCATGGCAGCCGGGTCTACCGCGTCAACCTTGCCCTGCAGGGCCTCCTGAACCACGGCGCGCACCTGCTCAATGCTGAGATTGTGGCTGTGGGCGAGCCCCACCAAGGCGTCGTGTTCCGGTTTGCTGCGCCAGCGGCCGTCGGGCAGGCGAGCCTGCTTGATCGGCACCTCCCCCAGGGGGGTGGGCAGCAGCAGCTGGCGCCGGGGCAGCACCCAGCGGGGCTGGCTGCGTTCGCGCAGGCCCAGGCTCGTGCTGTGCTGCCACCACACGCCGCGCAGGCTGGCCGCCCAGGCTGGATCGGCCAGGGCCGTGACTAGCCAGCCGGGGCGTCCCTTCTTCATCTGGATCGGCGTGCAGAACACCTCCAGGGCGCCGGCCTGGCGCAGGGCCTCCTGCAGCACGGCCAGGTCCTCGGGGGTGGCGTCATCGATCTGGGCCTGCTGCTCCACCACGGTTTCCACTGCGGCCTCCAGGTCCAGTTCGTCCTGGGGCTGTGCCGGAGTTGCAGCGGGCCCCTCCACCGGATCGGCCAGCACCAGCCGCAGCAAGTTGGGACGGTCGAGTTGACGGCTGCCCAGGCCGATGCCCACCTGGCGCGGCCGGTGGGCCGGGGGCAGGCCGAAGCTCTGTGCCCAAGCCGCCATCAGGGCCAGACCCGTGGGGGTGGTGAGTTCGCCGGCGGGGAAGCCGGCCGCCGAGGCCAGGGGAATGCCATGGCAGCGGGCGATCTCCAGCACGGCGGGGGCCGGCAACGGCAGGATGCCGTGGGCCGTGGTCACGGTGCCGTGGCCCGCCGGCGGCGGGGTGCACTCCAGCCGGCTGATGGCCAGATGCAGCAGGGCGGCGCAGACCCCCACCACATCCACGAGGGCATCGAGGGCCCCCACTTCATGGAAGTGCACCTGCTCAGGGGCATGGCCATGGACGCGGGCTTCAGCCTCCGCCAGCAGCTCGAAGACGGAGAGCACCCTGGCCCGCAGGGCCTCGGGCCAGGGGGCCTCCAGCAGGGTGCGGCGCAGGGACTGCCAGGTGCGCGCCGGTGGGTCGGCGTCCTGGTTCACGACCTCCAGGTGCAGGCCCCGCAGCCCGCCGCTGCGGCGCTCGCTGATCTGCAGCGCGTAAGTACCAGCAAGACCGAGGTCGGCCAGGGGGGCGTGGACCACCTCGGCCGGCACCCCGAGATCGAGCAGGGCCGCCAGCAGCATGTTGCCCGCCAGGCCGGTGGGGCAATCCAACAGGGCCAGCGTCATCGGCCCGGCTCCGCGCCGGAGTCTTCCGTAGGCGAGGCAGCGCCCGGTGCGGTGTCGTGTGAGCTTTCGGGGGGGGAGCTATGGCCCAGGCGCGGTGCAGCCACCAGCAGGGCCTGGGCCTGGCGCTCGAGATCGTCGCGCCGGCCGCGCAGGCACTGCTCCACCTCGCGGCGGGCCCGGCGCTGCTCGCGCTGGGCCGTGTCCACGTCGTGGCCCGAGAGGCCCCAGAGCCGGCCCAGCAGGGCGCGGTCATCGGCACCGCCCACATGGTCGCCATAGATCAGCTGCTCAGCGGCGATACCCGCCTGCAACACCCGGCTCCAGCGGCGCAGATCTTCAAGGGCGAGTTTGGTGCTGGCGGGGGGCTCCAGCTCTGTGGTGCCGCCGGCACTGAGACCCAGCCGCAGGCAGGCCAGGCTGCCCACCAGCACCTGGCGCACCACCATCCCCTCCTGGGCCGCGATCAGCACGTGACCCGCCTCGTGGGTGGCGATCCGACGCAGCCGCAACTGCCCACCAGGCATGGCCTCGGCCAGCAGATGGCCACCACGCCCCCCGAAGCGGAAGGCATCCAGGCTCAGAAAACCAAGGCAGAACGCCACGGCCACGGCGATCCACCAGGGCGAGAGCCCCAGCAGGGGCCCCAGCACGGCCAACAGACTGATCAGGGCGACGGCCACCCCTGCGGCCAGGGGCGAGGTCATGGTCGAATCAACCAGCCGGCGGCCGGGGCCAACACCAGGGCTGCCAGGCCGTTCACCACCGAGGGGTGGGGCAACTGCAAGAGGTCGAGGGCCAGGGCCAGCACCAGCAGGCCCCCCACAGCTGCCGTGAACAGCACGGCCGGCGCCTGGGATGGATCGCCCACACTGCCTGCGAGCAATGCCCCGGCGCCAGAGAGGCCGAACTGCAGAACGGCAAGCGGCAGCAACACCCAGAGCAGCACCAGCCCAACACCGGCGGCCAGCACCGCCGCGCTGAGGCCGTCGAGGCCCGCCTTCACCAACAGCAGGTCGGGATCCCCCAAGGCGCCATTGCGCAGACAGCCCAGCAGGGTCATCGGACCGATGCAGAAGAGCACGAAAGCCCCGCTCACCACGTCCGCGCTGCCATGGCCTGGGACGCCCACTCGGGGGCTGTTGCTCCTAGCCAGCCAGGCCTCGAGCCGGCGTTCCAGGGCCAGCCCATGGCCGAACCAAGAGCCCAGCACCAGCACCATCAGGGCAGCCAGCACGGCCGGGAAGGGCCCCAGCCGCAGACTCCACAGGGGCTGAACCATCTCGATAGCGAGCAGCAGCGTGATCACCCCGAGCCACTGCTGCCATTGACACCGGAGGTCGGCGGGCAGGCGGTGCCCCAGCCGCGAGCCCACCATGCCGCCGGCGAACACCGTCAGCAGGTTGACCCACGTGCCGCCGGTGGCCGCCCAGAAGGCCATCTCAGCCCACCGGCCTGCTCACCGCCGTGCGACCGCCGCCCCGCTTGGGGCTGGGCTTGGCACCGCCTTCGCGGCGGCCCTTGCCACCACGGCTGCCCCGCTGGGCCACAGGGGCCAGCACCTCAAAGCTCTCCAGCTGAAGCTGCTCCCCGCAGCGGCGCATGGCCAGCGAGACGAAATGGCGCAGATGGTCGAGGGGAACCTCTCCCTTGAGCTGCAGCTTGAACGGAATCGGGCGGCTGCCATCGGAGCGCGGCAGCTGCCTCACCTTGACCACCAGATCCCCCGTTTCAGGACGGGTGTAGATCAGCTCGCCCCGCACGGAGAAGTAGTCATCACCCTCGGGGAGCTCATCGCTGCCAGGCGCCTGGACAGGGCCGCCCTCTGCTTCGCCCCCCACGGCCCCACCGACCGCAGGATCGACATCCGCCGGCTCGGCCAGGGTGCTGGGCTCCCAGACCCCCACCATCTGCAGATGCAGACCCTGCTCCTCCCGGGAGCGGGGGTAGACCACCCAGAGGTGGGGCTGGGCGAGATCGAGGTGCCGCCGCATCAGCGTGAGCAGGCGCCCGAGCACCACGGCCTCAACGGCCTGGCCATCGGCCGTGTGGATGGCTCCGCGGGTGAGCTGCTCGGGGTCGGTGGGCACATAGGTACCGCGCACCACGCCGATGGCCCGGTACTGCAACGGTTCGGTGACCGGTGGGATGGGGTGGTCGCGCATGTCGACCAATGTAAAGGCCCCAGCCTGTCGTGCTGACCGGATCCGGGGGGTGGGAAGCCAGGGCAGACTGAAGGCCTGCTCGCACAGGTCCCCGGCGCCATGCCTCCAGCCCCCCGACGGCAGGGTCCCTGGCTCGCTGTAGCTACGGTGGCCTTGGCCGTCACCTCCCTATCAGTGGGCTGGTGGCTGGGGCAGCAGCGGGGCGGCGCTCCCGGCACCACCGCTTCACGGCCGGGCCTGCAGCGCGAGGCCGCCCAGCTGAGAGGCCGCTTCGACAGTGGCCAGGCCAGCGAAAGTGAGCAGCAACGTCTGCTCGAATTGCTGGTGGCACTTGACCGCCGGGCCGAGGCCACCCCCTTGGTGGAACGACTAGCCGACCAGCAGCCCCAGCGCTGGTCCTTGCGGCTGCTGTTGGCCGAACTGCGCCGCGACCAGAACGACCGGGCAGGTGCCGAACGGGAACTGCGCCAGGTGTTGAACCAGCGGCCCGACCAGGTGGAGGCCTTGCAATTGATGGCCTTGATCCAGCTGGAAACGGGGCGCGCCGCCGAGGCCAGAAGCCAGCTTGAGGGAGCCCTGCGGCGGGCCAGCACCCCCACGCCCAGCCCCAATGCCGTGCCCATCGGCCTGCTGCTCGCCAACGTGCTGCAACGCAGCGGCCAGGGTGGCCAGGCGGAGGCGGAACTGATCAAGCTCTCGGGCACCTTCCCCAAAGATCCGCGGCCCATCCTTGCTGTGGCCCTGATTCAGCAGGAGCGAGGCGACACCAAGGCAGCCCATGACAGCTTGGCCAAGGCCAGGCAACAGGGAGGCAAGGACGCCGATTCGCGCCTGGACAGAGTTGCCGCGGCCTGGGGCCTCAAATCAATCCAGAGCAAAGGACCAGCCCAGGCGCGTCCGGAGGTCAAGGCGGAGCCAACCGGGAGCCCGGCGACGCGGACTGAGAATTGAAGTCCTGCAGCGCGGCATCCACAGCGTCGCCTGGCGACGTGGCGTCGTCGAGGGCCGTGGCCCGCCGCAGCCTGTTCATCAGATCCATGGGGTTGGTCGCATCGAGGATGTTGCTGCTGCCGCCACGGGGGGCGCCGGTGCCGAAGTCATCGTCGTTGGAGTCCAGTGGACCGCCGAGGGTCTGGCCGTAGCCGGCCTGCTGAGCCCCGGCAGGCGGGGCCAGACCAGCAGAGGCGCCCACCAGGGCCGCTGCGGCAGCCAGACCCAGGGCCAGGGATGCGGGGCGAATCAGAGCCATGGGGGCCATGGGGAACGCTCGCGAAGCCAGTGGTTGGATGCTAAGGGGGATTCGACCCGCTCTGAGCCGAGCCCCCATGCGCATCGCCACCTGGAACGTCAACTCCGTGCGAACCCGCCTGGAGCAGATCCGGGCCTGGCTGCAGCAGGAGCGTCCCGAGGTGCTCTGTCTGCAGGAGACCAAGGTGGCCGATGAGCTCTTCCCCCATCAGGCCTTCAGCGAGCTCGGCTACAGCAGCGCCATCAGCGGCCAGAAGGCCTACAACGGCGTGGCCATTCTCAGCCTGCTGCCGCTCGAGGATGTGCAGATCGGCTTTACGGCCCTGCTGCCGGGGGAGCCCGAGGCCGAGCGGCTCGGCGAGCAGAAGCGGGTGATCAGTGCCCTGGTGGAAGGGCTGCGGGTGCTCAACCTCTACGTGCCCAACGGCAGCGCCCTCAGCAGCGACAAGTACCGCTACAAGCTGGACTGGCTGGACTGTCTGGGGCGGTTTCTCGGCGTCCAGGCGCAGCAGGGCGACCCCCTGTGCATGCTGGGCGACTTCAACATCGGCCCCGAAGCCCGCGACCTGCACGATCCGAAGCGGCTCACGGGCGGCATCATGGCCAGCGAGGCCGAGCGGCAGGCCCTGGCGGCAGCGCTGGACAATCGGCTCAGCGATGCCTTCCGCCTGTTCGAGCCGGACAGCGGGCACTGGAGCTGGTGGGACTACCGCAGCGGCGCCTGGGACCGGGACCGGGGCTGGCGCATCGATCACATCTATCTTTCTGAGGAGCTGGTGGCTTGCGCCAGCGGCTGTCAGATCCACAGGCACACCCGGGGCAATGAGCAACCCAGCGACCACGCGCCGGTGGTGGTGAACCTGGCCTGGCCACCCCAGGAGGAGGACGACGAGGGCGAAGAAGCCTGAGTTCAGTAGCCTTCGGCCACGAATTTCTTCCATCCTTCATGGCACGGCATCAGGTCATCTCCAGGGGGATGAAGCGTTGCAGCAGGATCTTGAAGGGACAGCTGGTTGGCCTGGCTCTGCTGGCGGTCGCCGGTTCAGGGCTGCTCAGCCAACCCGCCAGGGCGGAGGAAACGCTCTCCTTCTCCTATGGGCCGCTGATCCGTTCGCTGAAGCTGAGCTCACTGGAGGCCTTTGCCAAGGATGGAACGGTTGAAGAGGATCTCGGTTTTTTCCTGGCGGCGGTGAAGCCCGAGCAATACCCCCTGCTGCGCAAAGCCCTCACCACGAAGGCCAACGTTGACCCCCTGATCGTTTCGCGATTCTTCAACACGGGAATCGGAGAAGACATTCTCGAGCGCCTGGGCAAAGCGATCACCGTGCTGCGCGGTGGGAACGGGAAACTGGTGCTGCGGGCCGCCTTGGTGAATGCAGCCTTCTCCGAAGAGGGGCTCAGCTTGCTGTCGGTGCTCGACCAACTCCCAGCCAACATCCAGATCCATGGGGAAAAGGTGCTGGGGGCTGAAAAGGCCGCGGAGCGCGTGATCGCCGCCACCGAACGCCTGGACACGGTGATGAGCAGCCTCACGGCAGCGGAAGCCGAGGCTCAGCCCGTGGAGGACTACGCCGCCATGGCCAATCCGCGCCAACCGGGTCCGCACCCGGTGACCAAAGAGGTCTGGAACCTGACCGATACCACACGGGATCGTTCGTTCTACGTGGATGTCTACACACCGAAGATCAAGGGATCAACAACGATTCCCGTGATCGTGTTGTCCCATGGCCTGGCCTCCCGTCCAGAAGATTTCGCTGAGGTCATGCAGCAGATTGCCTCCCATGGCTATCTGATTGCCGCACCCCAACACCCAGGCAGCGATGCGATCTGGCTGCAGGAGATGCTGCGGGGCCTGCACAAAGACCTCTTCGATATCAACGATTTTGTCAACCGCCCCAAGGACGTCAGCTTCGTCATCGATGAGCTGGAGCGACGCAATGCGGACCAGTTCAACGGCAGACTCAACCTCGAAAAAGTGGGCGTGGCCGGCCATTCCTTCGGCGGCTACACGGTGCTGGCCCTGGGTGGTGCCCAGGTCGATCTCGCTTACCTCAAGGAAGACTGCGAACGTCCCTATGCGGCCCTGAATCTCTCACTGCTGCTGCAATGCCAGGCCCTGCGGCTGCCACCCCAGGACCTCACCAACCTCCAGGACGACCGCACCGCAGCAGTGTTCGCCGCCAACCCGGTGAATCGGAGCATCTTCGGCAAGGCCGGTATCGGCAAGCTCAAGCTGCCGGTGGTGATGGCCTCCGGCAGCTACGACCCGGCAACGCCGCCAGCCCTGGAGCAGGCCGCTTCCTTCACCTGGCTCACGGCCCCCGACAAGTACTGGCTGATCGTGCAGGGCCAGGCCCATGTGAACTTCACCAAGATTGACCCGGGCATCAAGGACGCCATCCAGTCCATGACGGATCTGACCCTGCCCAGCCAGGGCCTGATCGGCGGCTACATGCAAGGCATGGCATTGCCCTTCTTCGAGGTGCATCTGAAGGGAAACGACAGCTACAAGCCCTACCTGCGTTCTTCCTATGCCGACTATCTCAGCAGGGATGAAAGGTTCAAGCTCTTCATGGTGAGCGGCGCCTCCTCAGAGAAACTCAGCGAGGCCATCGAAGCGTTCCGCAAGGAGTATCCATGAGCAAGAACAATCCGTTGGAAAAGCCCAGCGGATCAGAACACCACAGCCTCCTCGGGCAAGCTGACCCCTTCCTGCTGCAGCACCTGCACCCGCCTGGCTGATTCGGCGCAGGTGCGCGGGGTGGGAAAGATCTTGCCGGGGTTGGCCCTGCCCTGGGGATCGAAACAGCGGCGCACCAACTGCATCGTGGCCAGGTCGTCCGGGCTGAACATCCAGCTGAGGTAGCAGCGCTTGTCGCTGCCCACGCCGTGCTCACCGGTGATGCTGCCCCCCGCCTCCACGCAGAGCCGCAGGATCTCGGCCCCCAGCTCCTGCACCCGCTCAGCGATGCCCGGCTCACCGGCCCGATAGAGGATCAGGGGGTGGAGATTGCCGTCACCGGCATGAAACACATTGGCCACCGGCAGATCGAAGCGCTCGCTGAGGCCCTCGATCGCCGCCAGCACCCGGGGCAGGGCGCTGCGGGGCACCACCCCATCCTGGAGGTAGTAGCTGGGGAAGCGCCGGCCCAGGGCCGAGATCGCCGACTTGCGGCCCTTCCAGAGCAGGGCCCGCTCCTCGGGATCCCAGGCTTCGCGCACCCGCCTGGCCCCCGCCTGGCGGCAGAGGGCGGTCGCCAGCTCAGCGGCGGCGGCCACCTCCCGCTGCTGGCCATCCAGCTCGATCAGCAGCACGGCGGCGGCGTCGCGAGGGTATTCGTCGTGGCCGAAGTAGTCGTCCACCGCCTCGATCGTGAGGCGGTCCATCATTTCCATCCCCGCCGGCATCACCCCAGCCGCCGTCACTTGCCGCACGGCTTCACCGGCGGCCTCCATGGAGGTGAAGTCCGCCAGCAGCACGGCCACGCTCTGGGGCGCCTGCAGCAGCCGCAGGGTGATGGCTGTGGCGATGCCGAGGGTGCCCTCGCTGCCGATGAAGGCTCCGCGCAGATCGATCTCGGCCATCTCATCGAGCTGCCCCCCCAGGGTGGTGACCGTGCCATCAGGCAGCACCACCTCCAGGGCCAGCACGTGGTTGCTGGTGACGCCGTACTTGAGGCAGTGCACGCCGCCCGAGTTCTCGGCCACGTTGCCGCCGATGCTGCAGGCCACCTGGCTGGAGGGATCGGGGGCGTAATAGAAGCCGTCCCCGGCCACCGCCCGGGTCACCCAGCTGTTGATCACACCGGGCTGCACCACCACCCGCCGGTTGGCGAGGTCGAGCTCGATCACCTTGCGCATGCGGCTGGTGGCCACCACCAGGGCCTCGGTTTCGGCCACGGCCCCACCGGAGAGGCCCGTGCCACTGCCCCGGGCCACGAAGGGCACCCCCTCGCGGTGGCAGAGAGCCAGCACATCCGACACCTGCTGGGTGGTCTCAGGAAGCACCACCAGGCGCGGCTGGTGGCGATTCAGGGTGAGGCCGTCGCAGTCGTAGGCGAGCAGCTCCTGGGCCGCCGCCACCACGGCGCGGGCGGGCAGCAGCCGGCGCAGGTCGCGCTCCAGGCCGGGCCAGTCCATGCTCCCAGGGGCGGAGCTGGCCGTGCCGGATCTCAGGGTGCCGGAGCTCACAGTGCCGGAGGATTCACAGGGCCGGAAGGCTCCCAGGGCCGGTTGAACGTGACCCGAAGCTACCCACAAACCGTTCTGCCGGGTCTTGGGCCAGGATGGGAAGCGGTCGTTCCGTAATGCTCCACCGTTACGGCGCAAGGCACCGGGCCATCCCCGGCCGTTGCTCCCCGGCCCCAGACACCCTTCACCCCCCGCGGAATCCGCTTTGACCTCGGCTCCCGTATCGGCTCCCGCCGTGAACACCGCCCGCTCCCAGGAGATCTTCACTGCCGCCCAGGCCCTGATGCCCGGTGGTGTGAGTTCGCCGGTACGGGCGTTCCGTTCCGTGGGAGGCAATCCGATCGTGTTCGACCGGGTCAAGGGCGCCTACGCCTGGGACGTGGATGGCAACCGCTTCATCGACTACATCGGCAGCTGGGGGCCGGCCATCTGCGGCCACGCCCACCCCGAAGTGATCGCCGCCCTGCACAGCGCCCTCGACAAGGGCACCAGCTTCGGCGCCCCCTGTGAGCTGGAGAACGAGCTGGCCCAGCGGGTGATCGAGGCCGTGCCCTCCGTGGAGATGGTGCGCTTCGTGAACAGCGGCACCGAGGCCTGCATGTCCGTGCTGCGCCTGATGCGCGCCTTCACCGGCCGCGAGAAGGTGATCAAGTTCGAGGGCTGCTACCACGGCCACGCCGACATGTTTCTGGTCAAGGCCGGTTCCGGCGTGGCCACCCTCGGCCTGCCCGATTCCCCGGGCGTGCCCCGGGCCACCACCGCCAGCACCCTCACCGCCCCCTACAACGACCTGGAAGCTGTGAAGCAGCTGTTCGCCGAAAATCCCGGCGAAATCTCCGGCGTGATCCTCGAACCGGTGGTGGGCAATGCCGGCTTCATCCCGCCGGTGCCGGGCTTCCTGGAGGGCATCCGCGAGCTCACCAAGGAGAACGGCGCCCTGCTGGTGTTCGACGAGGTGATGACCGGCTTCCGCATCAGTTACGGCGGCGCCCAGGCCCGCTTCGGGGTGACCCCCGACCTCACCACCATGGGCAAGGTGATCGGCGGTGGCCTGCCGGTGGGCGCCTACGGTGGCAAGGCCGAGATCATGGCGATGGTGGCCCCGGCGGGGCCGATGTATCAGGCGGGCACCCTCAGCGGCAATCCCCTGGCCATGACCGCAGGGATCAAGACGCTGGATCTGCTGCGCCAGCCGGGCACCTACGAGCGGCTGGAAGCCACCACCCAGCGCCTGATCAAGGGCATTCTCGAGGCCGGCAAAGCGGCCGGCCTGCCGATCTGCGGCGGCTCGATCAGCGCCATGTTCGGCTTCTTCCTCTGCGATGGGCCGGTGCGCAACTTCGAGGAGGCGAAGGCCGCCGATGCGGCCCGCTTCGGCAAGCTGCACCGGGCCATGCTCGAGCGCGGCGTGTACCTGGCCCCCAGTGCCTTCGAGGCCGGCTTCACCTCCCTGGCCCACAGCGACGCCGACGTGGATGCCACCCTCACCGCCTTCCAGGAGAGCTTCGCCGCCATCGCCTGAGGTCCTGATGGACCCCACGCCCGCGGTCAGAGACCCCGCCGCCGACCAGCCCCTCAGCCTCTCCAGCCTGCGCCAGGCCCTGGGGCCGGGGGTCTTGCTGGCCGGTGCCGCCATCGGCGGCTCCCATCTGGTGGCCTCCACCCAGGCCGGTGCCCGCTATGGCCTGGGCCTGCTGGGCCTGGTGCTGCTGGCCAACCTGGTGAAATATCCCTTTCTGCTGGTGGGCACGCGCTTCACGGCGGTCACCGGCCTCAGCCTGCTGGAGGGATACCAGCGCCAGCGCCCCTGGTATCTGCCCCTGTTCCTGCTGATCACCCTCGCCACCGGCGTGGCCAACATCGCCGCCGTGACGGCAGTGGCCGGCAGCCTGGCCACCAGCTTCCTGCCCTTCAGCCCGGTGCTGCTCTCCCTGGCCCTGCTGGTCCTGGGGCTGGCCCTGCTGCTGCTGGGGCATTACCGCAGCCTCGATCGGTTCAGCAAGGTGATCGTGCTGCTGCTGGTGCTGTGCACCGCGGTGGCCACGGGGGCCGTGCTGCTGCGCGGGCGGCTGGGCAGCGGGGCCGGCCTGTTCAGCCCCAGCCCCTGGAGCCTCACGTCCCTGCCCTTTCTGGTGGCCCTGATCGGCTGGATGCCCTGTCCGCTGGATCTGGCGGCCTGGTCATCGCTATGGATCTTTGCCCGGGAGGAGGACACAGGTGAACGCAGCAGCCGGGCCGCCATGGAAGCCGACTTCAACCTCGGCTACGTCCTCACCACGGTGATGGCCGTGCTGTTCCTGCTGCTGGGCGCCTGGGTGATGCACGGCACGGGCCGGGAGTTCTCGCAGGCCGGAGCCGCCTTTGCCCAGCAGCTGGTGCAGCTCTACACCGCCAGCCTGGGGAGTTGGGCCTACCCCCTGATCGCTGCTGCGGCCTTCATCACGATGCTGAGCACCAGCCTCACCTGCCTGGATGGCTACCCCCGCTCTGCCTCAGCCGGACTGCGGCTGCTGCGGGGTCACCGGGGCCAGCAGGTGCACGATCGTCGCGACCAGCAGCTCTGGATTGGCCTGCATGCCCTGCTGGCGGCCGCCGTGGTGGGCCTCTGGCCAGGCTCCATGGGCACCCTGGTGCAGCTGGCCATGGTGGTGTCCTTCCTCACCACACCCGTGCTGGCGGCGATGAACCTGAAGGTGATGCAGGGCCGCCAGGTGGCCCCGCAGGATCGCTTCCACGGCGGTCTGCTGCTGCTGGCGCGCCTCGGCCTGGGGCTGCTGTCGGCGTTTCTGCTGGTGTTCCTGCTCAGCCTGGGCTGAGTTCCCGGCGCAGGCGTTCGCCCAGCCGCAGGGCCAGGGCGATCACGGTGAGGCCCGGCCCCACCGCCGGACAGCTGGGAAACACGCTGGCATCGGCCACGCTCAGGTTGGCCAGGCCATGGCAGCGACCCTCCAGGTCCACCACGGCCTGGGCCGGATCTGAGCCCATGCGGCAGGTGCCGCTGGAATAGCCCATCACCGCCAGCGGCGCCTCGCCACGGGGGTAGATCGGGGCGGCGCGCACCACCTGGGTGAGGGGGTCGGCCTCCAGCTTCTGGATGGTGTCCAGCCAGCGGTAGACGAGCCGGTCGTGGGCCTCGCGGTTGTTGGGCAGGTAGTTGATCTGGATGCTCTCCCCCCGCAGGGTGACGCGGTTCTCGGGCTCGGGCAGCACGCCGCTCATCGCCCACCAGCTCACGGAGCGATCGGCCAGCCATTCCACGGCGCGATCGGGCAGCAACCGGGTGATCAGCGACAGGATCGGCGGCGATTCGGCGAACAGCGGATCCTGCAGCACACCCCCACCGCTCTGGATCGAGCCGAGCGGGAAGCTCACATTGCGGTCGCCCCAGTAGTAGTCGCTGATGCCGAGGCTGCGGGCGTAGCGGCCCGAGTTGGGTTCGCTGGCGAGCTGCAGCATGGCGGTGAGCTGGGGCTTCATCAGGTTGCGGCCCACCTGGCCGGAGCCGTTGGCCAGGCCCTCAGGGTGGCTGTCGCTGGCGGAGCGCAGCAGGATGGCGGCGGTGTTCACGGCGCCGGCAGAGAGCACCACCTGGTGGGCCCGGAACAGCCAGCGCTGGGAGCCGATCTCCGCCTCCACCCCCTTCACTTCAGTGCCTGCGGGGTTCACGTGCAGGCGCCGCACCTCAGCGCCCGTGCGCAGCACACAGGATCCCGGCCCTTCCTCACAGGCGGGCCACACGCCGAACAGCTCAGCATCACCGGTGGGGTCATCCGGATCGCTCGACCAGCTCAGGGGCAGGGGATAGGGATGGAGGCCCCGGCGCTGCAGGCCAGCCTCGATCGCCTCCATCAACGGCTCGAAGCGCCGCGGCGGATGGGGGTAGGCCGTGCTGCGGGTTGGCTCCGTGGGATCGATGCCGGCACGGCCATGCACCCGGTAGAGCTGCTCAGCGCGGTCGTACCAGGGGGCCAGATCGCCATAGCGGAGGCCCCAGTCGGGGCTGCGGCCCTCCTGCAGGGCCAGGCCGCTGAACTCCGCTTCGCGCATGCGCTCCAGCACACCGCCCCAGATCTTGGAGTTGCCGCCGGGGGCATAGAGCATCTGGGGCAGGAAGGGGTCCCCATCGGGGCCAAACCAGCTGCCCGAGGGGTGGTAGCGGCGGCGGCGGAACAGGTCCACATCGGCCACGTTCTGATCGGCGAGCGGCAGGGAGATGCCGCGCTCCAGCAACAGCACTGAGCAGCCGGCCCGCACCAGCTCAGCGGCGAGGGTGCCACCGGCTGCGCCGGCGCCGACGATCAGAACGTCGTAATCGCGGTCGTCAATGATCATGGCTCCGGGTCCCAACTCAGCCACCGCGTCAGACCTGCCACACGTAGAGGAGCAGGAACAGCACGATCCAGATCACATCCACGAAGTGCCAGAACAGCGACACGGCCACCACGCCCACCTCGCCGTCGTCGTAATTGCCGGGCCGAAAGGAGCGGGCCAGCATCAGGCCCATCAACAGGATGCCGCTGATCACATGCAGGCCATGGAAGCCCGTGAGCAGATAGAACCCCGCCCCGAACACCCCATCGCCGAGGCCGAAGGGCAGCCGCAGCCACTCCATCACCTGGCCATAGATGAACACGCTGCCCATCAGCATGGTGAGCAGCCACCAGGCGCGGAAGCTCCTGAGACGGCGGCGGTGCAGGGCGCGCTCGGCCAGCCAGGCCACACCGCTGCTGCTCACCAGCACCGCCGTGTAGGCCAGCGGTTCACGCACCTCCAGGCCCGTCACCCCCGGCGGCAGCCACAGCGGCGAGGAGGCCTTGAGCACCGCATAGCCGGCAAAGAAGGCCAGGAAGATCACGCTCTCCGAGAGCAGGAAGATCACGAAGCCCGTGAGCGTGTGGTTGGCGTGTCCATGGCCATGGCTGGCGGCGGCGGCCGTGGTCTGGGAGGAGAAGTCCGTCATGGCTCGATCCGGCCGGCGGCCTCGGCCCAGTCCACGTAGCGCTGCTGGTCTTCCACGAGCGGTCGGTTCAGGCCGTAGCCGTAGGGACCGCTGATCACGGTGGGCACATGGTCTTCGAAGTTCTCCACGGGCGGTGGTGAGGGCAGCAGCCACTCCAGACCGATCGCCTGCCAGGGGTTGGGCGGCGCCTTGGCGCCCCGGGCCCAGGAGCTCACCACGTTGAGCAGGAAGGGGATCGTGGCCACCCCCAGCAGGAAGGCGCCGAGGCTGGCCAGCACATTGGCCAGGGCGAATTCGGGGTCGTAGGAGGCCACCCGGCGTGGCATGCCCATCAGGCCGGCCCAGTGCATCGGCAGGAAGTTGAGGGTGCTGCCCACGAAGGTGAGCACGAAGTGCAGCTTGCCGAGGCTCTCCACCATCATCCGGCCCGTGAATTTGGGGAACCAGTGGTAAATGGCGGCAAACACGCCGAAGGTGAGGGTGGAGAAGATCACGTAGTGAAAATGGCCCACCACGAAATAGGTGTTGCCCACGTGGATGTCCACCGGCACGGTGGCCAGCATCACGCCGGTGATACCGGCGAAGATGAAGTTCACGATGCCGCCCAGGCAGAACAGCATCGGCGTGCTGAGCCGGATGCGGCCGCGCCAGAGGGTGCCGATCCAGGCAAACACCTTGATGCCGGTGGGCACTGCGATCAGCATGGTGGTGACCATGAACACATTGCGCATCCACTGCGGCGTACCGCTGTAGAACATGTGGTGCACCCACACGATCAGGCTGAGGCCGGTGATCGCGAACGAGGCCACGGCCACCACCGGATAGCCGAACAGGGGCTTGCGGGCGTACACCGGCAGGATCTCCGAAAAGATGCCGAACACCGGCAGGGCCATCACATAGACGGCCGGATGGGAATAGAACCAGAAGAAGTGCTGATAGAGCATCGGGTCGCCACCGCCTTCAGGGCGGTAGAAGCTGGTGCCGAAGCTGAGGTCGAACAGCAGCATCACGGCGCCGCCGGTGAGCACCGGCAGGCCGATCAGCTGGATGATCTGGGCGGCGGCGGCGGTCCAGCAGAAGATCGGCATCCGAAACCAGCCCATCCCAGGCGCCCGCATGCGGATGATGGTGGTCACGAAGTTCACCGCCCCCAGGATCGAGGAGATGCCGGAGAGGGCCACCGCCAGAATCCACAGAAACTGGCCGTTGAGGAACAGCCCCAGGGGGTTCTGCAGACTCAGGGGCGGGTAGGCCCACCAGCCCGAACTGGAGGGGCCACCGGGCACCAGGAAGCTGGCCATCAGGATCACCCCGAACACCGGGAACATCCAGAAGGCCAGGGCATTGAGCCGGGGAAAGGCCATGTCCGGCGCGCCGATCATCACCGGAATCAACAGGTTGTTGAAACCGTTGAGGATCGGGAATAGAAACAGGAACAGCATCACTGTTCCATGCATGGTGTAGAGGCCGTTGTACACGGTGGGATCCACCAGATCGGCCGGCGGAGTGATCAGCTCACCGCGCATGATCATGGCCAGCACACCGCCCACCAGCAGGAAGAGCAGGGCCACGGCGATGTACTGGATGCCGATCACCTTGGCATCGGTGTTGAAGCTGAAGAAGCGCCGCCAGTTGTCCGGAGCGCCCGGAACCGGGTGGGAGGCCTTCAGCACCCGGGGATCAAAGGGGGAGGTGGAGGTCATCTCAGGCGTCGTGGGGGGCGGAGGGGTCGGCGCTCACGTTCACCTGCGGCGCTGGAGCCGGTGGCACCGTGGCCCAGCCGCGGTCGCCGCGGGCCTGGCGCTGCTTGTAGAGCTCCACGGCAGGGTTGGCACCGGGGCGCAGGGGCTCGCGGCTGGCTGCCTCCAGCCAGGCCTGGAAGCGCTGCGGCGTTTCCACCACCACGTCGGTCTGGTTGGCAGCGAAATAGGCACCGCTGAACATCGAATCGCGCAGCCGGTAGCGGCCGGGGCGGGTGGGGATGAGGCTGTAGTCGATCACGCTGCCGGGGATGAGGTCCTGCTTGAGACGAAACGCCGGCACGTAGAACCCATGGATCACATCCAGCGACTGCAACCGGAAGTGGGCCCGTTCATCCACCGGCAGATGCAGCTCGGTGCTGCGCACGCCGTTGGGGTAGATGAACTCCCACGACCACTGGCGCGCCAGCACGGTGATCGGCTCGGGGGCCGCGGCCGGATCGCTGGCGGCCAGGCCAGCGGCCTGGGCCGTGAGGGGGCCGGCCTCCAGCACCGGTGCAGCGGCGGTGGGAAGGCGGAGCTTGCCACCCAGGGTGGCCAGGGTGCGGTTGACACCGATCGCGTGCCAGCTGATCGCCATCACCACCAGCAGGGGGATCACGGTCCACACCACCTCCAGCTTGAGGTTGCCTTCGATCGGTGCGCCGTCCTCCATGTCGTACTTCGGCGCCCGGTTGAACAGCAGCGTCCAGCCGATCACGCCGAGGCAGCCGAAGAAGATGAAACTGCCGATGCCCGTCTCCAGGGCGAACAGGTTGTCCACATGGGGGGCCGCGGCCGAGGCCTGCACCGGCAGCCAGCGGTGCGAGAGCCGGGCCATGCCCAGGCTGAGCCAGCCGTCCAGGAGCACGGCGGCGCCGAGGCCCAGGCCGAGAGGCATCAGACGGCTGCTGCTGGTCATGGCAGGGCCTCGCGCAGATCGAAGCCCCTGGCCAGCAGCTGGTCGGCGGTGACGTGCACGCCGAACTCAGCCGCCAGCTCGGCGCCGAGGGTGCCGTGCAGACCGATCACCCCGAACAGCACCAGGCCGGAGAGCAGGTAGCTCCACTGCACCTGGCGGCCCAGGTCGCGCCGCCAGCGGAAGCGCTGGAAGCCGCGCCAGAGCGTCATCGCCACGATCAGCAGCAGGATCAGCACCCCGCCCACGCCATGCCAGAGCAGGGTGGCGGAGGCCCCCAGGCCCAGGCTGCTGGTGACCCCCTCGATCGGCTGGGCCAGCAGCATCTCGTAGAGGCCCGCAGCCACCGTGAAGAAACTCACCAGAGCGCAGGCGAGCAGGTTGTACCAGCCCACGGCGTGAAAGCCGGAGCGGGTCACCGGCAGGGCCAGAAAGCGGAACAGCCGCTTCTCCAGGGGAAACAGGGCGCCGGCGACGTCGAAGACGATCGCAATCACGAACAGGCCGATCGTGAAGTGCACCAGGTTGGGGTGGATCGGCAGGGCGTAGGGAAGATCGTTGGGGCCGAGCGCCATCAGACCAGGCCTCCACGCACCGCTTCCACCACGGGCACCGTGTGCAGGCCGTAGATCCACACGAGCTGGTTGCCCAGCCCCACCTGCACCACGATCAAGGCGCTGAGCAGGGCGCCGGCGGCCAGGAAGGCCAGGGGCAGGCGTTCGGGGTCCCGGCCCCGGATCACGTAACGCCAGCCGGAGAGCAGCGACAGCACGGCCGCCAACGACCAGCCGATGGTGCTGTGCAGGCTGAGGATGTCGCGGGACTGTCCGTAGGGGTTGGCCAGCCCGGCTTCCACCTGGCCGAAGATGATCGCCACGAAGATCGCCGCGGTGGCGAACAGCAGGTTCCAGAAACTGACCTCAAACAGGGCCGGCTTGCGGGCCACCACGCCGATCAGATCGAACACGAACATCACCAGGCCCATGGCGATCACGAAGTGCACCACGATCGGGTGAATCGTGTCGATCCAGGGGAGGTTGTGGTCGTTGAGGGGGGGCAACAGCTCAAACATGGGGCTGGCACCACCGAACGGTTCCAGCCTGCTGGCTGGATCGGCGGCGTCGCTGCGGTTGTGATGGATTGCGACAGCCGTGTGGGCAATCCCCCATCTGCACTCGGCTCTGGCCTCACTCCGGCAGGGCCTTGGCCTCGGAGCGGCGCGGATCCACCGCGCCGAGGCTGCCCTCCGCCGTGATTTCCACACTGTTGGCGGAACCCATGGCGCGGCTGCGCCGCAGGCTGTGGCCGCGGGCCTCCAGCAGCTTCAGGGTGTCGGGGCTGAAGCCCTCCTCGTGGGAGAGGCGATCGGGCAGCAGCTGGGCATGGATGCGAGGGGCGGCAACGGCCCCGGCCAGGTTGAGGCCGTGGTCGATGCGGTTGAGCAGCACCTGCAGCACGGTGGTGAGGATGCGGCTGCCGCCGGGGCTGCCCGTGGCCAGCCAGGGACTGCCATCGGGCCGGAACACCAGGGTGGGGCTCATCGAGCTGAGGGGCCGGCGGCCGGGGGCGATCGTGTTGGCGGCGCCCTGCACCAGGCCGAAGGCATTGGGGCTGCCGATCCGCGCCGTGAAGTCGTCCATCTCGTTGTTGAGCAGGAAGCCGGCGCCTGGCACGGCGATGCCGTTGCCGAAGGGGAAGTTCAAGGTGGTGGTCAGGGCCACCAGGCCTCCCTGGCGATCGGCCACGGAAAAGTGCAGGGTGTCCTCGCTCTCCGGCAGGGGAGGCGGGCCCTGCTGCACCGCCGCCGCCGGGCGATGGCGCTCCAGATCCAGGGCCTGGCGCTGGGCCTCCACATAGGCCGGATCCAGCAGCCGCTCCAGTGGCATGGCCACCTGGTCAGGATCGCCCAGCAGGGCGTTGCGGTCGCGGTAGGCCAGGTGCATCGCCTCCGCCATCCGGTGCAGGCTGGCGGCACTGTGATGACCCAGGCCGGCCAGGTCCATGGGCTCCAGGATCGCCAGCAACTGCAGGATCGTCACGGCGCTGCTGGGGGGCGGCGGCACCAGCACGGTGTGACCGCGGTAGCGGCCCTCCAGAGGGCGCACCAGCACGGCCCGGTAGGCGGCCAGATCGGCCGCCGTGATCAGGCCGCCGCCCTGGCGCATCAAGGCGGTGAGGGCTTCAGCAGTGGGGCCGGCGTAGAAGCCCAGCTCCCCCTCGGCGGCGATGCGCCGCAGGCTTGTGGCCAGCTCGGGCTGGCGCAGCCGGGCGCCGGCGCGGGCCGCCGGCAGAAAGATGCGGCTGGCGGTGGGATCGGCCTGCAGCCGGGCGGCACTGCGGCTCAGGTCCTCAGCCAGGGCACGACTCACCACGAAGCCCCCCTCGGCCAGGGCGATGGCGGGGGCCATCACCTGCTCCAGGGGCAGGCGGCCGTAGCAGCGTTGGGCCAGCGCCAGGCCCGCCACCGATCCCGGCACGCCGGTGCTGAGCAGGCTGGCCGTGGCGCGCTGGCGGTCCACGCTGCCGTCGGGGCGCAGAAACAGGTCGGGGCCGGCGGCCTGGGGGGCCTTTTCCCGGAAGTTCACGGCCACGGCCGTGCCGCCGCCGATGCGCAGCTCCACTCCCGGCTCGCCGCCAGGCCCAGGGGTGGACCCAGGGGCGCTGGGGCCATCCAGGCAGCCGCGGCCCTCAGCCGGCGATGGACCCGGCAGCCACAGCACCAGAAAACCGCCGCCGCCGAGGTTGCCCGCCTGGGGTTCGGTCACCGCCAGAGCGAAGGCCACGGCCACGGCCGCATCCACGGCATTGCCCCCCTGGCGCAGCACCCGCACGCCAACCGCCCCGGCGATGGGCTCCTGGGCGGCCACCATGCCCCGGGCTGACCACACCGGCTGGAAGCGCTGGCCCCGCTCCTGCAGCACATTGGACGGCGCCACCGAGGCGCCACCCTGGGCTCCAGCCGCAAGGGGAACGGCCGCCAGCAGCGCTGCTGCCACGGGCGCCACGGCCAGCAGCGCCGTTCCCAGCCAGCCGCTCAGCCAGGTCTTGGCGCCGCGATCAGTCCGGTGCGCCATAGCCCCCTCCTCCAGGTGTTTCGATCACCAGTCGATCACCGGGCTCCACTGCCACTTCGCAGATGCCGGCAAGCATCACCACTGTGCCGTCCTCCCGCTCCAGGCGGTTGCTGCCCACCCGGCCCGGCTGCCCGCCGGCCAGCCCCGCCGGCGCCACCCGCCGCGCGCCCGAGAGCAGCGACACCGTCATCGGGGCCAGGAAGCGCAGCTCCCGCACCACCCCGTCGCCGCCGGGCCAACGGCCGTGGCCACCGCTGCCGCGCCGGATCGCAAAGCGCTCGATCCGGATCGGCAGACGCTCCTCCATCACCTCGGGGTCCGTGAGGCGGGAGTTGGTCATGTGGCTCTGCACGGCGCTGGCGCCGGCAAATCCCTGGCCCTGCAGATCCCTGCCGCCGCCGGTGCCGCCGCAGATCGTCTCGTAGTACTGAATCTGGGCGGTGCCGAAGCTGAGGTTGTTCATCGTGCCCTGGGCCGCGGCCTGCACGCCCAGGGCCGCGAACAGGGCATTGGCCAGGGCCTGGGATGTTTCCACATTGCCGGCCACCACGGCCGCCGGCGGGGCGGGATTGAGCAGGCAGCCTGGCGGCACCAGCAGTTCCAGGGGTTCGAAACAGCCGGCGTTGAGCGGAATCGGCTCGCCCACCAGGCAGCGGAACACGTAGAGCGCCACGGCTCGGGTGATCGCCAGCGGAGCGTTCAGGTTGCCGGGGTGCTGGGGGGAGGTGCCCCGGAAATCGAGCAGGGCCGAGCGCCGCTGCCGATCAAGGTGCACGGCCACCACGATGCGGCTGCCGTCGTCGAGTTCCACGCAGGCGGAGCCATCCTTGAGGCGATCGATCACCCGGCGCACGGCCTCGGCGGCATGGGCCTGGCCATGGGCCATGTAGGCCCGCACCTCGGCCAGGCCCTTGGCCCGGATCAGGCCCGTGAGCTCCTCCACCCCCAGGCGGTTGGCGGCCACCTGGGCCTGCAGGTCGGCGAGCAGCTGGTCGGGCTGGCGCACCGGATGGGGCCCCTGATCAAAGCGCCGGCGCCAGGCCGTGATGTCGATCTCACCGCGGTGCAGAAACAGCAGGTTGTCGAGCCTGAGCCCCTCCTGCTCGATCGTGCGGCTGAAGGCTGGCATCGAGCCGGGGGTGATGCCGCCCACGTCGGCGTGGTGGCCCCGGCAGGCCACGAAACAGCTGGGCGTCAGCGGGTCGCCGCCGGGGGCGAACACAGGGGTGATCGCCGTGATGTCCGGCAGGTGGGTGCCGCCTTGATAGGGGTCGTTGGCGAGCACCACGTCCCCCGGCTCCAGGCGAGGGCGCTCGCCGCGGGCCACGGCCGCCAGCAGGCTGGCCACGCTCTCGCCCATGGAGCCGAGATGCACCGGAATATGGGGGGCCGTGGCCACCAGCCGGCCGGCCGCATCGAAGACGGCGCAGGAGAAGTCGAGCCGCTCGCGGATGTTGAGGGAGCGGGCGCTCTGCTGCAGGCGTGTGCCCATCTGCTCGGCGATGGCCACGAAGCGGTGGTGGTAGAGCTCCAGCAGGGTGGGGTCGGCCTGTGCTGGCAGCGCTGGGGCGGGCACAGCGGCCTGGGGCTGGGAAGGGGCCTGCAGCAGCAGCGCCCCATCCGGGAGCACATCTCCAGACCAGCCGGCTTCCAGCACCGATGTGCTGGTGGGATCCAGGAGCAGCGCCGGGCCCTCCAGCCGTTGGCCGGGCCGCAGCTCGGCCCGGCGCCAGAGGGGCACCGCCTGCCAGCCGCGGGCCTCATCAAGCCACAGGTTCACCGTGGCTCCGTAGCCCAGTTCGGCTGTCGGGTCTGTTGCGTCGGTCGGGGCTGCTTCGGCTTCCCAGCCTGGCGCTGCCCCTGGCGGCTCAGGGGGGGCCACCTCCACCAGCAACCGCTGCACCACCAGCTCCGCCATCTGCAGCTCAGGGGAGTAGCCAAAGCGTTGGCGATGCTCCTCGCCGAAGGCAGCCGCCAGCGACTCCGCGCTCATGCCCGGCGTCCAGGCCAGCAGCAGGCCTTGATCGCGACCAGGTGGTCGCACCTCAAGGGAAAACCAGCAGCGCAGCGGCCCCTCGGTGCCGCCCAGGTCGCCGGCCTGCTCCAGGGCCAGGGCGGCTTCCTGGCGCAGGGTCTCGGCCCGGCGCTGCAGCTGCTCCAGGCTGGCCGGCAGCAGCGGCAGCGCCGTGGGGCACTCCCGCAGGCTGCGCTGCTCGGCCTGGCCGATGCCATAGGCCGAGAGCACGCCGGCCAGGGGATGGAACAGCACCCGGCTGATGCCGAGGCCCTCGGCCAACCGGCAGGCGTGCTGGCCGCCCGCACCGCCAAAGCTCACCAGCAGGGCATCGCGGAGGTCGTGGCCCCGCTCGATCGAGAGGCGCCGCACCGCCGCGGCCATGGTGTCCAGGCCCAGGTCCAGGGCTCCGGCAGCCACCTGCTGCGGGGTGATGCCGGGTGAGGCCAGCTGCATGGCCGCGGCCAGGGCGGCAAAGCGCCCGGCCACGGCCCCCAGGTCTGGGGGCTGGTCGCCGCTGACGCCGAACACCGCCGGCAGCGCCACAGCGGGCAGGCGCCCCAGCAACAGGTTGGCGTCGGTGAGGGTGGCAGGGCCACCCCGGCCATAGGCCGCTGGCCCCGGGTCAGATCCTGCGGAGGCGGGGCCCACGCTCAGGCTCTGGCCGTCGAAGCGCAGGATGGAACCACCACCGGCGGCCACGGTGTGGATCGGCAGCATCGGCGCCTGGAGGCGCAGCCCGGCCAGCTCGGATTCGCCCTGGCGCTCCCAGGCCAGGGGGCCCCTGGAGGGGTCCCAGTGGAAGACATCCGTGGAGGTGCCGCCCATGTCGAAGCCCACCACGGGCCCCAGCGCGGAGCCCGACGCCGCCATGGCCTCGCGGGCCACGGCCACGGCCCCCACCATGCCGCCGGCCGGGCCGGAGAGGATCGTGTCCTTGGCCAGCAGAGCACTTGGGGCGGCAAGGGCACCGCTCGAACGCATCACCCGCAGGCGTGGCCTTGCGCCGGAGCGGGGGGCGTGGCTCGCCAGGGAGCGCTGCACCTGCCGAAGATAAGCCTCAAGCGCCGGCGCCACTGCCGCCTCCACCAGGGCCGTGTGGCCCCGGGGCACCAGCCGGGCCAGGGCGCTCAGCCGGTGGGAGAGCGCCACCTGCTCGAAGCCGAAGGGCTGCAGCCAGGCCTCCAGCTGGAGCTCATGGGCCGGCTGGCGGCAGCTGTGCAGCAGGGCCACCGCACAGCTGCTGAAACCGTCGCTACGGGCCTGGCCCACCGCCCGGGCCAGGGCGTCATCGAGCAGGAGGGGAGCCAACACCTCACCGTTGGCGCTCAAGCGCCCCGCCACCTCGAGCACCCTCACCTCCAGGGGCCTGGGCCGCTGGATGGCCAGGGAGAAGAGATCGGGGCGATGCTGATCGCCAATGGTCAGCAGATCGGCAAAGCCCCGATTCGCCAGCAGCAGCACCGGCGAGCCACGGTGCTCGAGCAGGGCGTTGGTGGCCACGGTGGTACCCAGGCGCATCTCCTCGATGGGAGCACAGCCAGCCAGCTCAGCCATGGCCGCGAGCACCGGGTCCCCCGATGGTCCCGGCGGCAAGGAAAGCACCTTGCGCACCCGTAGACAGCCTTCGGGGTCGCGGCCGATGACGTCGGTGAAGGTGCCGCCCCGGTCGATCCAGAAACGCCAGCCACAGCTGGGCAGTTCAGCACCAATCACCGTCTGCCTGATGCCGGGAGGTCCGCTCAGGCTAAGCAGAGCTGCCTCAGTCGAGGCCTGAGGCCAGGGAGACGCGGAGCTTGTCTAGGGGCACACCGTTGAACCCGTAAACGCCGTTGCCGAAGCTTCGCAGATCCCGGAAGCGGAAGGTGCGGCCCACATTGCGGAGACGCACGACATCCTCGCGGCCGAAGTTGCGGATCACATAGCGCTGCATGTGATTGAAGGGGCCGTGAGTACGGGTGGTGTTGGTGAACACAAAGGTGTCCCGCACCTTGTCGTTGCCGAAGTTGATCACACTGTTGGTGCGCTTGGTGATCGCACCGGCCTGATCGCCAAAGATCACCTTGTCACGGTCGCCATTGCCGTTGTACGACCAGCCGGCGGCCATGGCCCGGTTGATCACCACACGGTTGGTGATGCCATCGCCTTTGCCCCTGGCATTGATCTTCACCCTGGCCACCACCGGTTGACCAGCCCAGGTGCTGTTACCAGTCAGGTTCAGCTTGGACCCGTTCTTGGAGCCGCGCCGACCCATCCAGGAGGGGAGATTCCGAACCTTCCATTCACTCATCGCCAAAACTCATCAAGCCTCAGCACCGTAACAAATCAGGGCGGGGGCCCGCGGGGGCTATTGCGGACAGTTTGGGGACCGTCAGTTCAGATGGTCTGAGCTGAAATGCAGGACATGGCACAGGTCGAATCGGAATCGACTTGACAACTGCGGTAGCAACCAAAAGGCTTAATACATTGAAGATTGGCGATAACAAGTGCGACAGGACACGTCCACCCTTGCCTAGGCCAGCACAACAATTGGCACCCCAGCTGGTGGCTCCTCAGCGGTAGTTCTCGAACTGCAGCGGCACCTCCACCTCCTGGTCCCTGAGCAGCTGGATCGCCGCCTGGAGATCGTCCTTGCTCTTGGCGGTGACCCGCAGGCTCTCGCCCTGGATCGCCACGGACACTTTCTTGAGGTTGTCGCGCACCACCTTGCTGAGATCCTTGGCCAGCTCCTTGCTGAGGCCCTTGCGCAACTTCACCTCCTGCTTGACCCGGTTGCCACCCACGGCCTCCGGGGTCTGGAAGTCGAAGATCTTGAGCGAGAGGTTGCGCTTGGTGGCCTTCTGGCGCAGCACGTCCTCCACCGCCTGCAGAGTCATGTCCGTGGCCGTGGTGATGGTGAGGCTGGTCTCCTCCAGGGCGATCTCGGTGGCCGAGTCCTTGAGGTCGTAGCGCTGGCCCACATCCCGGCGCACCTGGTCGAGGGTGTTCACCAGTTCCTGGCGGTCGAAATCCGAGACCACATCGAAGGAATAGGTGTCAGCCATGGGTCAGGGGGAGCGCGCGGTGCCGCAAGCAGCGTAGAAAACCACCCTGGCGCAGTTCCCCCAGCGACACCGTCCAGCCCTGGCGCTCAGCGCACGGCCACCAGCACCCGATGCCTGGGGTCGCAGGCCTGGCCCCGCACCGCCTGGAAGCCCGCCTCCGCCAGGGCTCCCGGCAGATCAAGGCGGAAGTAGTCCTCCAGGTAGGGCTCGGTGCTTTTGAGCAGGGTGGCGATCGGGGCGGGCAGCCGGCGGATCACCGCCGAGCCCGGGTCCTGGTCGACCAGGGCGATCACCCCCGACGGCCTCAGCAGCCGGGCGGCCTCGGCCAGCACGGCCCTGGTGGCGGCGGCAGGCAGTTCATGGCACACGAACTGCAGCGTGATCAGATCCATGCAGGCGTCCGGCAGGCCCGTGGCCTCGGCGGCCGCATGGCGCCAGGTGTGGATCTCCTGGCCGGCATCGCGCACCCTGGCCACGGCCAGCATCTCGGGCGAGAGATCGACCCCCTGCACCCTCACCGGGACCTGCTGGCGTTGCTCCAGCCAGTGCTTGAGGGCCAGGGTTCCCACCCCCACCGAGCAGCCCAGGTCCAGGGCATCCCGCACCGGACGGCCCTGGAGGCTGGGTTCGATCGCCGCGAAGATCGCCTGCCGCAGGCGCTGCTGAGCTTGGGGTGGAGTAAGTGCTTCATCGGGCCAGACCCGCAGGGCCATGGCGTCGGTGGCCTGCTCCGCCTCACAGGCGGCCTGCCAGCAGAGGTTGCCCTGCTGGTAGGCGTGAAAGCGGGCCCGGTAGTAAGCGGGAGTCAGGGTGTGGGGGCTGCGGCTCGCCTCCAGCAGGGGCTCGGCTTGCCGCTGCAGCTCCTGCCGCCGGGCCCGCCAGGCGATGCCGCGACCTTCGGCGGTGCGGATGATCAGCTGGCGCGCCTGCAGAAACATCAGGCGCCGCAGGGGCTCCACCGCCAGCAGCAGGGCAATCAGGCGGCCGAGGGGATGGCGGTTGTCAATCCAGTTGGGCGGCACCGCCGCTGACGCGGGCGAGGCAACAGGGGCGGAGGATGTCATGGGGTGCCGGGGCGTGGCCTGATCCTGGCCCAGGCGGCTGCGATCATGCAGGCGCAACCACCACGCGATCCCCGGTCACCATGAGAGTCACCGCCGCCGCTGCCCCCCTGGCCTGGTCCCTGGCACTGGCCGGGGCCGTGGTGGTGCTGAGCACGGTGCCCCTGGGGGCAGCCCGCTCCCAGGCCGATTTCAGCCTTGACGACCTGCAGGCGCCGCGCGCCATGTTTGAGCGGCTGCCGGCCTGGGGCAAGCGCGCCAGCTGGGCCCACCAGAACAGCTTCGAAGCCTTCACCCTGCATGCACCCGCCGTTCTGCTCTGCCTGGTGGCGGGGGCCACGGGCCCGGCGGTGGTGGCGGCGGCCTGGCTGCATCCGGCCCTGCGTCTGGCCTACCTGGGGGCCTACATCGGCAACCTGCCCCCGCTGCGCGGGCTGTGCTGGGCCGCCGGAGTGGTCTGCAGCGGCATCCTCTACGTGGCCGGGCTCAGGGCCATGCTCGCCCTGGTCGGCTGATGCGGATCAGCTGATCAGGATCAGTCGAAGTAGAGCAGGCTCACCACCTTGCCCATGTCCTCGGCCACCCGCACGCTGGCCAGCAGCGTCTCGCTGTCATGGAAGGCGTAGCAGATCAGCTGATCACAGCGGGTGATGATGTCCTGATTGCAGAGGCTGCTGGCCATCGGCAGAGGCAGATCGTCGTGCTCGGGCTTCTCGATCAGATGCAACACCCGATCGAGCTGCTCGCGCGATTCAGTGGGCTGGCGGTCCAGGCTCTGGGGCAGCAGCACGGTGAGACGGGAGGGATCGATTTCAAGAACGCTCCGAATCACCGCGGCGTTGACCCCCTGGGCCCCGGAGGTGATCAGATTGTGACCCTCCTGGGCCAGGGAGCGCGCCATGACTTCGACGAGATGGATTGACACCACCGGCACATGGCGGCTGCCCAGGATGGCGATCCTGCGCTTGCTGGTGTCCTGGAGCATGGCGAGCTCCTGAGCCAGGGTGTCGATCCGTTCGATGGAAGGAAGATCCAGGGACCGGGTCACCGCAAGATCGCAGGCTGCGCCAAGAAACTAGCAGCGTTATTGGACCATTGCGGGCAAGCGTAGGCGAGTGAAAAGACGCTCGAAATCGAAGTGTTCCTCCACAAGGCGCACCGCATAGGTGGCCTTGACCGCCTCATGCAGCCGCACGTGGCCAAAGGCACGCTCGATCACTTCCACGGTGGTGAGGGTGTCGTGCTCCACCTTGAGCAGGGGCACGTCCAGCTCCTCAGCTCGGGTCAGCAACTGGGGCAGCGGGTCGCCGGCGCCGGTGAGGATCAGGCACTGGGTGGAGGCCTCCAGGGCGGCCAGCTGGATGTCGGTGCGGTCCGCACCTGTGACCACGGCCATGTTGCGGCGGCGGCGGAAGAACTCCATCGCCGAATTCACGTTCATGGCGCCGATCGAGAGGGTCTCCACCAGCAGATCAAGGCGATCCCGGCAGCAGAGCACCTGGGCGCCGAGGCGGCGGGCCAGCTCCTCCACGGTGACGCTGCGCAGCAGCGGACTGCGGGGCATCACCGCGAGCACCGGCAGGCCGAGCTGTTCGAGGGCGGGCACGATGTCCTGGCCGAGCTGGGGCACCATGGCGGGGTCCACGGCATTCAGCACCACGCCCAGCAGGTGGTCGCCGAGGCGGGCCTTGGCCTCCAGCAGGGAATCCACGCTGCGGCTGTCGTTCCAGGGCTGCACCAGCAGAACCGGGGCATCCAGGCCCTGGGCCAGCTGAGGAAGGCTGAGCCCATACAGCAATCCTTCGTGCAGGCTGCCGGCGGCCTCCAGCAGGGCCACGCCGTCGAAGTCCTGAGCCAGCCGTTGCCTCAGCTGGGCGAAGCCCGCGCCGGGATCGAGGTCTGCGGCCAGCAGTCGCTGGCGCGCCACGGAGGGCTCCAGGGCATCCAGGGAGGGAATCAGCTGATGGGCCTCCAGGCCGAGGGTGGCCCCCACAAAGCGCACATCCGCATCCAGCAGGGGTTCACCGGCGGGGGGGAGGTCCTCGCCATCGAGGGTGGTGGCCAGGGGCTTGCCGAAGTGCACCCCCAGACCCTGGCGGCGCAGGCGCCGAGCCAGGCCCAGCACCACGGCCGACTTGCCACTGAACGGTTCACAGGAGCCGATCAGCAAGGTGGGGGCCATAGATCTGCCTCGCCGAGGGCTGCCGGTGGTGTCAATCTAGGGTGGGTCCTGGTGCCGAACGCCCCGGCCGCCCCGGCAGCTGGCCCAGCCCCGTACGGTGTGGCCAAGCGCTCACCTGCAGAGTTCTGATCCCCATGGTCGCGCCCTGATGGCCCCTGCCGCTTCCCGCCGCCAGGCCCCCACGGTGGCGATCACCGGTGCAAGTGGAGCCCTGGGCCGGGCGCTCTTGCGACAGTGGCACCGCCGTGGTGCACGCCTGATCGCCCTCAGCTCCGGGCCGGCCCCGCTGGACCTGCACGACGACGACGGCTTGCCGATCCAGCTGCAGCAGGTGCGCTGGCAGGTGGGGGAGGAGGAGAAGCTGGGTCCCCTGCTCCAGGACCTGGACGTGTTGGTGCTCAACCACGGCATCAATGTGCACGGTTCCCGCTCCGAACAGGCGGTGGCCAGCTCCCTGGAGGTGAATGCGCTCAGCAGCTGGCGCCTGCTGGAGCTCTTTGCCGCGGCCGCAGCTGCGCGTGAGCGGTCTGGTGGGGCCGGGGATCGGCCGCGTCCGGAGGTTTGGGTCAACACCTCGGAGGCGGAAGTGCAGCCGGCCCTGAGCCCGCTCTATGAGATCAGCAAGCGCCTGATGGGCCAACTCTTGAGCCTGCGGTCGCTGGAGCTGGGGAACCAGCTGCGGCTGCGGCGACTGGTGTTGGGCCCCTTCCGCTCTGCCCTCAACCCCATTGGCGTGATGCCGCCCGATCTGGTGGCGGCCCTGGTAATGCGGCAGGCCGAACTGAACTGGGGCCTGATCATCGTCACCCCCAACCCGTTCACCTACGTGGTGATGCCGCTCTCGGCCCTGGGGCGCTGGCTCTACTTCCGGGCCTTCACCAGCCCCCAGGGCAGGCCCTGAGGCTCAGAAGTCGCGGTCAGTGAGGATCTCGCAGCCATCGGAGGTCACCACGATCGTGTGCTCCCACTGGGCCGAGAGGCTGCCGTCCACGGTCACCACGGTCCAGCGGTCCTTGAGGGTGCGGCAGGTCTTGCTGCCGGCGTTGAGGATCGGCTCCACCGCCAGGGTCATGCCGGCCCGCAGGGTCATGTTGGGCAGATCGCGGGTGCGGAAGTTGAACACCGAGGGCTCCTCGTGCAGGTTGCGGCCGACGCCGTGGCCGGTGTAGTCCTCCACCACCGCATAGCCGTGGGCCTCCACGTGGTCCTGCACGGCGCCGGCGATATCGAGCAGGGTGTTGCCGGCCTTGATGCAGGACAGGCCCTGCATCAACGACTCCTGGGCCACCCGGGCGAGGCGCCGCGCCGGTTCGGGGGTCTCGTCTCCCACGCAGAGCGTGACGCAGCTGTCGCCGTGGTAGCCCTCGAAGTAGGCGCCCGTGTCCACCTTGAGCAGGTCGCCGGCCTTGATCACCCTTTTGGCGCTGGGGATGCCATGCACCACCTCGTTGTTGATCGAGGCGCAGATGCTGGCCGGAAAGCCGTGGTAGCCCTTGAAGCTGGGCACGGCACCCATGGCCCGGATGCGGCTCTCGGCATGGGCATCGAGATCAGCGGTGGTCATGCCGGGAGCGGCCATCGCCATGATCTCGCGCAGCACGGTGGCCACGATGCGGCTGGCCTTGCGCATGGTGGCGATTTCCCGCGCCGATTTCACCTCCACGCCGCGGCGGGTCTTCTGGATGCGCGGCCCGGCCTGAACCAGGGGCGAGGGGGCGGTGGTGGCGCGGGTGCTGGCCAGCAGATCGGCAAACAGATTCATTCGGATCGGCGGTGGGCGGGCACGGTTACAGCTGATTCTGGCGGACCCGGGCCTCGATAGGGATCCGGCCCCAGCCGCAACGGCGGTTCCATCATGGGTCCGTTGCCGGCAGGCCTGCGACCCACCGTCCAGCCAGCCCCCAAGCGCCCTACGCACCGGTTCAGCGTGACACCGTCCCAGGCGGAAGACTCCCAGGCGAAGCCAGCCCAGCCCAGGCCCTCAGTGCCCCTGCTGCTGCGCCTGCGCCAGGCCCATGCCGCCGTGGCGCCGCTGGTGCTGCTGCCGCTGCTGGTCACGGTGTCCACCGGGGTGTCCTACCGGCTGTTGCGCGACTGGGCCGGTCTGGGTCGCGACCAGGCCCATCTGCTGATGGTGTTGCACGAGGGGGAGTGGCTGAAGCAGTGGTTCGGATCCAACGGCGAGACCCTCTACGTGCTGTTCAATGGCCTGGGGCTGTTGTGGATGCTGCTGAGCGGTGCCGCCATGGCCGTGCAGCGGCTGCAGCGGCAGCTGAACCGCAAGGGGGGGTGACCCCAGCCCGTACACTGGTGGTTTGGCCAGGCGACGCGGAGTTGAGATGGCGGTTGAGGACACGAAGGACCAGCACATTGATGACGAGACCAGTCTCGATGGAGAGAGCGTGACAACAGAGGCAGCCCCTCAGGTCACCACGGGCAAGCTCAGTGCCTATGCCCTGATGCAGGCCTTCGAGAACGAGCAGCTCAAGAGCGACCTGCCCGAGATCTACGTGGGCGACACCGTCAAGGTTGGCGTGCGCATCCGCGAGGGCAACAAGGAACGGGTTCAGCCCTACGAGGGCGTGGTGATCGCCAAGCGCCACGGCGGCCTGCACGCAACAATCACGGTACGGCGCATTTTCCAGGGCGTGGGCGTGGAGCGGATCTTCCTCCTGCACAGCCCCCAGGTGGCTTCCGTGACCGTGGAGCGGCGCGGTAAGGTGCGCCGGGCGAAGCTTTTCTACCTGCGCGATCGGGTGGGGAAAGCCACCAGGGTCAAGCAACGCTTCGACCGCTGAAGGATCCTCCGCAAGGAGGGTCCGGTCGGTTTCGTCAATGTCTCACTGGGGACATCGGCCCTGCGCCGTTAGTTCAGTTGGTAGAACGCAGGTCTCCAAAACCTGATGTCGGGGGTTCAAGTCCTCCACGGCGCGTTCGATGTCCCCACCTGCTGTTTCATGGTTCCGGACATGGAGTTGGATCTACAACCCGGTGATGTGGTCAAGGTGCTCGAGTCTGCCGCTCTGGGCTGGGTTCGAGCTCGGGTGATCCGGGTCAAATCCGGAGGCCGGGTGGTTGTACAGAGTGATCAGGGCCGGGAATTCACGGCCCGCGGCAATCAGGTGCGCCTGATCGAGCCAGCCGGCTTCCGTCCCTGATCCTGGCGCGCTGCCCCACAGCCATGGACCGGCACGCTGTTGCTGGTCCGCCTCGGGCTCCCCTCAACAGTTGACGTTGGGGCCAGCGATCACAGATACTTCCGAGGTCGAGAGCAGGCCTGAGCGCTTGGGCCTTTGGCCTCTTCCGCCCATCAAGCCACCGCGACCGATTCAAGGGTCAGCCCACCCGATGGCCCGCCTGGGTCCATGACCCGTCTGGGACTGTAGTTCAACCGGTTAGAGCACCGCCCTGTCACGGCGGAAGTTGCGGGTTCGAATCCCGTCAGTCCCGTTTCCCTCCACTGGCCGTGCTCCGGCAGGTGGTTTCGATGGAGTGCACCAGGTGACTTCAGCCGGCGCGGTGCGCGTTCGACTCGCCCCCAGCCCCACCGGCACCCTGCACATCGGCACGGCCCGCACGGCGGTGTTCAACTGGCTGTTTGCCCAGCGCCACGGCGGCCGTTTCCTGCTTCGCATCGAGGACACCGACCGCGAGCGCAGTCGCCCCGAATTCACCGCCAACATCCTCGAGGGCCTGGGCTGGCTGGGCCTCGACTGGGACGGCGAGCCGGTGATCCAGAGCCAGCGTCTGGGGGCCCACCAGGCGGCCATCCAGCAGCTGCTTGACTCCGGCCAGGCCTACCGCTGCTACGCCAGCGAGGCCGAGCTCACCGCCATGCGGGAGCTGCAGGCGGCCAGCAAGCAGGCCCCCCGCTACGACAACCGCCACCGCTCGCTCACGCCCGAGCAGCAGCAGGCCTTCATCGCTGAGGGGCGCGAGCCGGTGATCCGCTTTCGCATCGACGACGCCCGCAGCATCAGCTGGCACGACCTGGTGCGCGGGGCGATGCGCTGGGCCGGTTCAGACCTGGGCGGCGACATGGTGATCGCCCGCCGCGCCCCGGCCGATCGCATCGGCGACCCCCTCTACAACCTGGTGGTGGTGGTGGACGATGCCTTCATGGCGATCAGTCACGTGATCCGCGGCGAAGACCACATCGCCAACACCGCCAAACAGCTGCTGCTCTACGAGGCCCTGGGCCTGGAGCCCCCCGTGTTCGCCCACACCCCCCTGATCCTCAACCAGGCCGGCAAGAAGCTCTCGAAGCGCGACGGCGTGACCTCGATCAGCGACTTCCAGGCCATGGGCTACACGGCGGCGGCCCTGGCCAATTACATGACGCTGCTGGGCTGGTCGCCGCCCGAGGGCATGGGCGAGCGCTTCAGCCTGGAGGAGGCGGCCGGGGTGTTCGACTTCGAGCGGGTGAACCGGGCCGGGGCCCGGTTCGACTGGGACAAACTCAACTGGCTCAATGGCCAGGTGCTGCACGAGCTGGGGCCGGAGAGTCTGCGGCAGCAGCTGCTGCCCCTGTGGGCCGCTCGGGGCTGGCCTGAGCCGGGAAGTGGCCAGGCCGCCCAGGCCCAGGCCGACCCCCACTGGCAATGCCAGCTCTGCGCCCTGATCGGCCCCTGCCTCACCCTGCTCCAGGACGGCGTCGAGCAAGCCGAGCCCTTCTTCAGCCAGCCGCCGCTGACGGAGGCCGCCAACCGGCAGCTGGAGGTACCTGGTGCCAGGCAGAGCCTCAAGGCCCTGGTCCAGCTGCTGCCGGATGAAGCCCTGGAGGCCGATCAGGCCCAAGCACTGCTCACGGCGGCCGCGAAGGACGCCGGCGTCAAGAAAGGGGTGCTGATGAAGAGCCTGCGGGCCGTGCTGCTGGGCAGCCTGCAGGGTCCCGATCTAGTGGCCACCTGGCTGTTGCTCCACCGCAGCGGGGAGGATCGTCTGCGCATCAGCCGCGGCCTCTGAGGAGGTGCTGGCGGCCTCGGGCTGTTCGCCCGGCGGTTGATTGAGGCCTAGCCAGCTCACCAGGGGACCTGCGCTCAGGCCCTGCAGCCCCACCGTGAGCAGGATCGTTAGGAACACCAGGCCCTGCAGCCGGCCCGCCCCCACCACCCCCGCCTGCTCCAGGCGGATGGCGAACAGGCTGGCTACAGCGGCGGTCACGATCCCCCGGGGCGCCAGCCAGCTGAGCACGGTCTGCTGGGCCAGGCTGAAGCCCATACCCCAGGTGGCCAGGGCGATCGCCAGGGGGCGCAACACCAGCATCAGGCAGAGCACACAGGCCACACCGCCCCAGCCGAGCGGACTCAGCTGGGCAAAGCTCACGTCGGCGGCCAGCAGCGGAAACAGCATCGTGATCGCCAACTGAGCCAGCTGGCGGATCAGGGCATCGAGCTTGGCGGCGTCGCTCTCAAGTCGACGCCCCACCACCATCCCGGCGGCCACCGCGGCCGGCAGCCCCGACTCCGCCAGCACCTGCTCGGCCCCGGTGAACATCAGGAAGAGGGTGCCGAGGGTGAGCTGCAGCCTCAGCGGATCGGTACGCGGCTCCACCGGCAGGCGCCGCAACACTTCCGCCAGCAGCCAGCCACAAGCAGCCCCCAGGCCCACCCCGCCCCCCAGGCGCAGCAGGAGGCCCGTGGCCAGCTCGCGCCAGCCATGGAGGTTGCCTAGCACCAGCTCCAGGAGCAAGAGGGCAAGCACGGCACCGATCGGCTCCAGCACCAGCCCTTCCCCCTCCAGCACTTCGCCAAGGGGCGGCCGCAAGCCGATCTGTCGCACCAGGGGGGTCACCACGGTGGGACCAGTGGCCAGCACGATGGCACTGAACACCCCCGCCAGAGGCCAGTCGAGTCCAGCGAGCCCATGGCCCACAACCAGGCCGCCCACCAGGGCCAGCACCAGGCGCACCCCCACGATGCGCAGCACCGCCTGCCTGGTGCCGTCGGGCGGGAGGCGCAGGTTGAGGCCACCATCGAAGAGCACCAGGCTCACGAACAGGCCCACCACGGTCTCGAGGCCGTCGCCCAGATCGAGCGGTTCGACCAGGCCCAGACCGGCCCGACCGATCAGCAGCCCTGAGCTGAGCAGCAGCACCACCCCAGGCAGGCCCGTGAGCCAGGCCAGAGCTTGGGCCACGGCGCCGGAGAACACCGTGACGCCCCAGAGCAGGCCCAGTCGCTCAGGGGTCATGCATCATCAGCAGCACTGAACCGTGGCTCGACATGGATTCCGATCACCGCTGATGGGCGCACCACCAGGTATTCCCCGTCGAGCTCGGAGATCGGCACGTTCACGAAGGTGTCGGGGGCCGCTGCGGTCAGCAGCCCCCGGTACCACTCCTGAAAGCCCTCCAGGCTCTGGAACATCACCGTCTGGGTCTGACCGCCGCTGAGGTGGAGGTGAACGGCATAGCGCCGGGGGATGCGAGACATGGCAGGGGTGGTTCACCGGCAAGGCGTCTGCCCAGGATGGCCCAGCGGGGGGCGGGTGGCAGGCTGGGGCCCTGAACGATCAGGACAGGCGTGGCAGCAGCAGAACCCGACAGCGCCAGGCCGCTGCTGCTGTTGATCGATGGCCACTCGTTGGCCTTTCGCAGCTACTACGCCCTGACCAAGGGTGGCGATGGCGGCCTGAGCACCCGCGAGGGGGTGCCCACCTCAGTGACCTACGGCTTCCTCAAGGCCCTGCTCGACCACTGCAAGGGCCTGCAGCCCCAGGGGCTGGTGGTGGCTTTCGACACGGCGGAACCCACTTTCCGCCATCAGGCCGACGAGACCTACAAGGCCCATCGGGATGAGGCCCCGGAAGCCTTCTTCCAGGATCTCGCCAACCTGCAGACGATCCTGCAGGAGAGCCTGGACATCCCCCTGTGCATGGCCCCGGGCTACGAAGCCGACGACGTGCTGGGCACCCTGGCCAACCAGGCGGCCAACGAGGGCTGGCGGGTGCGCATCCTCTCGGGCGATCGCGATCTGTTTCAGCTGGTGGATGACAGCCGCGACATCGCCGTGCTTTACATGGGCGGCGGCCCCTATGCCAGGAACTCCGGGCCCCTGGAAGTGCGCCGCGAGGGCGTGGTGGCGAAGCTGGGCGTGGCGCCGGAGGAGGTTGTGGACCTCAAGGCCCTCACCGGCGACAGCAGCGACAACATCCCCGGCGTCAAGGGTGTGGGTCCCAAGACCGCCATCAACCTGCTGGCGGCCTACCAGCACCTCGATGGGATCTACGAGGCCCTGGCGGAGCTGGAGCAGGCCGGCGCCAAGGCGAAGGATCCCAAGGGGGTGCTGAAGGGGGCCCTGATCGGCCGCATGCAGGACGGTCGCGAGAAGGCCTACCTCTCGCGCATGCTGGCCGAAATCCTGGTGGACATCCCCCTGCCCCAGCCCCCGCGGCTACGGCTTGGGGCCGTGGACAGCGAGGCTCTGCGCACCAGCCTGGAGGAGCTGGAGCTGCACAGCCTGGCCAGGCAGGTGGACGGCTTTGCGGCGCTGTTCTCGTTGGAGCAGCCCGCAGGGACAGAAGGGAGCAGCCAGGTAGCCGGTGCTGCAGATTCAGCTCGAACGACCAAAGCCAAGACAGCGCAAGCTGGGCCCCGGGGGAAACAGTCCGAAGCTCAGCGTCCCGACCCGCAGCCGCCAGGATCCCAGCAGTCGGGATCGCAGCAGGCGGGATCCCCATCAGCGGATTCCAAGCCCCATGACAGGCAGCAGAACGAACCGCCTGTTTTGTCACCCCAGTTGATCACCACCTCTGAAGGGCTGGCGGAATTGGTGGAGCGCCTCCAGGGCTGCAGCGATCCCAAGAACCCCGTGGCCCTCGACACCGAGACCACGGCGCTGAATCCTTTCCAGGCCGAGCTGGTGGGCATCGGCGTGGCCTGGGGGGAAGGCCCCAGCGAGCTGGCCTACATCCCGATCGGCCACCAGGCCGCCATCGCTGACGACCTGCTGAGCCCGCCGCCGCCGCCGCCTGTCCAGCTTGCTCTCGATCAGGTGCTCACCGCCCTGGCTGCCTGGCTGGCCAGCGCCGTACACCCCAAAGCGCTGCAGAACGCCAAGTACGACCGGCTGATCCTGCTGCGCCACGGCCTGGAGCTGCGGGGGGTGGTGATGGACACCCTGCTGGCGGATTACCTGCGCGATGCCAACGCCAAGCACGGCCTGGAGGTGTTGGCGCAGCGCAATCTCGGCTTCACACCCACCAGTTACGGGGAGCTGGTGCCCAAGGGCGCCAGCTTCGCGGCTGTTGCGATCGAGGCCGCCGCCCTCTACTGCGGCATGGACGTGCACGTGACGCGGCGGCTGGCGCCGCTGCTGCGGCGAGACCTCGAGGCGATGGGGCCGGCCCTGCCGGCACTACTGGATCAGCTGGAGCTGCCCCTGGAGCCGGTGCTGGCCCAGATGGAGGCCACGGGCATCCGCATTGACACGGCCTACCTTCAGGAACTTGGCGGCACCCTGGGCAGCACCCTGGAGCGGCTGGAGGCCGAAGCCAGGGCCGCAGCGGGGGTGGATTTCAATCTGGCCAGCCCCAAGCAGTTGGGGGAGCTGCTGTTCGACACCCTGGGGCTGGAGCGCAAGAAGTCGCGGCGCACCAAGACAGGCTGGAGCACCGACGCCAACGTGCTCGAAAAGCTGGAGGACGACCATGCGGTGGTGCCGCTGGTGCTGGAGCACCGCGTGCTGAGCAAACTCAAGAGCACCTATGTGGACGCCCTGCCCAGCCTGGTGGAGCCTGAAACCGGCAGGGTGCACACGGACTTCAATCAGGCAGTGACCGCCACGGGCCGTCTCAGCAGCAGCCATCCCAACCTGCAGAACATCCCCATCCGCACGGAATTCTCACGGCGGATCCGTAAGGCCTTCCTGCCCCAGGAGGGCTGGACGCTGATCAGCGCCGACTACTCCCAGATCGAGCTGCGCATCCTCACCCATCTCTGTGGCGAAGAGGTTCTGGTGGAGGCCTACCGCAACGGCGACGACGTGCACGCCCTGACGGCAAGGCTGCTGCTGGAGAAGGAGAAGGTGACCAGCGAGGAGCGACGCCTGGGCAAAACGATCAACTTCGGTGTGATCTACGGGATGGGAGCCCAGCGCTTTGCCCGGGAAACCGGAGTGAGCCAGACTGCAGCAAAGGACTTCCTCAGCCGCTACCGGCAGCGCTACCCCAAGGTGTTTGCCTTCCTGGAGCTGCAGGAACGGCTGGCCCTCAGCCGCGGCTATGTGGAGACGATCCTGGGGCGGCGGCGGCCCTTCGTCTTTGATCCTGGCGGCCTGGGCCGTTACCTGGGGAAAGACCCGCTGAGTCTGGACCTGGAACTGGCTCGCCGCGGCGGTCTTGAAGCCCAGCAGCTGCGAGCTGCGGCCAACGCTCCAATCCAGGGCTCCAGCGCCGACATCATCAAACTGGCCATGGTGCAGCTGCAGGCGCGTCTTGAGCACGAAGGCCTGCCGGCCAGGCTGCTCCTGCAGGTGCACGATGAGCTGGTGCTGGAAGCAGCCCCCGAGGCCGCTGAGGCGGTGCTGGAACTCACCCGCCACACCATGGAGCAGGCCATGACACTCAGCGTTCCGCTGCTGGTGGAGACGGGGTGTGGCCCGAACTGGATGGAGGCGAAGTAGGGCGAGCCTCGCCCGGTCGCGGAGGAAGTGCGTAGTGCTTTTCTTCGATCAGGGGGCTGCCGCAGGCAAGATTGATCGCTCGCTTGATGGCGGAACGGCGGTCGTTGATGCGGTAGATGCTGCGGGCCAGTTCCACGAAGGAGGCGCCGAAGTCCTGGGCACGCTCCTTGGCACGAATGCCGTCTTCCGCCTCCCACAACTGAGCGTTGACCGCCTGTAGCTGTTGCTGCAGGTCTTCGGGCACAACAAGCGGTGCTGCGGCGAGCACAGCGTTCAGAAGTTGATACTCGATCCGGACGTGTTCAAGGGCCTCAGCCTCAAAGTGCCTGCACTTCAACTCAAGGATCGTGAGCTTATCGATCAATTCACCCACTGAAACCGGTATCTGGATCAAGGAGTCCATAGGCACAGAATGGGCACAAAAAAGCCGCCCGAGGGCGGCCTTAGTGAACATGAGAGCAGAGCACAAAAAGTTTTACCTGGCATCGACCTATTTTCTCAGGGGGCTTC
>NZ_JBSJOW010000008.1:108641-134515 GCF_056633055.1 Paraciimarium castrense LEGE 11436 | reverse complement strand
AGGCCAGGGCCATCGGCAGGGCGATCACCGCCGCGGTGACCCCCCCGAACAGATCGCCCTTGATGTTGTTGGAGCTGAAGTGGTTCAGCAGCTGCAGGGGTGAGCGCCCCGGAGGGGCCGTATCAGTGGCCATCGCTACAGGGGGGTGTGGTGGCCGGCACATTACTGGTGAAAATGCTGGCGCCAGCGCCGTTCAGGCCGCGCGGCGCCGCCACGGCCGGGAATTGCAATGATCAGCTGGGGTGATCATTGCTCCAGGAGACGTGCCCCCACGGCGCCCCCGCCAGGCGTTAATCCACGGCGGCCAGCGCTGCCACCTGGCTGGCCGTTGTCTCTGCCCTGCCAGGACTGCACTGCCTTGGGGCCCCTTGCGGGCCACCATGCCGGCCCCGCGCTGGCGTCTGCTGCTCGCCCCTGCGGACGCCATTGATCACCCCAGCTGATCAGACCTGCCGGGGACGCCTGGGATTCCGATGCCGACATTTCAGCCGCAACGCGGCTTTTCCCATTAAAAAGGCACGCTCCCGTGCACTCGTGAATGATTCCCCTGCCCACACTGCTGATGGAAATCGGCAGTCACCAGGCGGAAGTGGCTGAAACCCTGATCGGGGTGGGTCGCTTTCTCGTGATTTTTGTAGCGGCCCGAGCCATCGCTGAAGTGATGGTGCGGCTCCAGCTCCCCACCATCCTCGGCGAACTCGTGGCCGGTGTGCTCATCGGCGCCAGCGGCCTGCATCTGATTCTGCCCCCCGAGGCCCAGGCGGAACTCAGTGGTGCGGTGCTGAACCTGGTGGGCTCCCTGGCCGATGTCTCTCCCGAAACGGTGGATTCCATCTACCGGGAAACCTTCCCCAGCCTTCAGGCTGTGTCGCAGCTCGGCCTGTTCGCCCTGCTGTTTCTCACGGGCCTCGAGAGCGAGCTCGACGAGCTGGTGGCGGTGGGGCTTCAGGCCAGCACGGTGGCGTTCACCGGGGTGGTGCTGCCCTTTGCCCTCGGCACCGGTGGCCTCTATTACTTCTTCCATGTGCCCCTGATCCCGGCGGTGTTTGCCGGCGCGGCGATGACGGCCACCTCGATCGGCATCACGGCCAGCGTGTTCGGTGAGCTGCAGTGGCTGAAGCGCAAGGAAGGTCAGATCGTGATCGGCGCCGCCGTGCTCGATGACATCCTCGGCATCGTCATCCTGGCCGTGGTGGTGTCCCTGGCCGGCGGTGGCGCCTTCACCGTGGGCCCGTTGCTCAAGCTCTGCGCGGCGGCTGTGGTGTTCGTGGCGGCGGCGCTCTTCCTCAGCCGCACGGCCGCCCCGGGCTTCGACTGGGTGGTGGACCGCCTCAAGGCCCCCGGCGATGTGGCGGTGGCCAGCTTCGTGGTGCTCACCCTCTGCTGCTTCGCGGCCCAGGCGATCGGTCTGGAGGCGGCCCTGGGAGCCTTTGCCGCCGGCCTGATCCTCAGTGCCTCCAAGCACACCCATGACATCGACACGGCGGTGAAGCCCCTGGTGGCCCTCTTCGCCACGGTGTTCTTCGTGCTGATCGGCACCGGCATGGACCTCTCGGTGCTCAACCCCTTCGATCCGGCCAACCGCGAAGGGCTGATCGTGGCCATGTTCCTGCTGGTGGTGGCCGTGGCCGGCAAGGTGGCGGCGGGCTGGTGTTACACCAGCAAGGAACCCACCAACCGCCTGGTGGTGGGTCTGGGGATGATGCCCCGCGGCGAGGTGGGCCTGATCTTCCTCGGGCTGGGCACCCAGGCCAACATCCTCACCCCGTCCCTGGAAGCCGCCATCCTGCTGATGGTGATCGGCACCACCTTCCTGGCCCCGATCCTGCTGCGGGTGGTGATCAGCTCCCAGGCCGAACCGGCCACCCAGCCCGGCTGAGCTCCATGGGCTCCCCGTCGCCCTACGCGGGACGCAGGGTCTGCCTCACCACGCGCCACGGCAAGGAGCGGGCACTGGCCAGGCCCTTCCTGCATGGGCTCGGCGCCATCCTGGAGGTGGAGCCCTGCGACACCGACCAGCTCGGCACCTTCAGCGGTGAGGTGGAACGGCTGGGCGACGCCCGCGCCACCTGTCATCGCAAGGCCCTGCTCGGTCTCGAGGCCAGCGGCCTCAGCCTCGGCCTGGCCAGCGAGGCCAGCTTCGGCCCCCATCCCGCCGTGCCCCTGCTCTCGGTGGGCCAGGAGCTCTTGCTCTTCGTGGACCTGGAGCGGGGCCTCAGCGTGCTGGAGCAGCGCCTCGATCTGGCCACCACCCTGGCCCGCCGCAGCCTGGAGCCGGGTGATCTGGAAAGCGAGGGCGTTCGGGCCTGGCTGGCCCAGGTGCGCTTCCCCAGCCATGCTCTGATCGCCCGCCCGGCCGACGGCCATCCCGGCCCCTGCATCAAGGCCATCCGCACGCAGGCGGAGCTGGAGCACGCCCTGGCCCGCTGCGCCGCGGCCAGCCCCGAGGGGCGCGTGTGGCTCGAAACCGACATGCGCGCCCACTGCAACCCCACCCGGATGGCGAGTATCCGGCGGCTGGGTTTCCAGCTGGTGCGCCGCCTGGGGCGGCCTTGCCCCGCCTGCGGGGCCCCTGGCTGGGGACTGCAGACGACCCTGCCGGGCCTGCCCTGCAGCTGCTGCGGCACGCCCACGGCCCTGACAGCCCAGGAGTGCTGGGGCTGTGCCGCCTGCCCCCACACCGCGCTGCAGCCCCGCCGCGATGGTCTCCAGCAGGCCGATCCAGCCCACTGCCCCTGGTGCAACCCCTGACCCTGGCGGCCAGCTGAGGGGGCGGGCAACGTGCGTGGGAGAGGTACGGATCGCTGTGGTTGAAGCAACGGCCAACCACTGCCGATTACGCCGGCTTATGCATCCAATCGGGGATCCTGCGCGTGTCAGTTGGCACATTTCCTGACAGAGGCTTTAAGGTTTGCGGACCCAAATTTGAACATCATTCTTTTGACGACTACACCAGTCTTCTAATTCACGTGCTACGGCTTTTCTGAGTTGATCAAGGCCCCTTGTTGGCCACGCTTCAGCAATCCAAGCTCGGCGGCGAATTGTTGTATCGGTGAGGCGCCATGCGCTTCAGCTCCATCTCTCCATCCCACCCCTTGTTCCCATGTCTGTCTCCATGTCAAGTCGCAGTCTGCGCCTCAGCCTCCGGGCCGGCGAGACGCTCCCCGCCAATCTCTGCTGGCGTGTGGAAAAGGGCTATGTGTGGCTTGCCCGCTGGGTTCCCGGCGGCGATCCCCTCACCCTGGGCGTGTGGGGCCCGGGCGAGATGGTGATGCCCGCCCTGATCGGTCTGCCTTCGATCGAATTGCGCTCCCTCTCCCCCGTGGTGGTGGTGGAAGAAGCAGACACCACCGTGCCGATGGAGCGCAGCTTTCTGGAGGATCAACTGCGGCAGGCGGCCCTGCTGCTGCTGCTCAGCCGCGTACGCCCCGCCGAGGCTCGCCTGCTGCAATTGCTCGACTGGTTCGGCACTCGCTTCGGCACGATGACCACCAAGGGCGTGCGGCTCTGCTTCGGCGAACGCCCCCTGACCCACCAGCAGCTCGCCGACATCGCCGGCATGACCAGGGTCACGGTGACCAAGGCCCTCACCCAGTTCCGTCAGTCCGGCGTGCTCTCCAGTGATGGCAACGGTGGGCTGTTGCTGCGGGTGCCGGCCTCCGAGCTCTGGGGTGAGGAGTGATCAGGGGCTGAACCCGGCTGTGGGGTCGAGCCGCTCCCCGAGCCAGGCCACCGGCAGCATGGCCAGCATCGCCAGGCCGCACAGCAGCCACTGGCTGCCGCTGAGGGGCGCGGTGGCAAAGAAGCGGTTCATCCAGCTCCACTGGCTGAACAGCAGCTGCAGCAGCAGCGCCAGGCTGATGCCTCCCACCAGCACCGGCACCCGCCGCCATTGGCGCCAGCCGCCCCGGCTCGCCTGGCTGAGGCTGATCAGATACACCACCTGGGCCAGCACCAGGGCCTGAATCGCCATCGTGCGCGCCAGCTCCAGGCTGGCCCCAGACCCGGACACCCGCAGAAACACCCCGAAGATCAGCAGCCAGTAGAAGGCGGACACCAGCAGCACCCGGCGCACCAGACGGCCGCTCAGCAAAGGCTCGCCGGGCGGCCGCGGCGGCTGGCTCATCAGGCGTGGCGGCTGGGGCTCGAAGGCCAGGGGCACCGACAGGCTCAGCGAGCACACCATGTTCAGCCACAACACCTGCAGCGCCGTCACCGGCAGCTCCAGGCCGAGCACCGCCCCCAGCAGGATCGTCATCGAGGCGCCGCCGTTCACGGGCAGCACGAAGGCGAGCGCCTTGCGCAGGTTCAGGTACACCGCCCGGCCCTCTTCCACCGCCGCTTCGATCGTGGCGAAGTTGTCGTCGGTGAGCAGCATGTCGGCGGCTTCGCGGGCCACCTCGGTGCCGCCTTCGCCCATGGCGATGCCGATGTCGGCCTGCTTGAGGGCCGGCGCGTCGTTGACGCCATCGCCGGTCATCGCCACCACGGCGCCGCCGGCCTGCAGCGCCTGCACCAGGGCCAGCTTCTGGGCCGGCGCCACCCGGGCGAACACATCGCTCTGCTGCGCCAGCCGGCCCAGCTGTTCGGGGGGGCAGTCCTCCAGGTCGCGGCCCTCGATGGCCCGCACGGCGCCGCCACGGCCCAGCCCCAGCTCAGTGGCCACCCAGCGGGCGGTGTCGCGGTGGTCGCCGGTGATCATCTTCACGGTGATGCCGGCCTGCTGGCAGGCCCGCACGGCGGCGCGGGCCTGCGGCCGCGGTGGGTCGAGCAGGCCCTGCAGACCCAGGAACACCAGGCCACCGTCGCACTGCTGCGGGCGCAGCTGCCGCTGGTGGGGGCCGGCCTGCCCCGAGGCGAAGGCCAGCACCCTCTGCCCGGCGCCGGCCATGGCGGCCACGGCGGCGCTGATGGCCGCACCATCGAGGCGCTGGGGCTGGCCCGCGGCCGAGAGTTGCCTGTCACAGCGGGCCAGCACCGCCTCCACCGAGCCCTTCACCAGGATGCGCCCATCGCCATGCAGCGTGGCCATGAACTGGTGTTCCGAGGCGAAGGGAATCACGTCCAGGCGAGGCTGGCGCTGCAGGCAGCCCTGCCGATCCAGACCGGCCACGGCGGCCGCCTGCAGCAGGGCTGTCTCGGTGGGGTCCCCCACCAGGCCCTCATGCTGGCTGGGCCGGGCGTCGTTGCAGAGCATCCCGGCCAGCAGGGTGTCGCGCAGGGCCAGGTTGTGCTCGCTTCCCGCCAACTGATCAAGCGGCCAGCGCTCGCCGCCGGCATGGATCTGTTGCACCGTCATGCGGTTCTGGGTGAGGGTGCCCGTTTTGTCCGAGCAGATCACCGTGGTGCTGCCCAGGGCCTCGACGGCCGGCAGCTTGCGGATGATGGCGTTGCGGCGGGCCATGCGGTTCACGCCGATCGCCAGGGTGATGGTGACGATCGCCGGCAGTTCCTCCGGAATGGCGCCCACGGCAAGGGCCACGGCGCCATCGAACATCTCGGCGGCGGCCCGGCCCCGGGCCAGCCCCACCAGAAAGGTGACTCCCGCCAGGGCCAGCACCAGCTGCAGCAGGGTGTGGGTGAAGCCCCGGAACTGGCGGGTGAGGGGGGTGCTGAGGCTGGTCTGGTCGGCCAGGGAACGGGAGATGTGGCCCACCTCGGTGGCGTTGCCGGTGGCCACCACCAGGCCGCAGGCCCGGCCGGCCGTCACCAGGCTGCCCGCGTAGGCCATGCCGTGGCGCTCCGCCAGGGGCGCCCGCGGCTCCACCGGCGTCGTGGCCTTGCGCACGGGCATCGACTCACCCGTGAGCGCCGATTCATCCACCTGCAGCTGCTGCACCGTCAACAGCCGCAGGTCGGCGGGCACCTTGCTGCCGGCCTCCAGCTGCACCAGATCCCCCGGCACCAGCTGTTCGGAGGCCAGCCGGGCGGGCTGCCCACCGCGCACCACCTCGACGCTGGTGCGCACCGAGCGGGCCAGGGCCGCGATGGCCGTCTCGGCGCGATTTTCCTGCACATCGCCGATCACGGCGTTGATCACGGTGACGCTCCAGATCACCCAGGCTTCGCTCACCTCGCCCAGCAGCAGCTTCACGGTTCCCACCGCCAGCAGGGTGTAGAGCAGGGGATCGTGGAACTGGCCGAGGAAGCGCTGCCAGCCGGGTCTGCCGCGCCGTTGGCTGAGCTGGTTGGGCCCCCAGCGCTGCAGCCGTTGCTCAGCTTCCGCGCCCCTCAGCCCCCGCACCGGGTCGCTGCCGAGGGCGTCGATCAGCTCCGCGGCGGCGGTGCTGTGGGCCTGATCGAGCAGTTCGGGGGGCGTGGCAGCCGCGGGAGCAGGGAGCGGCACGGTCAGGGCGGCGCGAGCTCCCCCAGTGTGCTCAGGTCGCCCCATGGGCCGGCAGCATGGCCACACCGCCCGGCCCCCTGTTGCCCATGACCTCCTCCCTGGTGCTTCTGGGTGACAGCCTGGTGGATACGGGCAACACCACCGCCCTGGCCAGGCTGGTGGGGCAGGATCCCTTCGCGGACCGCATCTACAACGGCGGCGGCAACCGCAAGGCCTCCGATGGCCCGGTGCTGGCGGAGCAGATTGCCCGCCGCCTCGGGGCCAGGCTGAGCTCCACCACCCGGGTCAACCTGCTCAGCCTGCCCCTGCAGCGCCTGGCCGGTGGCTTCGACAGCAGCACCCAGCTCTGGAACTTCGCCTATGCGGGCGCTAACTCCGGCCTGAGGGGCTCCCGCCGGGCCGGCCTGGCGGGCTTCCCGCTCGGGCTCCGCTCCCAGGCTCGGGTGGTGGCGGCCAATGCGCCGCGCCGCGCTGATGTCGATGCCCTGATCGTGGCGGGCAGCAACGACCTGCTGGATCTGGTCGATCGCCCCGGCCGGGTGTTGCGGGCGCTGCGCAGTGCGGGCCGCCGGGATGACCGGCGCTTGAGCCGCCAGCAGGCCCGCCGGATCGTGGCCAACACCCGCCGGGCCGTGGACACGATCAGCGGCAACCCCAGCAGGGGCGGCTTCGCCATCGATGAGGTGGTGATTCTGGGGCTGGCGCCCCTGAGCCAGACCCCTGCGGTGAGAGCCGTGGCCGCTGGCCTGAGACTGCCCCTGGGCCGCGACCTGCGGCGGTTCGTCGACCAGACGGCCCGGCGGGTGAACCGCCAGCTCAAGCGCCGCTACAACGGCCCGCGCCGCAACGACGGGGTGGAGGTGATCGATGGCTTCCAGGTGTGGAACAGCGTGGCCAGGCCCCGCTTCCTCGACGACGTTCACCCCACGGCCGCCACGGCAGGCCGGCTGGCGGATGCCGTGGTGGGGCGGATCGCCGCTTCGAGAGACCTCAGCAGCTTTGGCTTCTCAGCCTGATCAGCTCCCGGCCCGGCCGGGAGCTGATCAGGCTCAGTCGTCGGGATAGAGCAGGCCATCGAGTTCCTCGGGATCCACGTCATAGACGCGGGCCAGGGTGGTCTCAATGGCACTGGTCACCACGTCGGGCAGGAAGCGCATCGCATTGATCGCGTCATCGGCGATGTCGTCGGTGAGCAGGGGGTCACCGCCCAGCTTCTCGTCGTTGATCACGGCCATCACCCAGCTTTGATAGGCGGTGACCAGATCGGCGAACTCGAGCTCCGGGTCGTTCAGATCCAGGGCCATTGGGCGTCTCCAGGGACGTTGCCTCTGCAGTTTGCCCACTGGGGAGGATGGCGCAGCCGTTGTTCCCGGTTGTCCTGACCGTGACCATGCCCGAGCCGCCCTCCCAGACCCCCGGCCAACCGGCCCCTGCAGCGGTGCAGGGCAGGCTTGCCGCGTTCGCCATCGGCGAGCTGGTGCGCCAGCACCGCAGCAGCTTTGCGCCGCTCTGGAGCACCGAGAGCTGGGTGAAACTGCTGATCTGGCTGGCACTCAACTGCGGCTGCAGTGGCGACGAGGCCGGGCTGCGGGCCTTTCGGGCCTGCCTGGATCCGGCCCTGAGCCGCCGCCTGCGGCAGCAGTTCTTCACGCGGGAGCTGGAGCTCCTTCAGCTGCAGGTGGTGGCCGATCCCGCTGAGGCCGCGGCGCTGGTGCTCCCCCTGGTCCCCGCCGGTGCCCCCGTTGATCTGGAGCAGGCGGCGGCGGCCGTGGCCGCTGCGGGGCTGGAGGCCCAGCTGGTGGCCGACCGCGGGCGCTGGAGCAGCCTGGAGGGCGCGGTGGCCATTCCCTGGCAGCTGCCATCGCCCGCCGCCACGCCATGACCCTGATCGCCACCTACACCAACCCCGGCTACAGCGCCCTGGCCGATGCGGTGATGGCCTTCTTCGAGCGGCGCAGCGACCTGCAACGCCCGGGGGTGGCCTTCGGGCCGGAGGCTGGGCCCGGGGCCGCGCCCGCCAAGGTGTCCACCGACATCAGCCTGGTGGCGATCGACCGCAGCGATCCGGAGGCCTTCGCCCTGGCCGAGGTGATCCTGCGGGGGGTGACGGCCGGCCTCAACCAATACCTCAGGGAGCGGCCGCTGCTGCGCCAGTGCTGCCCGGAGCAGGCCCTGTTCGTGAACCCGATCTTCAACCTGCAGCGCTATGCCCCGGGCGAGGCCTTCCACGCCTGGCACTGCGACTGGACCCTCAGCGAGGAGGACACCGAGCCGAACCGCCGTGTGCTGGCCTGGATCCTCTACTGCAACAGCCTGCCCGAGGGGGGCACCGAGTTCCACTGGCAGGGCCACCACGAGCAGGCCGAGGCGGGCAAGCTGCTGCTCTTCCCCGCTGGGCTCTCCCACATCCACCGCGGCCGGGTGAGCCACGACCACAGCAAAACGATCGCCACGGGCTGGATCAATGCCGGCACCCTGGAGGCCTACGTGGCTCGTCTGGCGGCGAAGTGACGGAGATGACCAGGCGGTAGAACTTCTGCACCGCAGGCGATCAGAGCATCGATGTTGGCCAGGTTTCGCGCCAGATACCGGATCTGCTGCCCAATGGCTTTTTGAAACGTGCTGATGCGCGGACGCTTCTTCTTTGCCACTGCCAAGAATTGACGACGGGATTGACGGGGGTCTTGGTCGATGCCGACGGCACGAACTCTGTTGAAGCGGAGGTGCTCCAGGCGCGATTCAAGGCCGGTCAAGTTTGTGGCAACGCTCAGCCCAACCCCTCAACTGCCTGCTCGCAACGACCCAGCTCCACCTGCAGCGCCAGCAGCACTCCCTCCAGGGGCTGTTGCGCCAGCACCGCCAGATCAGCCAGATCGTGCGCTCTTGGCGGCTGGCGATCGGCCAGCACGATCCAGGCCTTCAGGAGCTTCTCAAGGGCCTGCTGCGCCGTGAAGCCCCAGTCCTCTTCCGGGTAGGCGGGATCCAGGCCGAAGCGCAGGCTGCGCAGATGCCGGCGCACGATCGCCAGCAGCAGCCGCGCGTCTTCAGCCGGCGACATGCAGCACCCTCCCCTCCCGGGCAATATCCCCGAACACATGCCAGCGGGAGCCGCTCAGTCGCTCAGCGTCGGTGCTGCCGGCCACCACCAGGTCCACCCCCACCCCCAGCAGGCCGATCCGCTCCCGGAACCGGTGCCAGCAGGAGGCCTTCTCGGTCGGTGTGAGCTGGGGCTGGCGAACGATCACGGCCAGATCCAGGTCGGAATCGGCATGGGCGTGGCCCCGTGCCCGCGACCCGAAGGCCAGCACGGCCTGCACATCCGGTTCCGCGCAAAGCCGCGCCAGGGCCAGGCCGCAGCGGTGCGGATCCAAGCCCGGCCCCAGATCCACCAGCGGCTGCAGCGTCCGCCTCTGCCGCCACGGGATCGCCGGCGGCTGAAAGGGCTGGGCAACGGCGCTTGCCATGCGGCAATGCTATCGGCACTCCCTGGTCCCCAGCCTGGCCCGCTGCTCGCCTCCCAGGTTCTGCGCATTCCTGCTTGAGGTGCCGGTCACGCTTCCCCAGAACCGCGGCCAGGCGGTCGGCGAACCGCTTTGAGACCATGGGGCCATCGCCAGTGCACCGTTTCCATGGCTGAGGCCACCCCAGCTCCTGACGGCGCCCTGCCCAAGACCTACGACCCGGCCAGCACCGAAGCCCGCTGGCAGGCCGCCTGGGAAGCCGCCGGCGCCTTCCATCCCGATCCGGAGGCCCCGGGGGAGCCGTTTTCGGTGGTGATCCCGCCGCCGAACGTGACCGGCAGCCTGCACATGGGCCACGGCTTCGAGACGGCCCTGATCGACACGATCGTGCGCTTCCAGCGCCTGCAGGGCAGAAACGTGCTGTGCCTGCCCGGCACCGACCACGCCTCGATCGCGGTGCAGTCGATCCTGGAGAAGCAGATCAAGGCCGAAGGCGGCAGCAAGGACGATCTCGGCCGCGACGCCTTCCTGGAGCGGGCCTGGGCCTGGAAGGCCGAGAGCGGCGGCACGATCGTGGGCCAGCTGCGGCGCCTGGGCTACTCGGTGGACTGGCAGCGGGAGCGCTTCACCCTCGATCCGGGCCTGAACAAGGCGGTGGTGGAGGCCTTCGTGCGCCTGCACGAGCAGGGCCTGATCTACCGGGGCGAATACCTGGTGAACTGGTGCCCGGCCTCGGGATCGGCGGTGAGCGATCTGGAGGTGGAGATGAAAGAGCTCGACGGCCACCTCTGGCACTTCCGCTACCCCCTCAGTGGCGGAGAGGGCGCTGGAGAGGACTCAGCGGCTGGCGGCCTCGACCATCTTGTAGTGGCCACCACCCGCCCGGAAACGCTGCTGGGCGACACAGGCGTTGCCGTGCACCCCGACGACCCTCGCTACGCCGCCCTGGTGGGACACACGCTCACCCTGCCCCTGGTGGGCCGCCAGATTCCGATCGTGGCCGATGCGCACGTCGATCCGGCCTTCGGCACCGGCTGCGTCAAGGTGACCCCCGCCCACGACCCCAACGACTTCGCCATCGGCGCCCGCCACGGCCTGCCGCTGATCACGGTGATGGCCAAGGACGGCAGCATGAACGCCGCCGCGGGCCGCTTCGCCGGGCTGGATCGCTTCGAGGCGCGCCAAGCGGTGGTGGCCGCGATGGAGGCCGAGGGCTTCCTGGTGAAGGTGGAGCCCCACCGCCACAGCGTGCCCTTTTCCGATCGCGGCAAGGTGCCGGTGGAGCCGCTGCTCTCCACCCAGTGGTTCGCACGAGCCGAGCCCCTGGCCGCCCGCTGCCGCGAGGCCCTCGATCAAGGAGCGCCCCGCTTCGTGCCCCAGCGCTGGGAGAAGGTGTACCGCGACTGGCTCACCGACATCCGCGACTGGTGCATCAGCCGCCAGCTCTGGTGGGGCCACCGCATCCCCGCCTGGTTCGTGGTGAGTGAAACCGGCGGGGTGATCACCGAGGCCACGCCCTATGTGGTGGCTCGCGATGACGCCGAAGCGCGCCGCCAAGCCGAGGACCAGTTCGGTGCGGCGTCGCGGGCCGCCGGGCGGGCGCTGCAGTTGGAGCAGGACCCCGACGTGCTCGACACCTGGTTCTCCAGCGGCCTCTGGCCCTTCTCCACCCTGGGCTGGCCCGATGAGAGCGCCGCCGATCTGGCCACCTGGTATCCCACCAGCGTGCTGGTGACCGGCTTCGACATCATCTTTTTCTGGGTGGCGCGGATGACGATGCTGGCCGGCGCCTTCACCGGCCGCATGCCCTTCGCCGACGTGATGATCCACGGCCTGGTGCGGGATGAGACCAACCGCAAGATGAGCAAATCAGCGGGCAACGGCATCGACCCGCTGCCGCTGATCGAGCGCTACGGCGCCGATGCCCTGCGCTTCGCCCTGGTGCGCGAGGTGGCCGGCGCCGGCCAGGACATCCGCCTCGACTACGACCGCGCCAGCGGCAGTTCGGCCACGGTGGAGGGGGCGCGCAACTTCGCCAACAAGCTCTGGAACGCCACCCGCTTCGCCCTGCTCAACCTGGGCGGTGAAACCCCGGCCAGCCTCGGCGAGCCCGACCCGGCCGCGTTAACCCTCGCCGACCGCTGGATCCTCTCGCGCCTGGCCAGGGTGAACCGCGAAACCGCCGAGCGCTACGGCAGCTACGGCCTGGGCGAAGCGGCCAAGGGGCTCTACGAGTTCGCCTGGAACGAGGTGTGCGACTGGACGATCGAGCTGCTCAAACGCCGCCTCAATCCCCGCCCCGCCAATGAGGGGGAGGCCATCAGCGCCGAAGCGCTGGCCGACCAGCGGGTCGCCCGCCAGGTGCTCGCCAAGGTGCTCGCCGAACTGCTGGTGCTGCTGCACCCGCTGATGCCGCACCTGAGCGAAGAGCTCTGGCACGGTGTCTCCGGCGAGGCGGAAGGCCGCTTCCTGGCCCTGCAGAGCTGGCCCGCCGTGAACGAAGCCGCCCTCGATGACGGCCTCGAAGCCCAGTTCGCCGAGTTGATCGAGGCGATCCGGGTGGTGCGCAACCTGCGCGCCGTGGCGGGGCTCAAGCCGTCCCAGAGTGCGCCGGTGGTGTTCCTCACCGGCCGGCCGGAGCTGGCGGCGGTGCTGCGCCAGGCCACCGGCGACATCACCGCCCTCACCCGCGCCGCCTCGGTGGAGGTGCGCGATCCGGGCGCCGCGGCAGGCGATGCAGCCGAAGCCCAGGCGGCGGGGCCCCAGCGCTGCCTGGCGGCCGTGAGCGGGGAGCTCCAGGTGCTGCTGCCGATCGAGGGCCTGGTGGACCTGGCCGCCCTGCGCGGCCGCCTGGAAAAGGACATTGCCAAGGCCGAGAAGGAGATCAAGGGCCTGGCCGGTCGCCTCGCCAACCCCAACTTCGCCGGCAAGGCCCCCCCCGAGGTGGTGGCCGAGTGCCGCGCCAACCTGGCCGAGGCCGAAGCCCAGGCCGCGCTGGCGCGGGGACGGCTGGAGGGCTTGGGCTGAAGCGGGCTGGATCAGTAGCGCATGCGCCAGCTGACGATGCGCCCGTCTTCGACGCGGAACAGGAAGTCCGCCCGGCTCGTATAACCCCTGCTGTTGTACTGGCCGGTCACCACCACGTCGTTACCCGTCACCACCACCTGCGGGTCGTTCACCCGTCCGCCCCGCTCGATGATGTCACTGTCGAGCCAGCGGAAAAAGGCCTCGCCTGATTTGGCAGGGCCGCTGCCGTAGGCCTGGGAGGCGTTGGCGGCGAACAGGGCACGGATCCGTGCGGGATCGTTGCTGGCCATCGCTTCCAGCAACTGACGCACCACCGCCCCTGGATCCGACGGGAGCGCCTGGGCCACTGGAGCCGCGGGCGCCGGATCAGGCTGAGCGGAGGGGGACGCAACCGGCTGAGCGGCTGTGGCCTCACCTGATCCGGCCGCAGGTGGTTGGGCGCGGCCACATTGGGGGATGGCGGCGAAGACGAGCATGCCGGCCAGGGTTGCCGGCCAGACGCTGCAGAACTGCTGACGCATGGGATGAATCCTCAACGGGTGGTGTAGCCGCCGTTGGCGAAGATGGTCTGGCCGGTGATCCACCAGCCCTCGGTGGCCAGGAAGCGCACGATCGGGGCAATGTCTTCAATCTGGGTGAGTTGATTTCCCATCGCCTGGGACTTGTGGAATCCCACCCGCTCGGGTGTTTCCTGACCATAGAAGAAGGGTGTGTCCATGGGGCCGGGGCCCACCGCCGTGACCGAGATGCCGCGGGCGGCAAATTCCTTGGCTGCGGCTCGGGTGAAGTGCTCCACCGGCGATTTACTGCCGGCGTAGGTGGAGTACCCGTCGGTGAAGGCCGCCAGCAGCGAGGTCACGATCGTGATGATCTTGCCGTTGTCGTTGAGCTGGCGTCCTGCTTCCTTGATGAAGAAGTAAGCGGCCTTGGCGTTGATGTCGAACATCGTGTCGTAGTCCGCCTCGGTGGTGTCCACGATCGGTTTGCGCAGCACCATGCCCGCGGTGTTCACCGCCACATCCACACCGCCAAAGCGATCCCTGGCCTGCTCGAACACCCGCTGAACCGTCGCTGCTGCTGTGAGATCGGCCTGGATGGCGAAGGCCTCACGGCCCAGATCCTGAATGGCCTGCACGGTGGCTTCGGCCTGCTGTTGAGCGGCCTGGCTGTGGTAATGCACCACAATGTTGGCCCCACGGCTGGCGAAGTCGCGGCTGAGTAAGCCTCCTAAGTTCTTGGCGCCACCGGCGATCAGCACGACGGCGTTCTTGAGATCACAACTGGACATGGCGATTCCGCAGACGACGCCAACCTAGTTAGTTGACAGGAATGGGGGTAGTGGGGAGAATGTCATTTACAAATTGCGCTGAGTGCAAGAAGCATGCACAGCCTGCAGCAGCTCTTTCTTCAGATCGTCGAGGCGGGCAGCTTCAAGCAGGCGGCCGAACAGCTGCATCTGGAGCCCTCCTCGCTCAGCCGCAAGATGGTGGCCCTCGAGAAACGCCTCAAGGTGAAACTGCTGCACCGCTCCACGCGCCACACCCGGCCCACCAACCTCGGGCAGCGCTACTACGAAGGCCTGCGCCAACTGCTGGATGAAGAGATTGCCCTGGAGGAGGAACTCACCAGCGGTGTTGAGCTGCTCAGGGGCACGCTCAGGGTGAGCGCGCCGGTGGATTTCGGTGCTGAATTCGTGGTTCCCGTCGTCCAGGAGATGCTGCAACGGGCGCCGGAGCTCTCTGTGGAGCTGCTGTTCAGCAGCCACTTCGCCAATCTGGTGGAAGACAACATCGATGTGGCCGTGCGCATTGGATCGATGCCGACCTCAAGTCTGATTGCCAGGCCGATCGGCGAGGTTCCCCGCGTGCTTGTGGCCAGCGACAGCTACCTGAAACGCCATGGCGCCCCTGAGGATCCCGACGACCTCAGCGACCACAACTTCATCCTCTATTCCCCCGTTCAGGCCAGAAGCGACGTTGTGTTTGCCGATGGCCGCAGGTTTTCCCACACCCGGATGCGCAGCAACATCACCGTGAACAGCGTCAACGCCATCCGTCAGTTGGTGCGGGATGGCGTGGGCGTTCACCTCGGGCCCGCCTGGGTGTTCCGCGAAGCCCTGGGGCAGGGCGAGGTTCGCCGCCTGCTGCCCGCCCACCCCCTGCAGAGCTTCCCGGTGCAGGCCGTGCACGTCGATCGGGCCTACAGGCCAAGAAAGACCGAGGAGTTCATCCAGCAGCTGGCGGCCTATCTGCACGGCCATCTCTGCGCAGAGGCCTGAGCAGCCAAGCTGATCAAGACTTCAGCCAGGCCCAGGCGTCTGCTTCCTGCTCGGCGCTGAAGTGGCGCAGGCTGATCGGCAGCATGGAGCCCATCATCTGCGTCAACGTGCCCATCCAGCCGGGTCCCCCGACGATGGCGTAGCGGCGCACGTGGCCGATGGCCGTGAACTTGGCGGAGAGCAGGGAGGCGTTGGTGAGCAAGGTGGGCACCATGCCGTGGAACCTCTTGATGCGCGCCAGCAGATCGATCTGCTCCTGTTGGGCGAACATCTTGTTCAACACCGGCATCACGGTGTCGATGTCGTCTTCGCTGATGGTGCCATCCAATTCGTAGGCGATGAGGCTGGGGCTGCCCGTCTCGATCAGCGTCAGGGCTGGTTTCGGCGCGGGCGCGATCGGCGGCAGTTCCGCCGCGAAGGCCACGGCGGCATCCATCGCTTCGGGGGCGAACATCCTGATGTCCACCACCGGCATCAAGGCGTGCACCAGAGACATCAAGGCCTGCATGAACTGCTTGGTCGAGATGATGGCCATGCGCGGTACCCGCGCCATCTTGTCGAGCTGGCTGAACTCGAAGCGGGCATCCGCGGCCATGGCATCGGCTGTCATGTCCGACCACTGCGCCATGTCCACGATCAGATTGACGCGATCCTGGCTGGCGAAGGCCGCTTCAAAGGCTTTCTCCATGGTCTGAATATCGGCTTTCTCAACCAGCCCCTCAAGGCGCACACTCAGGACATGGGCCTGACTGCTGTCGATGCTGATCATGGCAGTTCTCCTGACGTCTTGACTTGGCCATGCTGAAGTTGCCGCTCTCAAGATCGCTGGCGAACCTGCGAAAGCATCTGGTAAGTCTTGGAGGTAACTTTTTCTTGGCAAACCTATTTTAGATGTGTCGGTTGGAGGAAGCGTCAAGCGGCCTCGTATCGATTGATTCCTTCATGCTTCTGGGGGCATACCGGCTGGCGACCATGGCTGCGGCTCCAGTCCCCTGGGCAGATACAGCGGGTGCATGGGATGGCCATCCCGGCTGAGGCGCAGGCAGTGCAGGCCTGTCAGCATCGCCGCCACTGCGGCAGCACGCCCCTTGTACTGGCCGCCTACGCCCCAGGCGGCCAGCTTCAGGTCTGCCGCCTGGGCCATCGCCCGCAGCTGCCGGTCGTTGTCCGGTCCCACGGGATCGGCCGCAGCCTTGATGGCGGCCGGTTGGGTGGCCCGCAGGGCGAACAGGTTGGTGAGGCAGAGAGCCCCGAAGCCCCAGTCGCGGGCGAAGCTCAGGCAACGCCGCAGGGTGGGATCGTCGCGCACGGCATCGGCGCTGCTGGGGTTGAGGCCGATCACCATCAGCACGCCGCCGCTGGCCTCCCAGCGGCGCCAGAGGGTGTAGCGGTAACGGCCACAGGGGCTGAGCAGCGCGCTCCTCTCCATGGCGCCATCCTCTTGCCTCCCTTCCCCAGGGCCCCGCTTCTCAGGGATCCGGGGGCCGGCAGTTGTCCGCCAGGCCCTGCAGCGCCGCCTCCAGGGCCGGCGGCAGCTGCAGTCGCAGCCCCTCCCCGCCCAGGTGCAGGTCCCGCTGCGGGAACGGCACCGTGATCCCCTGCTCCCGCAGGATCGCCTCGATGCGGAAGTTCAGATCGCTGACGATCTCGTACTGGCGCCGGGGCTCCCGGGTCCATACCAGCAGGGTGAAGTTGAGCGAGCTGTCCCCGAAGCTGCTGAAGAACACCTGGGGTGGCGGCGTCATCAGCACCGCCGGGTTGTCCTGACAGGCGGCGATCAGAGCGTCGCGCACCGCCTCGGTGTTGGACCCATAGGCCACCCCCACCGGCACCTGCAGCCGCGACACCGGGCTGCCGTGGCTCCAGTTCACCACCCGCGATTCGAGAAATTCCGAATTGGGCACGATGATCGTCACCCCGTCCAGGGTGGTCACCTTGGTGCTGCGCAGGCCGAGGCTGGCCACGCTGCCCTGCAGGTCGCCGATTTCCACGAAGTCGCCCACCTGGATCGGCCGCTCGAAAATGATGATCAGGCCGCTGAGGAAGTTCTTGGTGATCCCCTGCAGGCCGAGGCCCACGCCCACCCCCAGCACGCTGGCGAACAGGGTGAGGGAGGTGAGATCCAGCCCCCAGAGCTGCAGCAGCACCAAGGTGCCCACCAGCAGCAGGCCATAGCGGGCCACGAAGGCCACGGCCTCCTGGCCGCCGGCGCTCATGCCCGTGTAGCGCAGCACCCGTTTGCGCAGCAGGCTCTGCAGCACCCCCACCGCCTGGGCCAGCGCCACGAACAGCAGCAGCAGCACCGCCACGTCCTGGAGCGAGTAGCTGCGCGCCCCCAGCGGCAGGAACGGAGACCCCAGCCAGCCCCGTGCCGCCGCCACCAGGCCGGAGCTGATCCGGCGGCTGGCGGGGAACAGGTCCATCGCGGCCGCCGTGGCGCCGATCCACACGCCGGCCTGAAGCAGCAGCAGGGCCGCCCGCAGCAGGAAGCGGCTGGAACGGTCACGGCGCTCACCATCCATGGCCAGCGGCGCCAGGGCCCGGGGGAAGCGCTGCTGCCACAGGCGCCGCAGCAGCAGGTGCAGAGCCAGGGCCCCCAGCAGGATGGCCAGGGCCACCGGCAGCATCCGCAGCAGGTGTTCGTGGCTGCGCTCCCGCCGGGCGGTGGCGATGGCCTGCTCGAGCTGGCGTTGCCAGAGCTCAGCCTGGTCCCGGGCCTCGAGGCCCTCGGCCACGTCGCGCTCGGTCACCGTCACCAGGGTGCGGCCATTGAGACTCAGCACCGGCAGGTTGTTGGTCTGGCGCACCTGCAGCTTGACCGGCCCGCCTGCGGCGATGGCCTCCTCAAGCCGCTCGTTCACGGTGGCGCTGCGCTGCTCGGCGCTGAGCGTGCGTGATGGCCAGAGCTCAAACAGCCGGCGGCCATCCAGCAGGATCGGGGCAGAGCTGGCGGTGGGGCTGGCTCCTGCCCCCAGTTCCGCCAGGGCCGGGAGCCCCAGGCCGGCTACCAGCAGCAGGCCCACCAGCAGGCTGAACAGTGGGCACAGCAGGGGCCTCAGCCCTGGGCGGAAGCGGGCTCTGGGCTGCGGACCCAGATCCGGCCCGGTCCGCGCTGTCATGGCTTCTCGGCAGTGCCAGCAGGTTAGGAACCAGATCGACAGCTCCAGGCAGGCCTAGGCCAGAGCTGCCAGTGCAACGCAAGTGGTTCTGACCCGCAGTCAGGCCAGACTGAAGGGAAAATAGTTCGGAAATGTCACATGAATTCAATCATGATTTGATCTAACCCCAGAGGATTACCGACCCTTAATCAGTCGTTAGTGATCAGGGGCCTGGCGCTCTGAGAAGTTTGCTGGGTATGGGTCTCCACTGATGGTTGCTTCCACTGATCGGCTGCTGAGAAGGCTGTTCAGGATTGATCGCAGAATCAGATCGATTGATTCCAGTCTGGCTGATCTGCGCCAATCAGGCTCCGCCAGGCGTCGCCAACGCCGACTCACTGCCCGGCTTGAGGCACTGCAATCACGATTCCAGAGGGCAAACCGCCGCCTCGATCGTGCCAGCCGTGAGCCCCTCGCAGGTGGCCTCAACGAACTCCAGCAGAACCAGCTGGCTCAGTTGCAGGCCCAGCTGGCTGTCAATCAACAGCAGAGCCAGCTGATCAGCCAGCAGCAGAATGAGCTTGAGCAGCTGCAGGAGCAGCTCCTGCTCAGCGAGCAACAGAGCCAGGAGGAGCGTGAGCAGCAGCGGCAACAGGCTCAATACGACGCTGAGCAACTTCGCAACCGGCTGGATCAGCTGCTCAGTCAGGTTTCTGTCAACAGGGATCTGGTGCCGGCAGATCCCCTGCTAGGCAGCCTCAACCTCTCGGCGCCAGGTACCTCCGGGGAACAGTTCCAGACTGAAATCTCGGCCTACGTGAGGATTGCTGACAAACTCTTTTTACTCTCCTCGGGTGGCGGAGAGACCCTCCAGGTCACCGATGCCACCGATCCGGCCTCGCCTCAGCTGCTGGAGCGGTTGAGCTATGGAGGCGGCTTTGCCAGCACTTCAGTTGCGGCCCATGGTGACCTCGTGGCCGTGGCGCTCACGCCCCTGGACTATGAGGACAACCCGGCCCGGGGAGTGGTGCGGTTCTTCCGCATCAACAGGAGTGGGCAGCTCAGCCCATTGCAGGACGTGGAGGTGGGCTATCTGCCTGATGGCATGGCCTTCAGTGGCGATGGCCTGCAGCTGGTGATCGCTAACGAAGCCCAGCCCAGCGGCGATTACGGCATCGATCCCGAGGGATCGATCGGCATCATCGACATCTCCAACCCCGGTCTCAACCCCCAGTTCACCTACACGGATCTGGGCTTTACTGGGCAGGTTCTGCCCGCTGAGCTGCGCATCTCCGGGCCTGCCGGCACCACGGCGGCCCAGGACATCGAACCGGAATTTGTGTCGATCCTGGGAGATCGCGCCTACGTCACGCTGCAGGAGAACAACGGCGTGGCCGTGGTGGATCTCAAGGGCCGGCGCATCGAGGCGATCCAGGCCCTTGGCAGCGTGGACTACAGCCTGCAGGCGGTGGACCTCTCCGACCGGGATGGCCCCGGCAGAAGTGAGGCCTTTCTGCCGCAACTGGGCCAGGAGTTTCTGGGCCTGCGTATGCCCGATGGCGTCAGCGCTTTCACGGCGCAGGGCCGCCGGTATTACATCACCGCCAATGAAGGGGATGCCAGGGAGTACGGCGACTACGAAGACACCGACCGCAATCCGGCGGCCCCCAATGGCCGACTCGAAACGATCCTGGATGCCAGTGGCGGCCAGACCAACACCTCCCTGGGCAGCCGCTCGGTGAGCATCTTTGATGCCGAGAGCGGTGCCCTGGTGTGGGACAGCGGCACCAGCCTGCAGACCATCGCCGTGGCGGCCGGCACCTACGACGACGGCCGCAGTGACGCCAAGGGAGTGGAGCCGGAAACGGTGACCACCGTGCAGGTGGAGGGCCGCACCTACGCCGTCGTGGGCATGGAGCGGGGCCTGCGCACCACCGTGGCCATCTTTGACATCAGCAACCCCGCCGATGGCCGCTATGTGAGCCACCGGGTGATTGAGGGCAGCCTCTCCCCCGAGGGCCTGCTGGTGATCCCCGCCCAGGACAGCCCCACCGGCCGCAGCCAGCTGGTGGTGTCCAACGAGGTGAGCAACACCCTCGACCTGCTTGATCTGGGTGCCCTGCTGGATACCCCCGGCCCCGGCAGTGCGGGCTTCTTCCAGCCCACCATGCTCAGGGACGTGGCGGGAGGGCCCCAGCTCCAGGTGAGCAATCTGCTAACCAACGGAGAGTTCACCAATGGCCTGGAGCCCGGTGCCAGCGTCTACACGCCGCCTGGGATCCTCGATGGTCTGGGCGCCTACGACAATGGCGATGGCACCTACACCGTGCTGGCTAACAGTGAGCTGGGCAGCAGCGTCGGTGTGCCCTATCTGGTGGGCGGCGTGACCCTGCGGGGAGCTCGGATCAGCAAGCTGATCGTGGACAAGGACAGCGACGACGATGCCAGCAACGGCTATCAGTCGGCGCTGATCTCCGGTGGGATTGCCTACACCTCGATCGTGGATGCCGACGGCAATCTGGTGACCGATGCGGCCCAGGTGAACGGTGGTTTCAACCGCTTCTGCTCCGGCAGTTTCGAGATGGCTAATCGCTTCGGCACGGGTCGGGGCTTTGTGGATGCGATCTACCTCACCGGCGAGGAGGCCGATGAGGGCCTGATCTATGGGCTCGACACCGCCGGCGAAACCCTTTACGCCGCCCCGGGGCTGGGCCGGGCGGGCTGGGAGACGGCGATTCAGGTGGACACCGGCAGTGCCAACACCGTGGGGGTGCTGCTGATGGACGACAACACGGCACCCCTTTATCTCTGGGTGGGCACCAAGGTGCGTGATCCAGGCGCCGGCTTCCTGGAGCGCAATGGCCTGGCGGCGAGCCAGGGCTCGCTGTACACCTGGGTACCCACCGGGGGCAGCATCGGCACCAGCGCCGGGGATGACGGCGATCCCACCAATGGCGATGAAACCCTGGTGCCCGATTCCGCCGACCTCAACGCCCTGCCCCTGGGCACCGCAGCCGCTGGCACCTGGCAACGTGTGGGCAGCGGCACCGAGGTGGCGGCCCTGGACGAGGCGACCCTGCGAGCCACGGCCAACAGCCTGGGAGCCCTGCAGCTCAGCCGCCTGGAAGATGCCAGCATCAACCCCTTGAATGGGCAGGAGGTGGTGTTTGCCACCACGGGGAACGCGGCTTTCGCTGGGGCGGACACCTTCGGCAATCTGATCAGCCTCAATCTCGGCGCCGCCTTCAACCCTCAAGGTGAGATTGAGCCTGGCAATGGCACCGATCTCGCTGTGATCTACGACGGCGATCGTGAAGTGGCCAGCTGGGATGCAGCCAATGGCAACAACGATGGCGCGATCGATCCCGGCCAGGAAGCCGCCTTCGGCGCCACAATCATCCGTAACCCAGACAACCTCACCTGGTCTGCCGACGGCTCGATCTACGTCCAGGAAGACCGCTCCGTGCCGGCTGCCTTCTTTGGCCAGGAGGAGGCTTCGATCTGGAAGGTGAACCCCAACGCCAGTGATCCGATCACAGGCCAGGCCGTCAGCGAACGCTGGGCCCAGATCGACCGCACAGCCGTGCCCACGGCCTACGGCCAGAGCGATCCCAGCGCCGCTGACCCGGGCAACTGGGAATCCTCAGGGATCATCGATGTCTCGCCCATCTACAACCAGGCCGCAGGCAGCACCTTCCTGGCGGATGTGCAGGCCCACAGCCTGCGCAATGGCAGCATCGGCGGCAACGCCAACCTGGTGCAGGGCGGTCAGCTCAACCTGATCGAGCAGAGCCCACCTCTGGCCTGACGCTTCCCCTGCGCGGTGATCCGCTCAGCTGTCGTCAGTGATCTTTGGCGTCCTATGGCTGTGGTGGGTCACCGAAGCCCCGTGCCAGGGGGATAGGGCGATCCACTGAGGGGCCAACCCCCTCGGGGTGGAAATCCGGCGGTGCTCCGCCCAAGATCGCTTCGGACTCCTGTGGCTGTCGATCAGAACACTATCGTCAATCAGGATGCTGTCGCTGTGCCTGAACTCGATGAACTGATCGGATTGATTCCCCTGGCCTACGGTCAGCATCCGTCGTGCTCACGTATAGCGAGATCCCGGGCCTTTCGGCTGTCAGCAAGGCCCTTCGCCATCTGCAATCCTAACCAAATGCTGCCACTGCGAAGGCCATGGCTTTGATCGCTGCAGATCGAGCCTATCGCGCGGCACGTTGATTTATATCTCTTGTTCATCAGCTTCCATTTCCAGCCGACACAATACCGACCTGGGCTTTCCCCTGCCTTGCTGCCATGGTCAAGCGTCGTCAGCTCTTCTCCCTCGCCAGTGCAGCCCTGGTGGGCTCGATGCTGCTGGCCGGTTGCCTCGGCTCTCCCCCTGATCGGGGCGGGGCTGACTCCACCACGCCGACGGCCATCGCTGACAAGGGGCTCGAAACCAACAGCATCAGCCTCGGCTTCATTCCTATCCTTGAGGCGGCCCCCTTGGTGGTGGGCGTCGAAAAGGGTTACTTCGCCAAGCACGGCCTCGATGTCAGGCTCAGCAAGCAGCCCAGCTGGCCCGCCGCCCGCGACAACGTGGTGCTCGGCTCTGAGGCGGGTGGCATCGATGGAGGGCAGTGGCAAATGCCGATGCCCCAGATGATCGGCGAAGGGGCGATCACTGATGGCCAGAAAGTGCCGATGTACATCCTGGCGATGCTGATGAGCCAGGGCAATGGCATCGCCGCCTCCAACAACATCAAACTCGCCAATCTCTCTGTTGACCTCAAGAGCTCAGCGAACTTCTTTTCGGACTTCATCAAGCGGGAAGGGCGCAAGTTCCGTGCTGCCTACACCTTCCCCAAGTCCAACCAGGACATCTGGATCCGCTACTGGCTGGCGGCCGGAGGGGTTCACCCCGACCAGGAGGTGGAGCTGCTCACAGTGCCCTCCACCGAAACCCTGCAGGGGCTGCGCAATGGCACCATGGAGGCCTTCGCCACCGGCGACCCCTGGCCCTCACGGATCGTCAAGGAGGGCACCGGCTATCTCCCGGCCATCACCGCCCAGCTCTGGAAGGTCCACCCCGAGGAGTACCTGGCTGTGCGTGCCGATTGGGTTGACAGGCATCCCAAGGCCACCATCGCCCTGATCAAGGGTGTGATCGAGGCGCAGCGATGGATGGACAAGGCTGAGAACCGCGCGGAGGTAGCCAGGATGCTCAGCTCTCGCCAGTGGTTCAACACCCCAGTCGAGGTGCTGGAGGAGTCGATCAAGGGTCAGTACCTGCTGGGTGCAGAGCGCAAACCTGAAAGCGATCCCGCTATGGGCCCCCTCTACTGGGCCAGCGATCGCGGCGTGATCTCCTATCCCTACAAGAGCCTCACGCTGTGGTTCCTGCTGGAATCCATGCGCTGGAAGTTCTATCCCGGCACCGTGGATTCGGTGGCCCAGGCCCAGGCGATCAACAACAAGGTGACCCGGGAGGACCTCTGGATTCAAGCGGCCAGGGAGCTGGGTCTGCCCGCCAACCAGATCCCCACCAGTTCCAGCCGAGGTAAGGAGACCTTCTTCGATGGAATCGTCTATGACCCCGAGAATCCCCAGGCCTATCTCGACAGCCTCAAGATCAAGAACTAGATCCGCCCCAGCTCTCTGGGCTGTCTCAGCAGAAGTTCCGCTAGCGGGCTGCTTGCGTTGCTGGTCATCCCCGTGATCGTCATCACTGCTTTGTGGTCGTTTCGGGCCATGGTCATTGAAGGTGACGATCAGATGCTCCAAAGCTACATATTGTGGCACTATTTCAGCGCCTGGGAGCATGTCTGTCTGGCGATCTGCCCGCCAGGATCGACCTGATTCATGGCCATCTGAATTCCGCAGCTGCGCAACTGCGGGCACAGCATGGCGGATCCGTCCGACCACAGCCGGTGGCAACCAGGCACCTCTGAAGCCGTTCTGGCATCTCAGAGCAAGGCGAAAGCTTCAGAGATGGTTGGCAAGGCAAAAAAAGTTCCGCGTTGCCAAGCGCCCAGCTCAACGGCGAGACATGCCCGATACCCCAGGCTGAAGGCTGCAGAACCAGGCCAAAGCGACCTGGCTCCCACTCGGGCCAAGGGTCAGCACCCGTTCAGGGGTCTCAAACAACAGTCAGACTTCCAAGAGCTCTGGCTCATGACGTGTGTTCAATCCACTGGGAGGTGACCATGCTGGACTCACGTTTGAACTGATTTCTGGTGCCACGTCTGATGTCTAAGGCACCATGATCAGGGCAATGGCATGTCCAGATGGGTGCATTCAATCTACCCAGCAAAGAATGAAGGGAAGAAAGGACCAATCAATGAACGTTGGGCGAGGCCTGCGTCGAGCAACGGCATGGAGGCTTGATGTGGTGATTCTTGAGTTCAGGAATGCGTAGGGTCACTGTTCTTCTGAGCGCCATAGGGCGCCTTGGGTATCTTTATGGGCATAGACGATAAAGTGGTTCTTGGTGGTTTATGCTAATGGGATGTCAATACGATCAATAAACTCCAGTCCTGTGTGTACAGTGTCACCTTGAATCCCGCTGTATTTGCTAATATCGGCTGCGAGTGGGCTTGGGCTGCTTGAGATGATTGTATTGGCTTCAGTCTTAGGCCCTGGATTCATGGCACTCTGCTCCTCTCTGGGCACGGTTGAGGGAATAGTGTTGCCATCGCCCATGCCATTCTGTTCATCGTGCAGGCCAATAAGTTCGTCACGCATCCCCGAGTCCCTATTCTGGGGAGGAAATGCCACTCTAGTCTTGGAATCTAATAATTCGCTTGTCGGGCTGAATCTCGCGCTGCCAATGGCTGACGTAGCACCCAATGGCTGATTCCCAGTGATCATGTCAAAGGCTTGAGGCTCGAAGCCAGATCTGCCAACGGGAGACTGGTTTGGGCTGTTGATCAGCTTGGCGTCAGCCCAGTTGGCATGATCGTTAAAGTCTGGTCCATTGGTGTCAACGATCAATTGCAGCGTCTGCACTCCTGAGACATCGAGATCGACGAGCTCAGCCTCAGTGTCCCCGGTGACGATCCCGGATTGGAAGATCTCAGAGTCGTCTGCCAGAACTCGGAAGATGACAGAGCCATTGTTACCTTGACTGTCGTCGATTCCGATGAAGGACTGGAAGCGACTGTAGGAGCCGCCGAGGGAATAGGTGAGCGAGGAGGCTGCATGAACGCCGAGCCCCTTGGCATAGGTGGTGCCGTTGAGGGTTAATGTGCCTCCATCTTCGGCGCCAGTTTCACCATTGCTGAGGTCTCGCTCATAGGGTCCCCAGCCATTGACGGCTGCAGTGGGTGTGAGGTCTGAGAGGTAGACGGTGCTGGCACTCGGCGGCGGTGTAGGTGGAACGAATGTACTGATGAGCTTGGCATCAGCCCAGTTGGCGTGGTCGTTGGCGTCGGAGCCGTTGGTGCCAACGACCAATTGGAGCGTCTGCACTCCTGAGACATCAAGATCGACGAGCTCAGCATCAGTGTCCCCGGTGACGATCCCGGATTGGAAGATCTCAGAGCCGTCGGCTAGAACTCGAAAGATGACGGAGCCGTTGCTTCCTCGACTGTCGTCGATTCCGATGAAGGATTGGAAGCGACTGTACGAGCCGCCGAGGGAATAGGTCAGCGAGGAGGCTGCATGAACGCCGAGCCCCTTGG
>NZ_JBSJOW010000008.1:0-108541 GCF_056633055.1 Paraciimarium castrense LEGE 11436 | reverse complement strand
TCGCTCATAGGGCCCCCAGCCATTGATGGCTGCAGTGGGTGTGAGGTCTGAGAGGAAAGTGGTGCCAGAAGGCGATGGTATGGTAGCCGACGCATTTAATCTGAATAGATCACCATCATAATCAATGATATACAGGTTGCCTTCGGAATCCTCTCCGAAAGATGAGATGTTGTTGATGCTGCCTTCGCCCGCAGGCGGAGCAAAAGAGGCAGTGCGATCGGTGTACTCTGATACAGTGCCGTCTATGTATCTAAAAGAATATATTCTTCCAGTAATAAAATCGGCAAAGAAGTAAGTGCCTCTGAGGCTTTCTACTGAGCCACGGTACACGTAGCCCCCAGTGACTGACTGACCCACGCTGTGTGGGTAGGCAAATGTTGGGGCTGTGAGATCATCAGGTGCGCCTATGGGCCTGTAGTCAATATCTCCCTCTCGGAACGGCCATCCGTAGTTTTGCCCGCCGACACCAGCGGGCTGGATGTTGATTTCTTCCCTTGCTCCTTGGCCCACATCAGCGATGTAAAGTTCACCGGTGGTGCGGTCAAAACTTGGTCTCCAAGGATTCCTCAATCCATAGGACCAAATCTCATCATCCCCAGTCACGCCGACGAAAGGATTGTCTGTTGGGATCCTGTAGTTACGATTTGGATCTTGCGGAAATCCGTCTCCATTGACATCAATCCGGAGAATCTTGCCAAGTAGGTTGTCCGTCAGATCTTGTGAGTTAGCAGACAGGTCAAGATTGCCACTTTGAAACCCATTGCCACCGCCATCCCCGGAAGATATATAGAGGTTGCCATCGGGCCCGAAGGCCATCCACCCGCCATTGTGATTGTTTTCTGGCTGGGCATAGGAAAGAATTGCACGTGCACTGTTGGAGTCCGCAATATCTGGATTACTTGTGCTAACGCGATATTCGACAATATTTGTCGTGCCGCCAAGGGTCGGGCCTGGTGCAGTGTAGTTTACGTAGAATCTGCCGTTCGTAGCGTACTCAGGGTGAAATGCTAAACCTAGTAATCCTTGCTCAAACTCTGGGGTAAGGAGCAGTTGCGAGGGAATGGTCAGAAATGGTGTTTCATTGATCGCCCCAGTCGCTGAATCAATGATTCTGATTGATCCCGTCTTTTGCTCAAGTACAAAGAGACGGGAGGCATCTCCTGGCGGCGAAGTCAGAAAAAGCGGTTGAGCCAGTCCAGTGGCAAGCCTTGAAACGGAGAACATATTCAGTGGCAAAAAATGCTGAGGCCCCGGAACTATTGTTGTGGGCTTGAAGAGATGGGATTGACTCTATCCCGATCCTAACTATTGCACGCCAGCAGCAGCGGTGATTCCAATCCCTTGAAAGTCTTCGTAATCTCTTACGTTGATTGCCCTTGTTGTATAGATGTTAGCACTTATACGGTTTGCAAGTATGTCCACTGACTTAGAGTTAACTGAATAGTTGATGTGAGGCCTATGGGAGGCGCTGAAATCCGACCAGCGCGAGGTGTGCTTCAGGGATGATCAATTCCTGCCCCAGCCTTTGGGCACAGCCCCGATGGCTACAGCCAGGCCTGTTAGGTCACTGGCGAGTCACCCAGGCTGGCGATGCTCCAAGACGAGCTTTGCGTACTGGATCTCAAGGGCGGGCTCACGACGGCGGGCACTCTCGTCACTCAGAGAACGTTTTGCGGCTGCCCGAGCAGCCGGGGGCCGAGTTCCTCTTGAGAGCGAAGGACAACCAGATGAGCTTCCGCCCAGATGTCCAGCCAGTTCCAGGCGAGATGCCCGATCGCCGGCCTGGCACAGGAGCATGGACGGCTGGCGCCGACTTTGTGACCTGCAGCCGTATCGGATGGCCGCGCTTGGAACCGCAGCAATGAAGGTGTGGCGGCTGGCTGGTTTTCTGTTGATCCCGCCCCATGCTTGAAAGGATGCTGAAGCGGCCCGGCAGGCCATCAAGCACCCAGATGGGCTATACAGCCCTCCAAGGATACAGCGATGGGAAGAAAGTCATCATTCATGAACATTCAGTGAGTGATCCGTTTCGGCATGGGATCCATTTGGCGCTTCTTGAATCAGGCTGACACCAGCCCAACCTGATCGAGCAGCCTCTCATCTGGCCTCACACGGACTTCATCTTGTGTCACACCAGTGTGTGATCACTCGAGGCCGCCTTGCTTCAGCAGTTCCAGCAGCACGGCCTCGCTGATCACGGTTACCCCCAGGCCCTCGGCCTTACTGAGCTTGCTGCCCGCCTCCTCGCCGGCCACCACATAGCTGGTCTTCCTGCTCACGGAGCTGCTCACTTTGCCGCCGGCGGCCTCGATCAGCTCCTGGGCCTGACGGCGGCTGAGGCTGGGCAGGGTGCCGGTGAGCACGAACGTCTGGCCGGCCAGGGGGGAATCAGGGCGCTCCCGGCCTGCCTCGCTTCCGCCCGCCGCCGCGGCGGCCTTGGCGGCCCGTTCCGCCTCGCTGGTGGCCAGGGACAGGCCCTGCTCCCGCAACTCCTCCAACAGCGTCTGATTGGCCGGCGTGGCGAACCACTGCTGCAGGCTCTGGGCGATCTCGGCGCCGATGCCGAACACCGCCGTGATCGCCTCAGGCTCTGCGGCGGCGGTCGCCGCCAGCTCCTTGGCCGAGGGGAAGGCCCGCGCCAGGGCCTTGGCGTTCACCTCGCCCACGTGATGGATGCCGAGGCCGTAGAGCTGGCGGTGCCAGGGCTGCGCCTTGGAGGCGGCCAGGGCGGCCACCAGATTGGTGGCCGATTTCTCCCCCATCCGCTCCAGGCTGGCCAGCAGGGCCCCATCCAGGCGGTAGAGATCGGCGATCGAAGCCACCAGGCCCCGGTCCACCAGCTGCTCGATCAGCTTGCTGCCGGCGCCGTCCACATCCAGGGCCCCCTTGCTCACCCAGTGGCGCAGGGCGCCCCGCAGGATCGCCGGACAGCTGGAATTGACGCAGCGGGTGGCCGCCTCGCCCTGCTCCCGCACCAGCTCCGAACCGCAGGCCGGACAGTGGTGGGGCAGTTCCAGCCGCTGGGCCGCCGCCGGCCGCAGCTCGCTCAGCACCCGCACCACCTCGGGGATGATCTCGCCGGCCTTGCGCACCACGATCGTGTCGCCGCCGTGCAGATCCAGCTCAGCGAGGCGATCGGCGTTGTGCAGGGTGGCGCGGTTCACCGTGGTACCGGCCAGGGGCACGGGCTCGAACTCGGCCACCGGCGTGATCACCCCCGTGCGTCCCACCTGGCAGACCAGGCGCAGCAGCCGGCTGGGGGCCTCTTCGGGGGCGTACTTGAGGGCGATCGCCCAGCGGGGTGCCTTCTGGGTGAAGCCGGCCTCGGCCTGCAGGCGCAGGTCGTTGAGCTTCACCACCACGCCGTCGGTGGCATAGGGCAACTGCTGCCGCGCCTCCTCCCAGTGGGCGCAGAAGGCCGCCACCGCCGCCAGATCCGGCAGCAGGGCCGCGTTGGGGTTCACCTTGAAGCCCGCTGTTCGCAGCCAGGCCAGGGCCTCCCACTGGCTGCTGGGGCGGAGGGGCGCCGTGCCGCCGGCCCCATCTGCCTGGGGCTGCCAGTCGGGGGGCAGGTGCAGGGTGTAGGCGAAGAAATCCAGCCGTCGCGCCGCCACCACCTTCGGGTCCAGCTGGCGCAGGGTGCCGGCGCAGGCGTTGCGGGGATTGGCGAACGGGGTCTCGCCGCGCGTCTCCCGCTCGGCATTGATCGCCGCAAAGGTGGCATCGGGGATCAGCGCTTCGCCGCGCACCTCCAGCCAGGCCGGCGGCTGCTCCAGCTGCAGCCGCAGCGGCACGCTGCCGATCGTGCGCACATTGGCCGTGATCTCCTCGCCCCGCTCGCCGTCGCCGCGGCTGGCAGCCCGCACCAGCACGCCCTGCTCGTAGCTCAGCGCCAGGGCATTGCCATCGATCTTGAGCTCGCCCACCAGCGCCAGGGCCGGCAGCGACTCCTCGCCATTCTCCGGCTGGCGATCGAGCAGCTTGAGCAGCCGCCCGTACCAGGCCTTCAGCTCCGCCAGCGAGAAGGCGTTGTCGAGGCTGAGCAGGCCGATGCGGTGCTCCACGCTCGTGAAGCCCTCCGCCGGGCTCCCCCCCACCCGCTGGGTGGGGCTATCCGGGGTGATCAGCTCGGGGTGGGCCGTCTCCAGCTCCACCAGCTCGCGGTAGAGCCGGTCGTAGACCGGATCCTCCATCAGCGGAGCATCGAGCACGTAGTAGGCGTGGGCGGCCTGGCTGAGCAGCCGCTGCAACTCGGCGATCCGGCCCTGGCCGGCTTCGGCACCGGCTGCCCTGCTGCTGGTCATCAGGCCCTGGGAGAAGGAGTCTGCAGCGGTGTCAGGCGCCCACCGTGCGGATCCGGTCGATCCGCCACTGCTCCTCCACCTTCACGAAGGTGAAGTCGAGGGGGAGTTCCTCCTTGGCCTCGGTGAGCAGTTTCACGGTGAGGATCAGCTGGCCCTCCTGCAGCCTCGGCCGCCCCGACTTGAGGTTGCGGTAGCGGTTCAGCTTCAGGCCGGCCAGGTACTGGATGAACTGCTTGCGGTTCACATGGCTGCGGTAGTTCTTGGTGGTGAGCAGGTAGGCCCCGTCCACCTGGCCGTTGGCCACCTGGGCGAAGAACTGCTTCAGCAGCGGGTTGATGCCGCGGGCGCTGAGCACCAGCTTCACGGCCGTGATCGTCCAGTAGAGGAGCAGGGCTCCGGCGCCGGCCAGGAGGGCCTTGCTGCCGATGTCACGGGTCAGAGCCCAGTCCATAGGCCGGTGAATCTGTGTTGAATGGCCCCAGAGTCTGACTGACCAGGCCCCCGGCGTGCCGCTCGAGCCCCTGCTGCCGCTGTTTCACCGGTTGAACCGGGAGCACTTCGAGGCCCGCCTCGCCCCCGGCGGCGTGCCCCTGCTCGAGCTGCGCTGGAGCGATGGCCGCATGCGCCGCACCGCCGGCCTCTACCGCCGCGGGCGCCGCGCCGACGGCCGCGATCTCTGCGAGATCGTGCTGTCGCGGCCGTTGCTGGATCCCCTGCCCCGGGAGGCCCTGCTCAGCACCCTCTGCCACGAGATGATCCACGCCTGGGTGGACCGGGTGCTGCAGGTGCGGGAGGTGCATGGCCCCCACTTCCGCGCCCGCATGACCGCCATCAACGCGGCCCAGGAGGGTTTCCAGGTGAGCCTGCGCCACCGCTACCCCCTGCCGGGCGGCGCCACGGCCGCCAGCCGCTGGCTGGCCCGCTGCCCCCGCTGCGGCCTCACGGCCCCCTACCGGCGCCGCGTGCGCGGCCTGGCCTGCCGCGCCTGCTGCGAGCGCCACCACGGCGGCCGCTGGCATGCCAGTTGCCTGCTCGACTTTCGCGAGGCGGCCGGTGCCCCCGGGGAGAGTGTCTAAGGTCAGCCCGCTGTGGCCTCGGCGTGGACGTCTTTCTCTGGACCCTGCAATTCGCGGGCCTCGGCATCGCCCTGGTGGGCCTGCGCCGCGAGCGCTGGCTGGCGGCGCGCCGCCGCTGAGGGCCGATAGCGTGGGCGCACTGATGTTGCCCCATGCGCGAGTCCTGGTCTGAGCCTGAACCACCGCTGCGGCGCGGAAGGCCCGCCGAGCCGTCCCGGGGCGGTGGTGAGGCCTTTGAGCAGGGGCTGGATCGGTTGGTCTCGGCAGGACGTCACCTGGTGGATGGGGTGTCGGGGGCTCGCCCTGGCTCGCGTCCGTCGGCTCGCGGCGCCGGCCGTGGAGCCGGCGGGGTGCCACGCCTCAACGAGCTGGGCCGGTGGGTGGAGACCAAGCTCGACTGGATCCTCGATGAGGAGGACGCCTGGCGCGAACCCTGGCAGGAGTCCCAGGATGGATCGGGCCGCTCCCGACCCGGCCCCGCTCGCTCCCCGGCACCGGCGCCGGCGACAGGTGCTGACACCACCGGTTCAGGTGTGGCCCCCCGCCGTCCGCTGGAGGCGATCTCCCGCCGCGTCGCCCCCCGGCCCGGCGCGTCCGCCTCGCCGCCGCTCAGCAGTGAGCCAACAGCGCGGCAGGTCCCGGAGGGTGAAGACTGGCCCGATGAGGCCAGCTTCTCCCTGCCCCGCTGGCAGCGTCCTCGCATCCCCGCCAGCCCGGAGCCGGCGGCGGCGGCCCCAGACCGTCAACGGCGATCTCCCGGAGCTTCGGCGCCGGGGCGGTCCCTGCCCCGCTCAAGCCGGCGCCGGCTGTCTGAGTAGCCTGGAGGACCGTTGCGATCCGTTCATGAGCAGCCTGGTGGTGGTGGGTTTTCCCAAGATTGAGGAAGCCGAAGCCGTGCGGCGCGAACTGGTGACGATCCAGCGCGAGCAGCTGATCGCCCTGGAGGATGCCGTGGTGGTCGATCACGATGACGACGGACAGGTGCACCTGCGCCAGGCCCTCAACCTCACCGCCGCCGGGGCCCTCGGGGGCGGTTTCTGGGGCACCCTGGTGGGGCTGCTGTTCCTCAATCCCCTTCTCGGGGCCGCTGTCGGCGCCGGTGTCGGCGCCGCCTCAGGCTCCCTCTCCGACATCGGCATCAACGACGGCTTCATGCGGGAGCTGGGAGAAACCCTGCCCCGCGGCACCGCCGCCCTGTGCCTGCTGGTGCGCGAGGCGAGTCCCGACCGGGTGATCGAGCGGCTGAGGGCCCATGCCCCCCACGCCCGCCTGCTGCGCACCAACCTCAGCCACACCGACGAAGATCAGCTTCGGGATCTGCTGGAGAAGGCACGCCAACAGGCCGAGGCCTTGAGGCTCGGCTGAGACCCGCCAGGGTCACCCTGAAGCCGCTGCCGCGCTGTTGGAGTTCCTGGTTCACCGAGCCCACCAACTCCGTGGGCACCTCGCTGGCCATCTCCTCGGCCGAGGTGGTGATCGCCTCGGAGCCGAGCAGCAGGGCTTCCAACAGGTCGGCCCAGAGGGTCACCAGGCGGTTGGGCAGCAGTGGCTTCATCCCCTGACCCTGCAGCACCGCGGCGCAGCCCTGGCGCTGCCAGAGGGCTGAACGGTGGTGGCCGCGGGGATGGGGCAGCAGGGCCAGGCCCCGGTGCAGGGCCTCGCGGCTGGGGGCCCCGTTGGGCTGGCGCAGCCCCGCCGCGCCGAGCTGACGGCCGCAGAACACGGCCGAAATGCCGAACAGGCGGCCCAGTTCGGTGAGGCTCAGCCAGTCGGCCTGCTTCGGCTCGCTTGCCTGCCGGTGCGACAGCGGCGCCCGGGGGCGCAGGTGGATGGGAGTAGGGGCCATCGGCCTCGATCTGATCAGCCCCAATGATCACCCCGCACCAGTTCCCGTCAATTCGTCAAGGAATCTGCGTAGCCCTGTGTTACAGACTTCACAAATCCATACAGTGCAATCATTCGGTGGCGGGCGACACCGCTGCTGCCGCAAAACCCCTGGGAGGCGTGGTTTCAAGCCACTGCCTCCCTTGCCTGGCAGCCTGGTCAAGGCCGGCGCTCCGGTGTGGTTTTCGCGGCTTTTGGGTACCGCCCGCCTGGCTGAACGGGGCCGTCAAACCGCGACGGCAGGGCCCAGCCAGCGCTCCAGATCGGGCGAGAACACCTCCCGGATCACGGTGAGGGGCTGGCCCCCGCGGAAGAAGCGGTAGTGGCGGCTCCAGAAGGGACCCTGGCGGCCAAAGCGCTGGGCCAGCCAGGGGGCCTCCACCCTGGCCAGTCCATCCACCTCGCGGAACAGCTCGGCGCGGTTGCTGGTGAGGCTGCGCCAGATCGGCTGGTCCCGGCGCTGCAGATGCTCCTGGGCCTGGTCATGGTTCCACCAGCTCTCGGCCCAGGCCAGGGTGTCAGGGCCGCAGCGCAGCCACACCTGGCGCCGGATCAGGGGGTCCGCCAGCTCCTCCACCTCCGGCGGCGGCACGGCGCCATCGCCTGGCTGCTGCAGGCCCATGGCGATCAGTTCGATCTCCAGGGGCAGGCCGGTCAGGGCCTCCAGGTGTCGGGTGGGGCTGCCATCGCCGAGCAGCAGCAAGCGCCAGGGCCCGGTGAGATCGCCGCAGCAGCCTGGGCTCAGGGCTCCGCCGATCAGGCTGGTCTGCCAGATGGCCTGCGGGGAGGGGGCTGGGGCCATCACCGGCATCGGAATCCTCGATCGTCCCTCCGTACCCTAGAAATCACGCCTGGCGGGCCGCGGCCATGTCCCAGCTACTGCCGCCGGTGGTGGTCGCCAATCTCCACAGCCGCTACACCGGCGTGTCGGCCACGGTGCGGGCCCTGGTGCCGCTGCAGCGCCGCCAGCTGGCCATCGGCCTGCTCGACTGGGGCCAGCTGGGCCTGGAGGCCGGCATGGCGCCGGCCGTTCTGCTTCTGCAGGGGTGGCGCCCCCCGCCAGGGGCGGCCCGCCGTGTGTGGCATGCCCGCCGTGACCTGGAGATCATGGTGGGTCTGCTGCTGCGCGGGGTGTTGCGCCAGCCCTGGGCGGTGCTGTTCACCTCGGCGGCCCCCAAGCCTCCGGGCCCGGTGCTGGGCTGGCTGATCCGTCGCTGCGACGCGGTGATCGCCACTTCGGGACGCTCGGCGGGGTTCCTGCCCCAGGGCTGCGTCAGCGCCACCATTCCCCACGGGGTGGACACGACCTTCTACAGCCCAGCGCCCGCCGCCCCAGGCGGAGTGGGCGGGGAAGTGGCCCCCGATCCCCCGGCCTTGATCGGCTGTTTCGGGCGGATCCGCCCCAGCAAGGGGGTCGACCTGGTGGTGGAGGCCCTGATCACCCTGCTGCCCGACCGCCCGCGTTACGGGGCTGTGTTCACCGGGCTGGTGCGCCCCGCCGAGCGGGATTTCCTGGCGGGCTTGCAGCGGCGCATTGCCGCCGCCGGCCTGGAGCAGCGCATCCGCTTCCTCGGCGACCTCGACCGCCTCGCGGTGCGGGACTGGTACCGGCGCGTGTGCCTTTGCGTGGCGGCCTCGCGCCGGGAGGGCTTCGGGCTGACACCCCTGGAGGCCATGGCCTGCGGCTGCGCGGTGCTCACCTCGGAGGCGGGAGCCTGGCCGGAGCTGGTGGACGGGGAGGTGGGCCGCCGCTTCCAGACCGGCAATCTCGCCTCGCTCACCGAGGCGCTGGCCCTGCTGCTCGATCAGCCCGACGAGCTGCGGGCCATGGGCCGGCGGGCACGCCGCCGTGCCCTGGCTTGCCATTCCCTCGAGGCCGAAGCCGGCGCGATCAACGGCCTCTACCGGCAGCTGCTGGAGGGTGCCGCTCAGGCGACAGCGCCGATCAGCCGCCGCTGCTGATGCTGATCAGGCGCTGCTCGCCGTTGCGCTCGATCACGGCACTGTCCGCGTTGGCGGAGTGCAGCTTCCAGCCGGAGGCGCCGATGGTTTCCCCCACCGTCGCGCTGGTGGAGGAGCTGCCCACCTGAAAAATGGCGGAGCCGCCGTGGCCCGGGGCCTGTACCACCCCGATCAGCTGCGGCGCTGGCCCCCCCCCGGATCCCCCGCCTCCGGTGTGGCCGCCAGGCCGGGGTGTGGCCCCACTCGGCCCAGCCGGCGGGGCCGAGCGGCCGACGCTGCCGTTCATCGGCACCTTGAGCACCCGTGCCCCGGGCGCGCTGCTGGGCGGCAAGGTGGCCAGCTCCTGCATCCAGGGCTCTGCTGGCGGCGGTGGCGGCAGACCATCTTCTGCGGCTGTCACGGCCTCAAGGCCCCCGGCTGCGGCTCCGGGCTGGATGCTGCCGATGGAGGCTGCTGGACCGGGCGAGGCCGGGCCCATGGCGCGCAGCCGCTCCATCATCAGCAGGTTGCGCTCCTGGCGGATCGCCTGCTGGTCCTGGCTGCGCAGCTGCAGCGCCACCAGCCCAAGGCCTGTTACGGCCGTGATCCCCAGGCTGACGCTGGCCAGCACCAGGGCCGATGGGGGCGATTGACCCACCTGGATCTGCTGTCCGGCCCGGGAACGCCCACCTGGGACGGCGCGTCTCGCGCCAGGGGTGACGGCTGGGCTGGCCGCAGTCCGTGGGGCTGCCGCTGGAGGAGCCGGCGGCGGCGGCGGCATGGGCAGGGGATCGAACACCTCCACCTCGATCGCCATCTCTGGCGAAAAGACCCGGTTCATGACCTGCTCGGCCCGCAGTTCCCAGTAGGCCCTGGAGGTGCAGATGCCCTGAGCTTGACTCACGCCGTCTGCCGAGTTCGGCTGCACCATACACCCAGATTCTTTTAAGGATTGCAACCCCTCCTTGCGAGGGACTTCGGGCTGGCGCCCCAGCCGGCGGTTCAGCACCGCAGAGCGCGGGCGTGGTGTTCCAGGTGGTCGGCGATGAAGCTGGCAATGCAGAAATAGCTGTGGTCATAGCCCTGCTGGCGGCGCAGCTGCAGGGGCTGGCCTGCGGCTGCCGCCGCCTCGGCCAGGGCCTCCGGATGCAGCTGGTCGTCCAGGAAGGGATCGGCCAGGCCCTGGTCCACCAGGATCGGCAGCGGTGCAGCCCGGTCCGGTCCGATCGCCCGCTCTCCCGAGCGCAGCAGGGCGGTGGCATCCCAGGCCTGCCAGGCGCCTGGATCGGGCCCCAGCAGGTGGCCGAAGGCCTTCTGGCCCCAGCCACAGGCGCAGGGGTGGGCGATCGGGGCGAAGGCCGACACCGCGCAGTAGCGGCCCGGATGCCGCAGCACCGCCACCAGGGCGCCATGGCCCCCCATCGAGTGGCCACAGAGGCTGCGGCGCTCGCTCAGCGGCAAGGCCGCCTCCAGCAGTTCCGGCAGTTCCTGCACCACGTAGCTGTGCATGCGGTAGTGGTGGCTCCAGGGCGCCTCGGTGGCATCCACATAGAAGCCGGCGCCGTGGCCGAAATCCCAGCCGCCATCCGGGTCGCTCGGCACCTCAGGCCCGCGGGGGCTGGTGTCCGGCATCACCAGGGCCAGGCCGAGCTCAGCAGCCCGCCGCTGGGCTCCCGCCTTCTGGCTGGCGTTCTCATCGGTGCAGGTGAGGCCCGACAGCCAGTACACGGCCGGCACCCTTTCCCCGGCCAGGGCCGCGGGGGGCAGGAACACCCCCAGCAGCATCGAGCAGTTCAGCTGTCCGGACTGATGCCGGTAGCGGCGCTGGGAGCCGCCGAAGCAGCGCTGGTCGCTGAGCAGTTCGAGCTGGGCCACGGGAGAAGCCTTGGGGTGGCGCTCAGAAGTGAATCACGCTGCGGATGCTCTCGCCGGCGTGCATCAGCTCGAAGGCCCGGTTGATCTCCTCCAGCCCCATGGTGTGGGTGATGAAGCTGTCGAGGGGGATCTCCCCCCGCTGGGCCTTCTCCACATAGAGCGGCAGCTCGGTGCGGCCCCGCACGCCGCCGAAGGCCGAACCGCGCCAGACCCGCCCGGTCACCAGCTGGAACGGCCGGGTGCTGATCTCCTGGCCGGCTCCGGCCACCCCGATGATCGTGGATTCCCCCCAGCCCTTGTGACAGGCCTCCAGGGCGGCCCGCATCACATCCACATTGCCGATGCACTCAAAGGAGTAATCCACACCGCCATCGGTGCGATCGACCAGCACCTGCTGAATCGGGGCGTCGTGATCGCGGGGATTGAGGCACTCGGTGGCGCCGAGCTGCTGGGCGATGGCGAACTTGGCCGGGTTGAGGTCGATGCCGATGATCCTGGAGGCCCCGGCCATCACCGCCCCGATCACCACCGCCAGGCCGATGCCGCCCAGGCCGAACACCGCCACCGTGCTGCCGGGCTCCACCCTGGCGGTGTTGAGCACAGCGCCGATGCCGGTGGTCACCCCGCAGCCCAGCAGGCACACCTTCTCGAGCGGTGCCTCCTTGTTGATCTTCGCCACGGCGATCTCCGGCAGCACCGTGTACTCGGAGAAGGTGGAGGTGCCCATGTAGTGGTGCAGCATGCGGCCGTCCTTCGAGAAGCGGCTGCTGCCATCGGGCATCACCCCCCGGCCCTGGGTGCTGCGGATCGCCTGGCAGAGGTTGGTCTTGCCCGAGAGGCAGAAGCGGCACTGGCGGCATTCAGGGGTGTAGAGCGGGATCACGTGGTCGCCCACGGCCACGGAGCTCACGCCTGCGCCCACTGCCTCCACCACGCCGCCGCCCTCGTGGCCGAGGATCGCCGGGAACAGCCCTTCGGGATCGGCGCCTGAGAGGGTGTAGGCATCGGTGTGGCACACCCCCGTGGCCACCAGGCGCAGCAGCACCTCGCCCGCCTGGGGCGGCGCCACGTCCACCTCGGTGATCTCCAGGGGCTGGCCGGGGGCCCAGGCCACGGCGGCTCGGCTGCGGATCATCGGCTCAGGGCGGCTGTGCCCATCCTCAGCCTTGGCCGGAGGGCGCGGCGGCTCAGGCGCCCAGGGATGCGGGCCTGGTGGCCAGGGGCTGGGCCCCACGGCGCTTGCGCAGCTCCAGCCACAGCATCAGGGCCGTGATGTCGGCCGGACTCACCCCGGGAACCCGCCCGGCCTGGCCGAGGGTGAGGGGCTGCACGGCGCTGAGTTTCTCGCGGGCCTCATGGGAGAGGGTGCCGATGGCGCCGTAGTCGAGGTCTGGGGGCAGGGGGCGGTGGGTCTGTTTCTTGGCCTGGTCGATCTGCTGCTGCTGGCGGGCCAGGTAGCCGCTGTACTTGATGTCGATCTCGGCGCCCTCGCGCACGTCCAGGGGCAGGGCCGGATCCGCCAGGCCATGGGCCACCAGGTCGGCGCTGTGGAAGCCGGAGCGGCGCAGCAGGTCGGCCAGGGTGATCGAGCCGCGGATCGGGGCGCCGCTCTGGGCCTCCACGGCCGCGGCGGCGGGGTCGCTCACCTTGAGCCGCACCGCGGCCAGCCGCTGCTTCTCCGCCTCGATCGCCTCCTGTTTGGCGCTGTAGATCTGCCAGCGGCGGTCATCGACGAGCCCCAGTTCCCGGCCCAGCGGTGTGAGGCGCCGGTCGGCGTTGTCGCCGCGCAGCACCAGGCGGTATTCGCTGCGGCTGGTGAGCACCCGGTAGGGCTCGCGCAGATCCTTGGTGATCAGGTCGTCGATCAGGGTGCCGATGTAGCTGCCCTCGCGGGGGAAGTGCACCGCGGCCTCGCCCCGCACCAGGCGGGCGGCGTTGAGTCCCGCCACCAGGCCCTGGGCGGCGGCCTCCTCGTAGCCGGTGGTGCCGTTGAGCTGGCCGGCGCTGAACAGGCCGGCGATCCGTTTGGTTTCCAGCGAGGGCTTGAGCTGGGTGGCGGGCAGGTAGTCGTAGTCCACGGCGTAGGCCGGCCGCAGCATCACGCACTGCTCCAGGCCGGGCAGGGTGCGCAGCAGTTCCAGCTGCAGCCGCTCCGGCAGGCCGGTGGAGAAGCCCTGCACGTAGATCTCGGGCGTGTCGCGGCCCTCGGGCTCCAGGAAGATCTGGTGGCTCTGCTTGTCGGCGAAGCGCACGATCTTGTCCTCGATCGAGGGGCAGTAGCGGGGCCCCTTGCTGTCGAGAAAGCCGCCGTAGATCGGCGTGAGGTGGAGGTTGTCGCGGATCAGCTGGTGGGTGGCCGCCGTGGTGCGGGTGAGGTGGCAGCTCATCGGCTCGCCGCTCACCCAGGCCGCCGGATCAAAGGAGAAGAAGCGGTCGGCCGCATCGCTGGGCTGCTCCTCGAGCTGGTCGAGGGCGATGCTGCGCCGGTCCACCCGGGCCGGGGTGCCCGTCTTGAGGCGGCCGGTGCGGAAGCCCAGGGCCTGCAGGGCCTCGGTGAGCCCCTCGGCGGCCTGCTCGCCGGCCCGGCCGGCGCTCATCGACTGGTTGCCCACCCAGATCTGGCCGCCCAGGAAGGTGCCGGTGGTGAGCACCACGGCCGGGGCGGCATAGACGCTGCCGAAGTAGGTGCGCACGCCGCTGATGCGGCCGCCTTCACCCGGCCTGCCGTCCAGCTCCAGCCCCGTCACCATCGCCTCGCGCAGCGACAGGTTCGGGGTGTGCTGCAGCAGCTGCAGCATCTGGCGGGCGTACTGGCGCTTGTCGGTCTGGGCCCGCAGGGCCCAGACGGCCGGACCGCGGCTGGCGTTGAGCACCCTTTTCTGCAGGGCGGTGGCGTCGGCCAGACGACCGATCACGCCGCCCAGGGCATCCACCTCATGCACCAGCTGGCTCTTGGCCGCCCCGCCCACGGCCGGGTTGCAGGGCTGCCAGGCGATGCGGTCGAGGTTGAGGCTGAACAGGGCCGTGTTCAGGCCCAGCCGTGCCGCCGTGATCGCCGCCTCGCAGCCCGCATGGCCGCCGCCCACGACGATCACGTCGAAGGTTTCGGTGGGAGGAATGGAGCAGGCCATGGGGGCAGAACCTGGATTCAAGAAATGACCTGTCGCTCTGGGGCCTCTGCGGCGTGGGCGGACGGGTTGCTGGAGGGGGAATCGGTGTAGGCGAGAAAGGCTGAGGCTCGCCCCTGCTGCACCGGGCTGGGGACCACCGGAACCGATGCGGCTGCGATGACTGGGGCCCCGGCAGCCAGGGCCCCCTGGGCCAGGTCGAACATCTGCAGGGCCAGGGAGCGGCCGCTGCACACGTGGGCCCCGGCACCGAACGGCAAGCTGAAACCTTGGCGAAATGGGCAGCCCTTCGCCTCACCCAGCAAGACATAGATCGTATCTCCCTTGCCCAGGCGATGTACCCCTGCGGTGGTGGCCTCCAGGCAGCGCCGCATCACAAAATTGGTGGGAACCGTGTTCTGGAAGCTCACCCGCCGGCAGGCGGCCTGGGCAGCTGTGAGATCGTCGCGGGCTGTGGCCAGACTCTCCAGCAAGGCGTTGCCGCTGGCGGTCACCGTGGCCAGCAGGGGCTGGAATCCCATCACCAGCAGCACCGAGACGGCGTTCCTTTCGCCGGCGCCCAGTCGTTGCCACTCCAGGCTGGCCATGCAGCTGGCGATGGCCTCGTTGCAACGACGCAGGCTGGAGGGCTTGGGGAAAGGATTAAAGAAATCTACCGCCATCAGCGCTTCGGCGCTGAGCGCAACGCCACGGCCTGCCACGGCGGAGAGGCAAAGGTTGGTCAGGGCAGTGGTCAGCTGCGTTGCCAGCTGCAGGCTGGTGGGGGTGGGAGTCCGAAGCACCGTTTGGAGGGCAACCGCGAGCGCCTCGGGTGCCGCACCGGCCAAAGCTGGGCTGCAGCGCGCCAGCACGGCACTCAGCTCTCGACGTCGCTGACCGTGGAGTGCTCCGCTCAGGAAGAGGGGGCTTTCGCCGCAGAATCGCCTGATCCAGCCGGTGTGCTCAGCGCCGGCCAGTCTTAGAGCTGGGGCCAGAAAGTTCAGTTCTTCAAAGCGCTTTGAGCCCAGGATCTGTCGCGCCAGGTCAGGGTCATAGACGAACAGCACCCCACGGCCGAGACCGGTCTCGCCCAAGCTGTCCTCGCGCTCCTGCAAGGCTGGGAAGCGGTCCGCTCCACGCCTGCCCGTGAGCGACCGAAGCGTTTCCAGCACCTGCAGGTAGTGCATGACGTCGGCTCAGCGGGGACCCACAGCTGCGGCAGGTGCTTCCAAGTTGGTGTCCCGCTCCGCCAGCCAACGCAGTTGCTGATCCAGGGCTCCGAGCTGCATCACGGTGGCCAGGGTGCCGTGGGAGCTGGAGGCCCAGCTGAGGTCGAACACCAACTGCTGGAATTGGCTGGGGGACACGCTGGCACGCAGATGGTCGTAGTGGTGCCGGTCCATGGGGTTGGCGCTGGCATAGAAGATGCGGCTGCGGCGGATCCCTCTGAGGGGCCTGCTCAGGCACCGCGCCAACAGCCGCTGATCGCAGAGCACCGGTGGGGAGGCAGCTAGCCTGCGTCCGAAGGGGGCCTCAGCCCGCAATCTGAGGGCCATCACGCCACCTGCGGATGTGCCGAGCACAGCAACCCGCTGCCATGGCGCAAGCTTCAGGAGTGCCTGCAGGGCCCGCACGATGACGGGCTCGCTGGCGGTGTAGAAATCGTTGTCGGGGTCAATGAAGTACACCAACCCGTCAAAGTGATGCCTGGCCGTAGCATGAAAGCAGGGGATTGGCATGTTCAGTGCTCGTGCTCTGCCTGTGAAACACAACAGCAACCTGGGCCTGGCCGGCAGGGGATGGCGGAGGTAGGCCTGATGCACATTCTGCTTCCAGTAGTAGGGAAAGCCATCCGAATTCAGTTCCTGTGCATGGCTCAGGTAGCCAAAATCGAATTCCCCATGACCTGCGTTGATTCTGCGGTGGAGCCGCAGAGCACTGTTGTATCCATTGGGGTGATCCGAACCCAGCAACCTCGCAATCTCTTTGATGCTGGTGGTGGAGGAGCCCCACCAGGGCCAGTCGCGCTGAAGCAGGCGCGGCAGCTTCAGTTCGATCACCCGATCCCAGCGGCGGTTCGAGACCTGCTCCTGCCATCCCATCTGGTGATACAGAAACGTCCTCACCGCGAGGCACTGTGCAGGACACTGGCCAACTGGCAGAGCTCGGCCACGGTGATGTCCTGATGGATGGCACTGTCAGGGATATCGATACCATAGTTGTCTTCGATTTCCATCAGCAATTCCATCAGTTCCAGAGACTCAATCCCAGTCTGATCAATACGCGCGGCCAGCAGTTGCTCGGCGCTCAGCGATCTAGGGCAAATTGATTGCAGGCGGGAGAGTGTGAAGGCTTCCGGTGTGTTGCTGTTCATCAATGCCTGACTCCGGATGAGCGATACAGTGGTGTGGCTGAGGGATAGCTTAAACCAGCAGATTCCGAACCCTAGCGTTGTCCCGATGTCTGGGTGTTGTCGCTGGCGTTCAGCTCAGCAGCCAGTGGTCAGTGATGTCCTCCGCCAGGAAGCGCCACAGATCGGGGCGGAGCGGATGCTTGAGCACGGTCTGGCTGGGATGGCGCCAGGGGCGCAGCACCTCGTGGGGGCGGGGCCGCCCGTGGAACTTGAGCACGCAGGCCGCCTGGCGGGCCCGCGCGGCGGCGGCGGCATCGCGGCGGGCCAGCTTGCGCAGGCCCCGGTAGGAGGCCACCAGCCCCTCGGGCCAGGTGGCCAGCGCTCCCGGGCAGTGGCGCTGCAGCGCCCGGTAGATGAAGTTCTGGTTGGGGCCTGGGGTGCCGTGGTCTTCCCCGTCCAGGTAGGCCTGCCACACCCGGGCCGTGGCCGCTCCCGGCCGCAGCTGCATCACGCAGGAGTTGAGGGTGGGGTAGCTCCAGTCGCGCACGCCGATCAGCGGGGCCGGATCGGCCGCGCCGAACCGCAGCAGCGGCTCGAGGCCGGCGCGCACCACCAGGGTCACATCGAAGAAGAGAAAGGGCGTCTCGCCGGTGATCGCGGCATTGAAGAGCTGGATCTTGCTGCAGAAGCCCTGCAGGCCCCGGGGCTCCAGCTGCCGGTGCTGCAGGCCGAGGCTGGCCAGGGCCGGACGGTTGGCCGCGTCACACAGCACCGTGAGGCTGTGGGGTGCGCTCAGGTGCCGCTTCAGCATGCGCTGCAGCCGCTCGGCGTAGTGGGGCCCGTAGCTGCGGCCGGTGAGCACCGTGAACACCTGCAGCCCCATCAGGCGGCCAGGTTGCGGAAGCGGGTGAACTGAGGTTCGAACAGCAGCTTCACCGTGCCCACCGGGCCGTTGCGGTGCTTGGTCACGATCACCTCGGTGATGCCCCGGTCGGCGGTTTCGGGGTTGTAGTACTCGTCGCGGTAGATCATCAGCACCAGATCGGCGTCCTGCTCGATCGAGCCCGATTCGCGCAGGTCGCTCAGCATCGGCCGCTTGTTGGTGCGGGATTCCACGCCCCGGCTGAGCTGGGAGAGGGCCATCACCGGCACGTTGAGCTCCCGGGCCATGCCCTTGAGGCCCCGGGTGATGCGGGAGAGCTCCTGCACCCGGTTGTCGGGGGTGGAGCCCTCCATCAGCTGCAGGTAGTCGATCACGATCAGGCCCAGCTCCTTGCCCGATTCCGCCATCAAGCGGCGGCAGAGCGAACGCATCTCCAGCACGCCGGCATTGGGTTTGTCGTCGATGAACAGGGGCAGCTGGCCGAGGCTGTTGATGCCCTGGCCGAGCAGGGGCCACTCCTCCTGCTGCAGCCGGCCGGTGCGCAGCCGGCCGCTCTCGATGCCCACCTCCATCGACAGCAGCCGGTAGGTGAGCTGCTCCTTGCTCATCTCCAGGCTGAACACACACACCGGCAGCTGGTGCAGCTGGGCCACGTTCTTGGCGATGTTGAGCACGATCGAGGTCTTGCCCATCGCCGGGCGGCCGGCCACGATGATCAGATCGCTGCGCTGCAGTCCCTGGGTGATGGCGTCCAGGTCGTAGAAGTTCACCGGGATGCCCGCCACCGAGGTGCCGAGCGAGCGGCTCTCGATCTCGTTGAAGGTGCTGGTGAGGATCTCGGCGGTGGGGGTGAGGCCCTGGCTGGGTTTTTCCTGGCTGATCGCGAAGATCTTCTGCTCGGCCTCATCGAGCACCTGATCCATCGGCTTGCCCTGATCGAAGCCGAGCTGGATCACCTCGTTGCCGGAACGGATCAGCCGGCGCCTCAGGAACTTGTCCATCACCAGGCGGGCCACCTGGTCGATCGAGGCGGTGGACATGGTGCGCTCCACCAGCTCCACCAGGCGGCTGCTGCCGCCCACCTTCTCCAGCAGGCCGGTGTCCGCCAGCCAGGCGGTCATGGCGGTGAGATCGGTGGGCTTGCCCTGGCTGTGCAGCATCAGGGCGGTGCGGTAGATCTCCCGGTGGGCCCCCAGATAGAAGGCCTCGGGCTGGAGCACGTCCGCGACCCGGCTGATGGCGTCGGGATCGAGCAGCACGCCCCCCAGCACCGCCTCTTCCGCCTCCAGGTTCTGGGGGGGCACGGAGTCGGGCAGGGCCTCGAAGCTGGCCTCATCCCGCAGCCGTCCCCGCCGCTGGGCGGGCCGTACCGGAGCGAGGTCGGTGGGCTCCGCAGCGGCTTCACGGTCGGCATCGTCGCCTGGAGGGCCGTCGGGATCGCGCTCTGAGAGCGGCAGGCTCACCATGGATGGATCTCCTGCTGGGGGGCCGGCCAGTCCCTGGGGAGCGGGCGGCAGTGGGTGCCCATTCTGGCCTGGCTGGGCAGGGCGCTCAGTGGCTGATCACTTCGAGGTTGATCTCGGCCGTCACCTCGGGGTGCAGCTTCACGTGCACCTTGTAGGAGCCGGTGCGGTGGATATCGGGCACCGTGATGTCGCGGCGGTCCACATCCTTCTTGGTGGCGGCTTCGATGGCCTCGGCCACGTCGCCGTTGGTCACGGTGCCGAACAGCACGTCATCGCCGCCGGTCTGCTTCTTCACGGTGAAGCGGCCGATCGTGGCCAGGGCGGTGCGGAAGGCCTCCGCCTCGGCCCGCAGGGCCGCCTGGCGCTCGGCCTCCTTGGCCCGGCGGGCCTCCACCTGCCGCAGCACGGCTCGGGTGAGCGGAACGGCCTTGCCGGTGGGGAGCAGGAAATTACGGGCGTAGCCAGGGGCCACGTCCACCAGATCGCCCCCCTTGCCCAGGCTGAGGACGTCTTCGCTGAGAACGACTTGAACGCGCTTGGCCATGGGAAAAGGAGAGGGAATCTGATCGCGAGCCGATCCAGAAGCCTACGTGACGGGCTCAGGGCCTCAGGCTGGGCCGGGTGGCGGCGGCGGGAAGCCTCACCTGCTTGGCGAGGCCCAGCCGTCGCATCAGACGGATGTGCTGCCAGGTGAGGTCGACCTGGCGGCCGAAGCCATGGCGGGCCGAATGGGGGAAGGCGTGGTGGTTGTTGTGCCAGCCCTCGCCGAAGGTGAGCGCCGCCACCCAGACGTTGTTGCGGGACTGGTCGCCGCTGTCGTGGGACACACCACCCCAGCAGTGGGTGGCTGAGTTGACCAGCCAGGTGATGTGGTACACGACCACCAGGCGCAGCGGGATGCCCCAGAGCACCAGGGCCCAGCCGCCGGCACCGGTGACCGTGCCGATCCAGAACAGCAGGCCGGCCAGGGGCAGCTGCAGCAGCAGGAACCAGTTGTTCAGCCAGCGGTAGTAGGGGTCACGGGCCAGATCACCGGTGAGGCGGGGCACCGCGGCCATGGCGGGAACGGTCTGGAACATCCAGCCCATGTGGCTCCACCAGAAGCCCTTGAGGCTGCTGTGGTGGTCGACGTCGGTGTCGGAGAACTTGTGGTGGTGGCGGTGCAGGCCGACCCAGTCGATCGGGCCGTGCTGGCAGCTGAGGGCGCCGCAGGTGGCGAAGAAGCGCTCCAGCCAGCGGGGCACGCGGAAGGAGCGGTGGCTCAGCAGGCGGTGGTAGCCGACGGTGACGCCAAGGCAGGCCGTGACCCAATAGAGCACCAGGAAGCTGGCCACGGCGGGCAGGCTCCAGAAGCGGGGCAGCAGGGCCACGACGGCCAACACGTGGAGCGCGCCCATGTAGGCCACGATGCTCCAGTTGATGCCCGGTTCGCTCTGGGGCGAGGCTGCTCCGCTGCGGGGCTGGCGCAGGGCCTCGGCCCGCAGCAGTCCGCGGCTGCCGCCGCTGATCACGGCGGGCTGCCGGGTGCTGCGGGCACTGGGACGGGGGAGGGCTCGGCTGGAGGCTGTTGCGGTCATAACGGACCGACTCCTGATCACTGGCTAGGATGGTAGCAATACGAATCCTGATCGCAAGACATCACAGTGGGCTATCGGGATGACCTCGCGGCCGGAAGGGTGGCCTTCGCCCACCTCGTCCGTCTCTGGCACGGCCGCAACGGCTGGAGCCACCGCGTCCTGCCTGCCCTCGCCGAAGCCCTTGATCTCGGCCGCGTGCACAACTCCCAGCTCTCGATGCTGCGCAACGGCAAGCTCGCCTCCCCGGGGCCTGAGGTGTTCCTCGCCCTGGGGCGCATCAACCAGTTACTGGCCGCCGAGGTGGTGGAGGGCATCCTTTCAGAGGCGCTGCGGCAGCAGCTGGCCGACCAGCCCTCGCTGCTGGCCGACCTGCAGGCCTCGGCGCTGCCCGTGCAGGAGCCGGGCGAGGCGGTGCTCGGGCCCGGCGAGCTGCTGGAGGTGTTCGTGGGCCTGCGCCATCCCCCCGCCGCCTTCGATCTGCGCATCGCCGAGGGCGAGGCCCTGGTCCTGAGTGCTGCCCTGGCTGAGCTGCTCACCGCCGGCCACCCCTGGCGGCTCTGCCGCGACACGGTGCTGGCGGCCTATCCCGTGAGCAAGCGCTCGCGGCGGGAGCGCTTCGCCGCGGTGATCGCCGGCCAGTGCGACTACAGCGCCGCTGAGCTCGACGCCGAGCTGCCCGACCTGCGCCGCACCCTGGCAGCCCTCGGCGGGGTGGAGGAGCAGCAACTGCCCCCGGCCCAGTTTCTCGATCTGCTGCGCCAGCGGGCCCGGGGCCTCGGCAGCCTGGTGCCCGACCCCGGCGAGGCCGACCTCGGCGCGGCGATCCGCCAGCAGCTCGGTGGGCTCACAGGCCCCGAATAGGCCGGACGACCACGGCTGCCGTCGCGGTCGAGAGCCTGCTTAGGGGCGGTAGTGGGCCAGCCGCACCCGCCGGGCCCAGCCCAGGGCCCTCAGCAGGCGGATGTGCTGCCAGGTGATGTCCAGCTCGAACCAGCGCAACCCGTGGCGCGCCGAGTGGGGGAAGGCGTGGTGGTTGTTGTGCCAGCCCTCGCCGAAGCTGAGGATCGCCACCCACCAGCAGTTGCGCGAGCGGTCGGGGCAGTCGAAGTTGCGGTAGCCGAAGGCGTGGGTGGCCGAGTTGACCAGCCAGGTCACGTGGTACACCAGCACCAGCCGCAGCGGGATGGCCCAGAGCACCAGGCCCAGCCCGCCGCCATGCACCCCGGCCAGCTCGCCATAGGCATAGAGGGCGACGCCGAGGGGCACCTGCAGCAGCAGGAACCAGCGATCCAGCCAGCGGTAGAAGGGGTCGCGCTGCAGATCCCCGGTCAGCCGCTCCACGTGCTCCAGGGCCGGGATCTGATGCAGCATCCAGGCGCTGTGGGCCCACCACAGGCCGCGGCCGGCGTCGTGGTGGTCGTTGGGCTGGTCGGAGAACTTGTGGTGGTGGCGGTGCAGGCCCACCCACTCGATCGGCCCGCTCTGGCAGGCCATGGCACCCATCAGCACCAGGGTGCGCTCCAGCCAGGTTGGGGCGCTGAAACTGCGATGGGTCACCAGCCTGTGCAGACCCAGCGTCACGCCCAGCACGGTCATCCAATAGAGCAACGCCAGGGCCACCAGGGCCTGCCAGCTCCAGAACCTTGGCAGCAGCGCCACCACGGCCGCCACGTGCATCACCAGCATGAAGCCGGTGGTGCCCAGCTTGTAGCGCCGCTGCCGGGGGGGCAGGGGCTTGCGGCGGCTGCGCAGGCCAGCCCGCAGCTGGCGCTCCTGCTGGCTGCTCGCCGAGGGGGCTGGCACCAGCGGGGCGGGGTCGAGCTGAATCACCAAGTGCGTGGGGGGCGGAAGTGGACGGCGCGGCGGCGGTGCACCCCCAGGCCGGCCCGGCCGGTCTGGGGATCTGCGGAGGCCGTAAGCCGTTGGACGTCTGTGTCCGGCTCCCGAGTGACGGGAATCTAGACGGGCAACATGGGAGCCCCCCCGGCCCCAGCGATGACCAACCCCTGCTGGGCCCGCGACCAGCTCGATGGCGCCAGTGCCCGCATCGCCCCCTTCACCGAGCGCCACACGGCCGGCGTGCAGCCCCGGCTGGAGCGGGTGCTGGCGGCTCTGGCGGCGGAACGGGTGGGGGTGCAGCACTTCGCCTCGGTGAGCGGCTACGGCCATGGCGACCAGGGCCGCGAGGTGCTCGATCGGGTGTTCGCGCGGGTGCTGCAGGCCGAGGCCGCCGCCGTGCGGCTGCAGTTCGTCAGTGGCACCCACGCCATCGCCGCCGCCCTGTTCGGCGTGCTGCGCCCGGGGGATCGGCTGCTCTCCCTCACCGGCCGCCCCTACGACACCCTCGAGGAGGTGATCGGCCTGCGCGGGCAGGGCCAGGGGTCCCTGGCCGAGTTCGGCGTCCGCTACGCCGAAGTGCCCCTCAGCGCCGCCGGCCGGGTGGATCTGGAGGCGGTGGACCTCGCCCTGGGCGAACCGACGCGGATGGTGCTGATCCAGCGCAGCTGCGGCTACAGCTGGCGGCCTTCCCTCCCCATCACGGAGATCGCCGAGCTGGCCGAGCGGGTGAAGCGGCGCCAGCCCGGCTGTGTGGTGTTCGTGGATAACTGCTACGGCGAACTGGTGCAGGAGCAGGAACCCACCGCTGTGGGGGCCGATCTGATCGCCGGCTCCCTGATCAAGAACCTGGGGGGCACGATCGCCCCCACCGGCGGCTATGTGGCCGGCCGCGCCGAACTGGTGGAGCTGGCCTGCTGCCGGCTCACCGCCCCCGGCATCGGCGCCGAGGGCGGCACCAGCTTCGACCTCAACCGCCTGCTGTTCCAGGGGCTGTTTCTGGCGCCCCAGATGGTGGCCGAGGCCCTGATCTGCAGCGAGCTGGTGGCCCAGGTGTTCAGCGACCTCGGCTACGCCACCCAACCGCGGCCCGGGGCGTCGCGCAGCGATGTGATCCAGGCGGTGCGGCTCGGCTGCCCCGGGCGGCTGGCCACGGTATGCCGCGCCTTTCAGGCCGCTTCCCCGGTGGGCTCCTACCTCGATCCGGTGCCGGCGCCGATGCCCGGCTACGCCAGTGAGCTGGTGATGGCGGGCGGCACCTTCATCGACGGCAGCACCAGTGAGTTCTCCGCCGATGCCCCGCTGCGGGAGCCCTACGTGCTGTTTGCCCAGGGCGGCACCCACCGGGCCCATGCCCGCATCGCCCTGGAACGGGCCCTGGCGGCCCTCGCCGAATCTGGACACGGTCCTCCAGACTGACGCGCACTGTCCAGCCCCCCGCGTGCGATGGCGCTCTCCTATCCCAGCGACTGTCGCTATGCCGACAGCCACGAATACGTGCGCTCCGATGGCGACAACGTGCGTCTGGGGCTGAGCGCCTTCGCCATCGACCAGCTCGGCGACATCGTCTTCGTCGAACTGCCTGCGGTGGGGGATGAGCTCACCCGGGGCCAGAGCTGCGGCAGCATCGAGTCGGTGAAGGCTGTCGAAGACCTGCTGGCTCCGATCTCCGGTGTGGTGCAGGCCCGCAACGAGGCCGTGATCGCCAGCCCTGAAGAACTGCAGAACGATCCCTATGGCGAGGGCTGGCTGCTGCTGCTGCAGCCCAGCGAGCCGGCCCAGCTGGACGACCTGCTGGAGGCGACGGCCTACGCCGCCAAGGTGGAGGGCCACTGAGCATGACCTCATCGCTGATCAACACCACGGCCCAGGCGGCAGTCCAGGCTGATGCCGCGGCCCGGTCCGTCCAGTCCTCTCGCAGCCCCGGGGCCCCTGGCCCGCAACTGGACCCCCTGCCCCGCCCCAGCTTCGTGGAGCGGCACATCGGGCCCGATGGGGCCGAGCAGGCGCAGCTGCTGGCCGAGCTGGGCCTCACCAGCCTGGAAGATCTGTCCTCCCAGGTGGTGCCGGCCGACATCCTGCTGAGTCCCGAGCAGGCCGCCGAGGGGCTGCCCGCCCCCTGCGACGAGGCCACCGCCCTGGCGGAGCTGGCCGAGATCGCCGCCGCCAATGCGGTGGTGCGCTCCCTGATCGGCCAGGGCTACCACGCCACCATCACGCCGGCGCTGATCCAGCGCCACGTGTTCGAGAACCCCGCCTGGTACACCGCCTACACCCCCTATCAGGCCGAGATCGCCCAGGGACGGTTGGAGGCCCTGCTCAACTTCCAGACCCTGATCAGCGAGCTGACGGGCCTGCCGATTGCCAACGCCTCCCTGCTCGATGAGGCCACCGCCGCCGCCGAGGCGATGGCCCTGGCCCGTGCCGTGAGCAAGCGCGCTTCGGCCAGCACCTTTCTGGTGGATGCCCAGGTGCTGCCCCAGACCATGGCCGTGCTGCGCACCAGGGCGGAGCCTCTGGGCATCACGATCCTCCCGATCGATGCCGCCGGCCTGGCTGGCGACCTGGCGGCGGGCAGCGACCAAGGCCTGTGGGCGGAAGCCTTCGGGCTGCTGCTGCAGCTCCCCGGCCAGGACGGCCGCCTCTGGGACCCGGCGCCACTGCTGGCGGCGGCGGCCGTGGCGGGGGTGGTGAGTGCCGTGGCGATCGATCCCCTGGCCCAGGTGCTGCTCGCTCCCGTGGGCGAGCTGGGGGCCGACATCGCCATCGGCAGCGCCCAGCGTTTCGGCGTGCCGATGGGCTGTGGCGGGCCCCATGCGGCCTTCTTCGCCACCCGCGAGACCTACAAGCGCCAGATCCCCGGACGCCTGGTGGGCCGCTCCATCGATGCCGAGGGCCGTCCGGCCCTGCGGCTGGCCCTGCAGACCCGCGAGCAGCACATCCGCCGCGACAAGGCCACCAGCAACATCTGCACCGCCCAGGTGCTGCTGGCGGTGATCGCCGGCTTCTATGCCGTGCACCACGGTCCGGCCGGCCTCACCGCCATGGCCGAGCGGGTCACCCGGCTGCGGCTGGCCCTGGTGGCCGGGTTGCGGGCCCTGGACCTGGTCCCGGAGCCGGGCCCTGGTTTTGACACCGTGCTGCTGCACAGCCCCCGCTCTGAGCAGCTGCTGCAGGCCGCCCGGATGGGCGGCTTCAACCTGCGGCGCCTGGAGGGCGCCGTGGGCATCAGCCTCGACGAGGCCAGCAGTGCCGAGGAGCTGGCCCGGCTGCTGGCCTGCCTGGCGACGGTCACGGCCTCAGCTGGTGGGGCCTCGGGCCACGCGAGTGCGGCTGAGCTGGCCGCCGAGCGGGCCTGGCTGGCCTGCCAGGAGAGCCTGCGCCAGGCCGACTGGCGCCAGGTCTGGGAGGGCATCCCCCAACGGCAGGGGGCCTGGCTGCAGCAGCCCGTGTTTCAGGAACACCGCAGCGAAACCGAACTGCTGCGCTACATCCAGCAACTGGCGAGCCGGGATCTCTCCCTCGTGCACGGCATGATCCCGCTGGGCAGCTGCACCATGAAGCTGAATGCCGCCGCCGAGCTGGCCCCGGTGAGCTGGCCCGCCTTCGCCCGCCTGCACCCCTACGCTCCTGCCGAGCAGCTGCAGGGCTACCACCGCCTCGCCGCCGACCTGGAGCAGTGGCTGGCGGCCATCACCGGCTTCGCGGGTGTGTCGCTGCAGCCCAACGCCGGCTCCCAGGGGGAGTACGCCGGCCTGCTGGCGATCCGCGCCTGGCACCACAGCCGCGGCGACCAGCACCGCGACATCTGTCTGATTCCCACCAGTGCCCACGGCACCAATCCGGCCAGCGCCGTGATGGCGGGCATGCAGGTGGTGGCGGTGGCCTGCGACCCCCAGGGCAACATCGACCTGGCCGACCTGGAGGCCAAGGCCAGCCGCCATGGCGAGCGCCTCGCGGCTCTGATGGTCACCTATCCCTCCACCCACGGCGTGTTCGAAACCGCCATCCGGCGCATCTGTGAGCTGGTGCATGCCCAGGGCGGCCAGGTGTACCTCGACGGCGCCAACCTCAATGCCCAGGTGGGCCTCTGCAAGCCGGGGCTCTACGGCGCCGACGTCTGCCACCTCAACCTGCACAAGACCTTCTGCATCCCCCATGGCGGCGGCGGCCCCGGGGTGGGTCCGATCGCGGTGGCAGCCCATCTGGTGCCCTTCCTGCCAGGCGACCCCTCCGAGCTGCAGCCGGCTGTCGCCGGGGCTGGGCCGGTGGCATCGGCGCCCCTGGGCAGCGCCTCCATCCTGCCGATCAGCTGGATGTACATCCGCATGATGGGAGGCTCCGGCCTGCGGACCGCCAGTCAGGTGGCCCTGCTCAGCGCCAACGTGCTGGCCGAGCGCCTTGATCCCCATTTCCCCGTGCTCTACCGGGGCGCGGGGGGCCGGGTGGCCCATGAGTGCATCCTCGACCTGCGGCCCCTCAAGCGCAGTTGCGGCCTGGAGGTGGATGATCTGGCCAAACGGCTGATGGACTACGGCTTCCACGCCCCCACCGTCAGCTGGCCGGTGGCCGGCACCGTGATGGTGGAGCCCACCGAGAGCGAGGGGTTGGCCGAGCTGGATCGCTTCTGCGCCGCGATGGTGGCGATCCGGGCCGAGGCGGCCGCCATCGAGTCGGGCGCGGTGGACCGCGACAACAACCCGCTGCGGCGGGCCCCTCACACCCTGGCTGCCGTCACCGCCGACGTCTGGGACAGGCCCTACAGCCGCAGCCAGGCGGCGTTCCCGGCCGGAGAGCAGCAGCAGGCGAGCAAGTTCTGGCCCAGCGTGGCGCGGATCGACAATGCCTACGGCGATCGCAACCTGGCCTGCACCTGCCCGTCGGTTGAGGAACTGGCTCTGAAGGAGCCTTTGGCTACGGCGGCCTGAGCGCCCATGGCGCACACTGGCGGCACCGCAACAGCCCAGGCAAAAGGTTTTCTTTAGACTTGGGCCATTGCATTTGCAGCCAGATCTGTTGCAACTGCTGTTCAACGGGTTCGGTTCAGTTCCGGAACAGGTCTCGGCCCACTCCGCCATCCATCGCCTGGGGCTCATGAGCGATCACGACAGCAACGACGGCCGCGGCAGCGATGGCCCCAGCAGCGCCCCCCGGGGCCGCAGTGCCGGCCCAGCCAGCCCTGATCGCGCCGACCAGCCAGCCCCGGTGGCCCCGGCCCTGAAGCTGGCCAGCGTCAGGACCAGCCCCGGCACCTCCAGCACCCGTCCGCTGATCAGCTCAGGTGGCCGCAGCGTCGGCCCCGTGGAGGGCACCAACGTGGTGCGCGTGCCTTTCGGCGTGCGGCAGGCCCGCCGCCGTCGGCCCGAGCGCCCTGACCACTGGGCCACCCTGGTGCTCCCCTTCCATGGCGTCGGTGGCGACCCCACCCCACCGCCGCAGGCGGCCTGAGCCGCTCAGGCCAAAGTCCTGGGGCGGAGCGGCGTTGGGGGTCCGGGCCGAAGCATCGGATCAGTAGTTGGATCCGGTGCGCCGCTGGTGCACTGCCGTGGTGCCCTCCGGGTCGAGTACGCCGCCCTCCTGGGCCTGGGCGTAGATCAGCCAGTGGTCGCCGCATTCCATCCGCTGCTGCACCGTGGCCTCCAGCCAGGCCAGGGCCTCCGGAAGCACAGGCTGGCCGCCGGGGGTGTGCTCCAGCTCCAGCCCGGCGAAGCGATCGGCACCGGGACTGAAGGGCTTCAGGAACCGCTTCATCGGCCCGGTTTCCCGGCCGGCGGCCAGCACGTTGAGGGCGAACTGGTCGCCGATGTGCAGCAGGCCCTCCACGGCCCTGTCCTTGGCCACCGCCACGGTGAAGCCCGGTGGGCTGAAGCTGGCCTGACTCACCCAGCTGGCCACCATGGCCCCCCCGAGGTCGGGACTGTCCGCAGCATTCTTCTGGGCCGTGAGCACGCACAGGGAACCCACCACCCGACCGAGAGCCTTGAGGGCCGGATCGCTGCGGCTCTCGTGCAGGCCGCCACCGCTGCGCCGCTCCTGGCGCTTCCTGGCACTCTGCAGCTCGCGGCCGAGGGCGGTGCCGGTCTCCTCGATCGCCTTGAGGGCCAGGGCATCGGGGCTGAACTTCACCTTGATCGGCTCGAACGCGAACTGGAAGCCGCCATCGCGCAGCTTGCTCTCCAGCAGATCCAGCGCCTCGCCGCTCCAGCCGAAGCTGCCGAACACCCCCACGGGCTTGGCCCGGTCGCCCTCCGCCAGCACCGTGCCCAGGGCCGCCACGATCGGGGTGGGCGCATGGCCGCCCAGGGTGGGAGAGCCGATCAGCAGGGCATCGCAGGAGCTGATCGCCGCCTGCAGCTGATCCGGCTCGCTGAATTCACAGTTGATGCTCTCCACCCGCACGCCGGTGCGGGAAACGCCCCTGGCCAGGCCATCGGCGATGGTGGCGGTGTTGCCGTAGGCACTGGCGTAGAGCAGCGCCACCGAGAGCCTTGATCGGTTCTGGCCCTCCCCCCAGCGGCGGTAATCGGCCAGAAGGCTGCGCCAGCTCTCGGCGATGGCCGGGCCGTGGAATGGGGCGATGGTTCGGATCGGCAGTTCGTCGATCCGATCGAGAACGGTTTCCACCTGCCGGGCCATGGGGGCCATCAGGCAGTCGTAGAACCAGCGCCGGTCCTCCTCGGCGCTCGTGCGGTTGGCCTCGGCGAACCCCTCCTGACAGATGTGGGCGGAGAAGAACTTGCTGCTCATCAGCAGACCCGTGGACTCCTCAAACGCCATCAGGGCGCCGGGCCAGCGGGGGGTGGGAACGGGGATCAGGCGCAGCTGCAGCCCACCGGCCAGGGGGCGGCTGGCCTCCTGCTTCACCACATCGATCGGCGGCTGGGGCGGCAGCGGCGCCAGCTCCGGTGCCCCCGGGGCCGGCGGACGGCGTTGATCCCAGAGCTCACGCACCAGCTTGGCCCCGGCATTCGAGGCCACCAGGGCCAGGTTCGGCCAGCGGGCGGCCAGGGCCCTCAGCAGTTCCACCCGGTTGGGGTTCACCACCCCCACCACCACCTTCAGCGCCTCATGGCTCGGAACAAGCTCCGCCAGAGCAGCGAAGAACGGTTCGGCGTAGGTCATGCCGGGGGGATGGATCAGCACCGGCGGCACCGTGTGGCCGGTGCTGGTGCTGCCCTGCTCAAACAGGAAGCTGTTGGCGGTGGTGCCCCGTTCGAGGCCGTATTCCACCTCAAAGCGCGAACGGCGTGGACTCAGGCCCCGCAGGCACACCAGCGTGGGCTCCAGACGGATCACCAGCACGCGGCGCTCGGCTGTCGGGGCAGCCTGGGCGGGCGATCCGCCGATCGAGGTTGTCATCAGTAGTGGTTGCCCACCTTGCGGTGGTGCACGGCGGTGGCGGCCTCAGTGTCGGCCACGTTCCCCACTTCCACCTCGGCGTAGATGATCCAGTGGTCAGGCCCCTCCATCCGCTGGGCCACGCGGCATCCCAGAAAGGCCAGGGCATCCCCGAGCACGGGCCCGCCCGCGGCGGCGCCCTCCACGGTGGCCACACCGGCGAAGCGGTCGGCCCCGGGCGGGAAGCGCTTGAGGAAGTGGCGCAGCAGTAGCTGGTGGTTGTCCTCCCGCAGGATGTTGAGCACGAAGCGATCGCCCACCTGGAGCAGGGATTCGATCGCCCGGTCCTTGGCCACGGCCACGGTGAGGCCGGGTGGCTCAAAGCTGGCCTGACTCACCCAGCTGGCCACCATGGCGCTGCTGAGGCTGCCGCCATCCTCGGTGGTCTGCTGGGCCGTCACCACGTAGAGCCCGCCGCTCAAGCGGCCCAGGGCTTTGTCCAGGTCGCCGTCGAGGGCCTTCATTGCCGCGATCGTGCGCGCCTTGGTGAGCAGCTGGCCCAGATCGGTGCCGGCCTCCTCACAGCGCTGGTAGTCGTCCGCATGGGGCACCTGGCGGATGCGCAGAGGCTCGAAGGCGGCCTTCTGGCCGAGGCTGCGCAGCTTGGAGGCCACGGTGTCGATCGGCTCGTCGTTGCCGCCGAAGGCGTCGTAGCAGGCCACCCATTGCTTCGGTTTGATCGCGGCCAGCAGGGTGCCGATCGAGGCCTGCAGCTCGGCGTCGGGGCTGGCGGGCCAGGTGGGCACCACCACGGCGCTGGCCTCCCCCACCAGGGCGCTCAGCTCCTGGGCATCGGTGGCGCGCAGATCCACCAGCTGCACCTGGGCACCGGCCTTGCCGATGCCGCGGGCGATCGCCTGGCTGAGCCGGTCACAGAAGCCGTACTGGCTCACGTAGCAGACGGCGGCATAGGTCTCACCGGCGCTGCGGTCGCTGCTCCAGTCGCGGTAGTCGTTCAGCCACAGGCTGAGGTGGTGACGCAGCAGGGGCCCATGGCCCACGGCGACTGTGTTGATCTCCGGCAGAGCGTCCATGCGCTTGAGGGCCTGCAGCACGCTGCGGGCATTGGGCCCCATCAGGCAGTCGTAGTAGAAGCGGAAGTCCGGGGCGATGGCGCCGGGGTCGCTGTCAAACAGCTCATCGGAGCAGTAGTGCAGCCCGAAGGCATCACAGGTGTAGAGGGTGCCGGTGCCGTGATCGAAGGAGAAGATCGTGTCGGGCCAGTGCAGATTCGGCGCACTCAGGAAGGAGAAGCGGTGCGCGCAGCCGCTCTCGGGGTTGGTGCCCAGATCAAGCTCGTCGCCGCTCTTGACGGCGCGGCTCTGGAAGGGCCGGTGCACCTGATCCTGGAGGAACTGGATCGCCACCTTGGAACCCACGATCTGGATGTCGGGGTTGCGATCGATCAGGTGGCCGATCAGGCCCGAGTGGTCGGGCTCGGTGTGGGACACGATCAGGTAGTCGATCGCGGCCGGATCGATCTGCTCTTCCAGCAGGGGCAGCCAGGTATCGGCGAACTTGAGGTGGCTGGTGTCCACCAGGGCCGTCTGGGCGCCGCGCACCAGAAAGGCGTTGTAGGTGGTGCCGTTGCGCAACCCGAATTCGATGTCGAAACGGCTGCGGTCCCAGTCCAGGGAGCGGATCGCGGTGGTGTCGGCGGCGATCGCCTCGCACTGCAGGCTCAGGCGTGGCGACCCGGCGGCTTGGGCAACGGCACCATCAGGCCTGGCCGCGGCGGATGGGGAGGTGACAGCTGCCATGGACACCCTCGGGAAGAAACATGACTGTAGGTAACGCCTGCGGATGGCTGCCTCGATCGGCCGCACCGATCTCTGTCGCCGCCGACACCTGCCGCTCAGAGCCAGTACCAGGCGCTGAAGCGGGCGGCCTGGCCCCTGGGGCAGCCCCTGGCATCCCGCAGGGTCCACAGCCGGGCCCCCTCAATCCGGAAGCGGCGCCCCCGGCTGTCGATCCGTACCCCGCCATAGCCGCTGAGGGCCTCAGCCGCCCTGGCCTGGCGCAGAGCCTGCTGCCGGCCGCTGCGCTCCTGGGCTGCGGCGGTGAATTTCGAGGGCAGGCCCACCATCTCCCCCCAGCGCCGGCGCCACAGCACGAGGGCGCTGCGGTTGGCGTAGATCAGCCGGGGGCCGGGGTCGGTGTCTGGATCGGCGCCGTCATGGGCGAGCACCGCAGCCGGAGAGGCGAACAGGGCCTGGGCCCGCTGCAGGTCGGAGGCGTCCGCGGCCAGGCCCGCCAGCAGGGGCCTGCCGAAGGCCTGCTGGTGGGACTGCAGGATCGAGCAGACCGTCTGCAGCGCGTCCGGCTGCAGCCAGCCGGCCAGGACGTTCTGCTTTGCCTGGGAGGAGATCATCGGTGGGCTGCGATCGGGCGTGGCTGGGGCGTGGCCGGTTCAGGAGCCAGTGCCTGCGGCTGATCCCGCCGCCTCCTTCTCCTTCTCCTTCGCCTTCGCCTTCGCCTCATTGCCGCTGTCCATGGCCCGGGCCATGGCCTCGTTGGAGCGCTCCCGGCTGTAGGTCAGCAGGTGCTCGAGAAACAGTCCGTTGGCCTCGGGAAAGCGGGGCGACTCCGCCAGGGGCAGTCGGCCGGCGGCATCGAGCCCGGTTTCCCCCTCCATCGCCGGCGTGATCACCACCAGATCGGGCGGCAGGGGGGCTTCGTAGCGCCACCATCGGCTGGGATCGCGGATGGCCGAATGCACGGGCTGCGCTGTGGCGAGGGCCGCGGCAGGCCGGCTGCCCTTGCCGCGGGCCTGTCTGGCCAGCATTGTCTGGCGTCGCTTGGCCAGGTCGGCCAGCAGCTGGGCGCGGGATCGGCCCCGCAGCTGGAACAGCACGAAGGGGTCTTCACTGAAGCGCTCCCCCATCAGGTAGAACACCGCGCTCACGTGCTTGCAGGGGTTCGTCTTGTCCGGACAGGTGCACTCGCTGCGCACCTCCTGCAGCTTGAAAGGGAAGAGGCGTTTGCCGGAGGCGGCGAAGGCTCGCTCGATGTCCTCCGGCATCACGCCGGCCAGCAGCTGGGCTGACCAGCGGGCGTTCTGGCTGAGGGCCTCCAGCACATAGCCCCAGTCGTCGTCGTTGAGCACGTCGAGCCAGAGCTTCACCTTGTAGGGATCGTCGCCGCTGCCCTGCACCCGGGCGTGCACCCGGCGCCCCTCGAAACGGATCGAGGTGACGTTGCCGGAGCGGGCATACTCCCAGGCCCGCTCCAGGCGTTTCTTGAAGCGGTAGGAGTTGATCAGCTCCATCCACTGGGCCACCCACCAGGCCTGCTGGCCGAGGCCCTCGTTGCCGAGCTGGGTGGTGATCGGAGTGCTGGTCATGGCAACAGGATGACGGTGGGAATCGCTGGGATCAGGCTGGGGAGGATTATTCCTCCAGGGCCACCAGGTCACGCAGCTGGCCTACGTCCAGGCCCCCCAGCCACTCTTCGCCGGAGCCCACGATGTCTTCGGCGAGTCGGGCCTTTTCGGTGATCATCCTGTCGATCTTCTCCTCCACCGAGCCGCTGGTGATGAACTTGTGCACCATCACCCGGTTCTGCTGACCGATGCGGTAGGCGCGGTCGGTGGCCTGGTTCTCCACGGCCGGATTCCACCAGCGATCGATGTGGAACACGTGGCTGGCCCTGGTGAGGTTGAGGCCCACACCACCGGCCTTCAGCGACAGCAGGAAAAGCTGCGGGCCGCGGGGATCGTCCTGGAATCGATCCACCATGGCCTGGCGTTCCGCCTTGCTGGTGCTGCCGTAGAGGAAGGGCACCTCCTGGCGCCAGCTGCGCTCCAGGTGAGCCTTCAGCAGCAGGCCCCATTCGGAGAACTGGGTGAACAGCAGGGCCCGGTCTCCGGCCTCGATCACCTCCTCGAGGATTTCCTCCAGGCGTTGCAGCTTGGCGCTGCGGGCGGAGAACCCCTCGAAGAACTGGGGGTCGTCGCTGCTGGGCTGCTGGCGCAGGGCCAGGGCGGGATGGTTGCACACCTGCTTGAGCCGGGTGAGCAGGGCCAGCACCTGGCCGTGCTTCTGGCCCAGAGGTGCCCGGGCGATGGCATCCATGCTCTCGTCCACGGTGCGGGTGTAGAGCTTTTTCTGCTCGGGGCTTAGCCCCACCCATTCGTGCAGCTCCACCTTGTCCGGCAGGTCGGAGATGATCGAGCGGTCGGTCTTCAGGCGCCGCAGGATGAAGGGCCCCACCCTGGCTTTGAGATCGCGCAGCGAGGCCATGTCGCCATAGCGCTCGATCGGCAGCCGGTAGCGCTGGTGGAAGAAGGCCTCATCGCCAAGCACCTTCGGATTGAGGAAGTCCATCAGGGCCCACAGCTCGCTCACCCGGTTTTCCACCGGGGTGCCGGTGAGGGCGATCCGGAAGCGGCTGCTGCGGCCGGCCCGGCCCAGGTCGCGGGCCGCCATCGACTGCTTGGCGCCGGGGTTCTTGATCGCCTGGGCCTCGTCGATCACCACCCCTTGCCAGTCGATGCTCTCCAGCAGCTCGCTGTCGCGCTGCACCAGCCCATAACTGGTGAGCATCAGATCCACGCCCTTGAGGGCCTTCTTCAGGGCCGCCTCGCTGCTGGGCCGCCGCGGGCCGTAGTGCTCGCGCACCGCCAGATCGGGGGTGAACCCATGGGCCTCGCGCTTCCAGTTGGTGAGCACCGAGGTGGGGGCCACCAGCAGCACCGGCCGCTTCAGCTCCTCCTCGGCCTTGAGGTGCTGCAGGAAGGCGAGCAGTTGGATCGTCTTGCCCAGGCCCATGTCATCGGCGAGGCAGGCGCCCTGGTCGAAGCGGTGCAGGAAGGCCAGCCAGCCCAGGCCGCGCTCCTGGTAGGGCCGCAGCTGGCCCGCGAAGCCTGGTGGGGCCGGCAGTGGATCGGGGGCCTTCTGCTGGTGGTACTGCTCCAGCACCGCCTGCAGCCGCGGGCCGGCCGTGAAGGCATGGACCGGCAGGCGGTGGAAGGTGTCCCCGTCGGTGGCGGTGAGCCGCAGGGCGTCGTCGAGGCTGAGTTCGGGGTCGGCGGTGCAGAAGCGACCGGCGTTGCGCTGGTCGTTGGGGCGCAGCTCGATCCAGACTCCCTTGTGCTGCACCAGGGGACTGCGCTTGGCGCCGAGCCGCTCCAGATCGCGCAGGGTGAGGGTGACCCCGCCGATCATGAAGTCCCAGCTCCAGTCGAGGGTTTCGCCGAGGGTGAAGCCTCGGGAGCTCTTGGAGAGCTCGGCGGTGATGGCCAGGCCCAGGCGGCTGGCCAGGCCGCCGGAGAGGCTGGCGGGCAGCACCACGCCCACCCCCACATCCCGCAGCTGGGCGGCACCGGTGCGCACCAGCACGAAGGCCTCCGCCGGGGTGAGCTGCATCGTGGTGGGGGTGGCCGAGTCCAGGCCCCGTTCGAGCGGCTGGAACACCGTGAGGGCACGGCCGAGGCCCTCCAGCAGCAGCTCGCTGGGCTGGGGCACCGCCACCTCACCCAGCTGCAGGCCGCGGGTGCCCGCCGCCCAGGCCACAGCCGCCGGCACCCGCAGGCTGGGATCGGCCTCGGCCTGGAGGCTGAAACTCAGCTCCCAGAGCTCATCGCCCTCGGCTGGGGTGAACAGCTCGAGGCAGGCCCGGGCCGGGGCCACTTTGCCGGCCACGGCCTCGCGCCAGTGGTGGGTGGCGATCACGAGCCGCTCCTCGTCCTCTTCGTCGAGGTGGAGGCGGCCGTCGCCCTTGGCCAGGGCCTTCTGCCAGGCCTGCAGCAGCGGATCGAGGCCTTCAGGGGCTGGCCTGAAGGTCTCCCGCAGCTGGCCGTCGAGCAGGGCCTCCACCAGGCTGGCCACCCGCAGCCGGCCACTGCCGGGCCTGCGGCAGGCCAGGCAGGGATCGCCCTCGGGCCCGGCCGCCAGGGCGCAGGTGGCCACCTGGGGAATCCCCATGGCCAGCTGCTCGAGGCGATGGCGGTCGCCCTCCTGGTTGAGCAGGGGCAGCCAGCGGCCGCGGCCCTCCTCGATCTGGGGCAGCCAGCGGCCGCGGGCGATCAGGCTCAGGGCCCAGCGCTGCAGATGGCTCCACCAGCGCAGTTCATCGGCCATCTCGGGGTGCTTGCCCGCCAGGGGCAACTGGCTGAGCCAGTCGGCGGCGCTGGCCGGATGCAGGGCCCAGCCCTCCACCTGCCAGGGCCACCACTGCAGCTCGCGGGGGATCGGCTCGCCGGCCTGCAAGGGCAGCCCCGACCAGCTCTGGCCACTGCTGCCGCGGCGGCCCCGGGCCGCCTGGGTGCGGCTGGGCAGGGTGAGGGTGGCGCGGGCGGGCCTGAGGGCCTCGGCCCAGTAGCCGTTGTCGTCGAGCCAGTCGGCCAGCTCGTCGGCGTTGAGGGCAAGCGGGTGTTCGGGGGCCTCGGCGGCGGGCTGCAGCGGGGTGGCCACTTTCCAGGTGTCGGCCCAAAGGAACAGCCTGCCCCCGGGCCCTTCGGGGGGAAACAGCCAGGTGGCGTGCAGCAGGCTCATCCCAGGGTGTTCAGGACCGGTCTCTCGACCCGGCAGGTCAGGGCGTGGGGGTCGGCCCCTCGGCCGACTGGACGCGTTGCGCCAGCAGGCGCGATCCGTGCAGCAGCAGGGCGGCGCCGACCAGCGGCAGCCAGGCTCGGATGAGCCCCATCATCACAGTTGGCGCAACCGCCAGCAGCGCGGCCGGCAGCGGCAGGCCCGGCGGCCAGGGGGCCAGGGCCGCCAGGCCCAGGCTGTGGATGCCGCACACCGCCCCCACCAGCCCCGCCTGCAGGTGGCCGTCATCGGGGTCAACCCGCTGCAGGTGGAAGGCCAGCAGGCCGTAAAAGAAGCCACAGCCTCCGGCACGCAGGGCTGCCTCCAGTCCCAGCGGCAGCCCCAGCAGCAGGGCAGCGGCGCCTGCCCCCAGCGCCCAGGTGACGGAGCGCAGGCGCAACTGGCGGCGGGATGGCGGGCTGGCGGCCTGACTCACGGCGGCGCCCCGGTGGGGCAGGGCCTCTGCCGCCCGATCATGCTCCCTGGCTGGCCTGGCCTGCCGCCCCTAGCCTGCGGCCTACCCATCCGCTCCCCATGTGGCTGTTTTCGCGGTGGCCGGAACGGCAGGCCCACCTGGTGCGCTGGCTGCTGCTGCTGGGCTGGCTGGCCCTGATCGCCTCACTGCTGAGTCCGGCCCTGGGGGAGTGGGCCCTGCGGCGGCCGCCCTGCCCTGAGGGCCTGGCCTGCCATGGCCACGGCGGCAATCAGCTGTTCTGGGGCACGGTGGTGCCCAGCGGTCTGCTGATCCTGGCGGCGGGCAGCCATGAGCTCTGGCGCCGCATCTGCCCGCTGGCCTTCGCCTCGCAGCTGTTCCGGGCCCTGGACCGCCAGCGCCGCCTGCCGGGCCGCAACGGCAAGCCCCAGCTGGCCAAGGTGGAGGGCGACTCCTGGCTGGGACGCCACCACCTGAGCCTGCAGTGGAGCCTGCTGATCGCGGGCCTGTGCCTGCGCCTGCTGGCGGTCAACAGCAGCCCCCTGGGCCTGGGCCTGCTGCTGGCCCTCACCGTGGCGGCGGCGGTCGCCGTGGGCTGGGCCTACGCCGGCAAGGCCTGGTGCCAGTACGTCTGCCCGATGGGAGCGGTGCAGCAGGTGGTCACCGGTCCCCGCGGGCCCCTGGCCGGTGCCGCCCACCTCGATGCCAGCCGCCTCACCCAGTCGATGTGCCGCACCGTGGCTGAGGACGGCCATGAGCGCTCCGCCTGCGTGGCCTGCCAGTCGCCCTGCCTCGACATCGACGCTGAACGCAGCTACTGGGCCGGCCTGGAGGGCAAGCGGGGCCTGCGCTGGGCCTGGCTTTCCTACCCGGGGCTGGTGCTGGCCTTCTTCCTGCTCGCCCGCCAGCAGGGGCCGGAGTCGGTCGAGATGCTGCGCAGTGGCCTCTGGGCCTTCGATGCCGATCTGCCCGCCCGCGCCCTCGACCTCTGGCCCCGGGCCGAGGCCGGCTGGGGGGTGCCGCGGCTGCTGGCCATCCCGGCCCTGCTGAGCGCCGCCGGGGCCGGCAGCGTGGCTCTGTTCAGCTGGCTGGAGAGCGGCCTGCGCCAGGGGCTGAGCGCCGACCACAGCCCCGAGCGCGCCCGGGCCATGGCCCGCTCCCGCACCCGCCTGCTGGCCACGTTCCTGGCCGTGAACCTGTTCTTCTGGTTCGCCGATCCCAGCCTCGGGCTGGCGGCGGGCAAGGTGGGCCAGCTGATCCGCTCCCTGGTGCTGATCGCCAGCGCCATCTGGCTGTTCCGCGGCTGGCCCCGCGACGCCGACACCTACCGCCGGGAGAACACCAGTGCCAGCCTGCGCACCCAGCTCAGGAAACGCTTTCCCGATCTGGAGGCCCATCTCGATGGGCGCACCCTCGATGAGCTCACTCCCGGCGAGGTGTTCACCCTGGCCAAGGCGCTGCCCGCCCAGCTCGCCGCCACCAACCAGTCGCTCTACCGCGATGTGCTGGCCGATCTGGTGCGCAGCGGCCGCCTGGAGCGGGCCACCAGCGCCGTGCAGCTCGAGGAGTTGCGCCTGGCCCTGGGTCTGGAGGAGGCCGATCACCACGCCGCCCTGCGCGAACTCTCCCTGGAGGACCCGCAGCTGCTGCAGCTCGACGCCCGCCAGCGGGCCAGCCTCAACCTGCGCGAAGAGGCCGCTGCCGAGGCGGTCCACGACCTGCTGCAGGTCGCAGGCCAGCGGGATCTGCGCCCCGGCGCCCTCGATGCCGCCCAGAGCCGGCGGCTGGAGATGATCCGCCAGGATTCCGGCCTCGACGATGGGGCCTGGCAGGCCCTGCTGCTGCGCTTCGGGCCGCGCTCGACCTTCGCCCAGCGCCAGCTCAGCGCCGGCCTCGAGGAGCTGCGCGGCGAGCTGGCCCGACGCAGCGCCCTGGAGGCCGGAGCTGCCGCCGACGGCCTGCTGAGGCCGCTGTTGCCGGTGATCGATCTGCGCATCGTCGGCCGCCTGCTGCCGCTGCTGCCGCTGCTGGCCGAGTTCCAGGCTGACGATCCCCTGCTGCGCCAGTTCGCTGGCCTGCAGGCTCTGTTGTCGCCCGGGGTGGTGGGCGAGGTGCATCGCCGCGACCTCACCCTGTTGCCCCACGCCGAGCCGCAGCCCGAATCCACTCCAGAACTCCAGCCCCCCCTGGCGCTGGGGCCGCCGCCGGATCCGCTGGCCGTGCTGGAAGAGCTCTGGAGCGACCCCGATCCCGAGAACGCCTTCTGGGCGCTCTGGCTGCTCGACCAGCGCGACCCCGCCCGCGCCGCGCGGCTGCGGCGCACGCCCCGCGGCGGCCTGCCCAGTTCGGCCCACCTCGAGACCCTCCAGGCCGGCACACCGCCGGCCGAAGCCGAGCTGCTCCACTTGCTGGTGCAGGTGCCCCTGTTCGCGGAGCTGTCGCCTTCGGCCCTGTTCAACGTGGCGGCCTGGGGCCAGCTGCGCGCCTGGCAGGGCGGCGCGGCGATCCTGCGGCCGGGCGAGGAGGCCACCTGGATGGCGATCCTGCTGGAGGGCAGCGCCCGCGTCAGCGGCGAGGACTGGCAGGCGCGGGTGGCGGCGGGGGAGACCCTCGGCGAGATGGCCCTGCTCAGCGGCCGCCCGCGGGGATCGGCCGTCACGGCCCTCGAGCCCGTGCGCGCCCTGGTGTTCGATGCCGCCGCCTTCGAGCAGCTGCTGCACCAGTCCTCCGGCTTTGCCCGCAGCCTGCTGCGCCAGCAGACCCGTCGCATCGAGCTGTTGAGCGATCATGCCTCCAGTGGGTAGATGACCTCAGCCATGGCCGCCGCCACCCCTCCAGCCCCCCGATCCGGGGCCGCCCGCCCCCGCAGCGGCGCCGAGATCCGCGCGGCCTTTCTCGACTTCTACGAGCAGCGCGGCCACCGGCGCCTGGCCAGCGCCTCGCTGATTCCCGACGACCCCACGGTGCTGCTCACCATCGCCGGCATGCTGCCGTTCAAGCCGGTGTTCCTGGGCCAGGCGCCGCGGCCGGCGCCAAGGGCTACCAGCAGCCAGAAGTGCATCCGCACCAACGACATCGAGAACGTGGGCCGCACGGCGCGGCACCACACCTTCTTCGAGATGCTGGGCAACTTCTCCTTCGGCGACTACTTCAAGGAGCAGGCGATCCGCTGGGCCTGGGAGCTGAGCACCGAGGTGTTCGGCCTCTCAGCTCAGAACCTGGTGGTGAGCGTGTTCCGCGACGACGACGAAGCGGCGGCGATCTGGCGCGACGTCGTGGGCGTGAACCCGAAGCGCATCATCCGCATGGATGAGGCCGACAACTTCTGGGCCTCCGGCCCCACCGGCCCCTGCGGCCCCTGCTCGGAGATCTACTACGACTTCCAGCCCGAACGGGGCGACGAGGGCCTCGATCTGGAGGACGACAGCCGTTTCATCGAGTTCTACAACCTGGTGTTCATGGAGTCGAACCGTGACGCAGGCGGCAACCTCACGCCGCTGGCGAACCGCAACATCGACACCGGCCTGGGCCTGGAGCGCATGGCCCGGATTTTGCAGGGCGCGGCCAACAACTACGAAACCGATCTGATCTATCCGCTGATCGAAACGGCGGCGGGCCTGGCCGGCGTGGCCTACCCCAGCCTCGATGAACAGGGCAAGACCAGTCTCAAGGTGATCGCCGACCACAGCCGCGCCATCACCCAGCTGATCGGCGACGGGGTGAGCGCCAGCAACCTGGGCCGCGGCTACATCCTGCGCCGGCTGCTGCGGCGGGTGGTGCGTCACGGCCGCTTGCTGGGCATCGACCGGCCCTTCCTGGCGGCCATGGGCGAGGCGTCGATCGCCCTGATGGGCCAGGCCTACCCCCAGCTCCGGGAGCGCCGCGAGCTGATCCTCGGCGAGCTGGAGCGGGAGGAGGCCCGCTTCCTCGGCACCCTCGAGCGGGGCGAGAAGCTGCTGGCTGAGGTGCTGGCCGCCCGGCCCCGCCAGATCAGCGGCGAGCAGGCCTTCGAGCTCTACGACACCTACGGCTTCCCCCTGGAGCTCACCGAGGAGATCGCCCAGGAGCACGGGCTCACGGTGGATCTGCCGGGCTTCGAGGCGGCCATGGAGGCCCAGCGCCAGCGCGCCAAGGCCGCGGCGGTGAGCCTCGATCTCACCCTGCAGGGCGCCATCGAGCAGCTGGCGGCGTCGCTGCAGCCCACGGCCTTCAAGGGCTATGAGGCCCTGGAGCACCCCAGCTGCGTGCTGGCCCTGGTGGTGAACGGTGCCCCGGCCGAGCGGGCCGTGGCGGGGGATGGGGTGCAGATCGTGCTGGATGGCACGCCCTTCTACGGCGAGGGGGGCGGCCAGGTGGGCGACCGCGGCCTGCTGCTGGGCGGTGGCGACCAGACCGCCGCCGATGCCGGCGTGATCGTGAGCATCGCCTCGGTGAGCCGCAACCGCAGCGTGTTCGTGCACGACGGCCGCGTCGAGCGGGGCAGCCTGGCGGTGGGGGATCTGGTGACGGCCCGGGTGGACCCGGCCTGCCGCCGGCGGGTTCAGGCCCACCACAGCGCCACCCACCTGCTGCAGGCGGCGCTCAAGCAGGTGGTGGATCCGGCCATCAGCCAGGCCGGCTCCCTGGTGGACTTCGAGCGGCTGCGCTTCGACTTCCACTGCGCCCGGGCCCTGCGGGCCGAGGAGCTGGAGCAGGTGGAGGCGCTGATCAACGGCTGGATCGGCGCTGCCCACCGCCTGGAGGTGCGGGAGATGGCGATCGAGGCGGCCCGCGCCGCCGGCGCCGTGGCGATGTTCGGCGAGAAGTACGGCGACGTGGTGCGGGTGGTGGATGTGCCCGGTGTGTCGATGGAGCTGTGCGGCGGCACCCACGTGGCCAACACCACGGAGATCGGCCTGTTCACGATTGTGGCCGAGAGCGGCGTGGCCGCCGGCATCCGCCGCATCGAGGCCGTGGCCGGGCCGGCGGCGCTGGCTTACCTCAAGCAGCGCGATGCGGTGGTGCGCCAGCTGGGGGAGCGTCTCAAGGCCCAGCCGGGCGAGATCGTGGAGCGGGTGGCGGCCCTGCAGGAGGAGCTCAAAGGCGCCGGCAAGGCCCTGGCGGCTGCCCGCGCCGAGCTGGCCGTGGCCAAGGCCTCAGCCCTGGTGCAGCAGGCCGAACGCGTCGGCGCCGAGGGGGATCAGCCGGGCTGCCGGCTGCTGGTGACGCGCCTCGACGGTGTCGATGGCGCTGGCCTGCAGGGGGCGGCCCAGGCCCTGGTCGCCCGCCTCGGCGATGGCGCCGCCGTGGTGCTCGGTGGCCTGCCCGATCCGGCGGACCTCAGCAAGGTGGTGCTGGTGGCCGCCTTCGGTCCTGCCGTGGTCGCCGCCGGCCCCAAGGCGGGAGCCTTCATCGGTGCGGTGGCGAAGGCCTGTGGCGGCGGCGGTGGCGGCCGCCCCAACCTGGCCCAGGCCGGCGGCCGTGATGGGGCCGCCCTCGATGGGGCCCTGGCCGAGGCCCTGGTGCAGCTGCGCCAGGCCCTGGGCTGAGAAGCCAGGGGCTGCCTAGGCTGCACACCCTTCTGAACGGCGTGATGGCCCGGCATTTCTGGGGTCTTTGGGGCTCCCTGGCCACGGCTGCGCTGCTCGGGCCCCTGGCCACGCTGGCGGCCAGGGGCACACCGGTGAGTTACGAGATCCAGGCCCGTACCGTGTCGGGCCTCGGCGCCGCCGCCGCCGGGGGCGGCCTTTCGGCGGCCGCTCTGCTGGAGCTGATGCAGGGAGAGGCGCCCGCCTCCATGCGCAGCCTCGAGCTCACCCTGCGCAGCGCCGGGCCGTTGCCGTCGCAACCCAGCGCGGAACACCGGATTCCCGCCGGCCTCGGCCTGGGTGACGTCCTGCCCCTGTTGCCCCCTGCCGCTGCCGCAGAGAAGAGCGGTTCCCAGCCGAACGCTGACGACTGGGAGGCCTCCCAGGCGAAGGGGCGTTTGCTGCTGTTCCGGGGCTGCACGGAGGACGGGCCCACCGCACCGGTGGAGGTGATCGAGCTGGCCCGGCTGCTGCCGGACCAGCGGGCCATGGCCATGGCGCTGGCGCGCCTCGGCCGCCTCGTGGACACGGCCAACCCGGACCGGGCGGCCGGAGCGGTGGTGGGGCGCTGGCCCAACGCCCTCTCCTCGCCGCCGATCCCTGCCCCCGCATCGCTGGTGGGGTCCCACTCTGTGCGTGGGGCGGCCATCCCGGAGATCGCCTTTCAGCTCGATACCGGCGATGACTTCCTCGAACCGATTGCGCTGCAGGCGGCCCTTGTGGCTGGCACCTGGCAGCTCACCTGGGAGACCCAGCCCAGGGTGCTGGGCTATCAGGCCATGGTGGCCGGCCCGGGCCGCCAGGAGGGCGACCTGGTGATCTGGACCTCCAACGCAGGCGAGCGGGGGGATGGCTCACTGCTGGGGGCCCTGGTTCCTGGTGCTTTGGCCAGTGGCTCCCTGGCGGCTGGCGGGTCGCTGCTGGCGCCCCAGCGCACCGCCTGCAGCTTGAGCCCCCAGGCCACGGCCCAGCTGCAGACGGCCGTGCTGCAGTTCAGTGCCCTGGGGCAGCCCGTGCAGCGGCAGGCCCCTGGCGTGGCGCCCGCCTGGGGCCTGCGCCTGGAGCGGCAGGCCGTGCTGATCCAGCCCCTGCTGGAGGACATGCCCTCCCTTTCGCCAGCTGAAGGAGCCCGGGTGGGTCCCCGCAAGCCACCCCTGTTCCACCGGGGGGCCTTCAATCTGATTCGCGGCATCTTCTGAATAGCTGGGCCGGCGGGATGGGCTCTGGCGGCAGCCGACCATGCTGGTCAGCAGTCGTTCCCGCTTGCCATGCGTTGGCTTCCCGCCCTGCTGTTGCCGGCCCTGGTCCAGGTTGTGCAGCCCACCGCTGCCGTTGCCCAGGCCCAGGTGCAGCTCCAGTGCAGCGGCACCCTGCTGGAGGCCCGCGGCGCGGCGGAGCTCCGGCGTGAAGCCAGCCGCTTCCGCTTCTCCCTGGCCCTGGAGGCCGAGGCGGCCAGCAGCGACGAGGCCCTGGCGGCCCTGGAAAGCCGGCTGGTGACCCTGCGGCAGGAGCTCAGGACCCTGGCGGTGGATGGGCTGGAGGTCAGCTCCCCCAACACCTGGGAGCGGGGTCGCCGCGGCAGGGATCCCGCCGCCTGGGTGGCCAGCCTGCAGGTGAGCGGCAGCCTTGCCCTGCCGCAGCTGCAGGCCCTGGTGCGCCGGGTGGGGGGCCTGCCGGGGGTGCGGTTGTCGCCGGTGAGCACCGAGGCCAGTCCCGAACAGGACCGGGCCGCCCGCCAGCAATTGTTGCGGGCCGCTTACCAGGACGCCCAGCAGCAGGCCCGCGACCTGGGGGCGGTGATGGGCCTGGAGGCGTTGCGGCCGATCCAGGTGCAGGTGGAGGGCGCTCAGCGCCCGGTGTCGCTGCGGGCCATGGCGGATGCCGCCCCTGCCGCCTTCGACCCCGCCGAACTGCCGCCCCCGATCGATCGCCTCAGCCTGCAGGTGTGGTTCTGCGCCCGCTGAGGGGCGCGGCCTAACGGCGCGGCACCGCTCAGGGCCTGCCAGGCCCCATGGCGCCGAACAGCTGCTGCATTCGCTGCAGCAGGTTCAGCTCCCGCTCCGCCACCTGCTCCGCCGACACCTGCTCCTGTTCGCAGCGGCGGCGGTTGACCAGATGGGCCAGCTGCTCGAGGAACTGCGGTTCGGCCTCCACCAGGGGCAACAGGTCGTCGCGCTCCACCTCCAGCAGCACCGTGTCCGCCGCAGCGCGCACGCTGGCGCTGCGGCGGGCACCGGTGCAGAGCCCCATCTCCCCGAACACGTCGCCCACCTCCAGCCTGGCCAGGCGGGTCTGCCCCCCCTGGGGGTTGGTCTTCAGCACGTCCACCCCGCCCTGCACCACCTGGAACAGGGCGGTGCTCGGATCCCCCTCGCGCATCACCAGTTCCCCGGGCCCGAAGCGCAGGCAGCGGGTGAGCGGCGCCAGGCGCGCCAGCTGCTCCGCTCCCAGCTCCTGGAACAGCCCGTTGCGGCCCAGCAGCCTGGCCCGGGCGGCCGTGTCGATCAGGGCGGGATCATCGGCCGCCGGGGCCGGGTCTTTGGGCCTGAGCTCCCGCACCGGGTAGGGAATGCTGTGGCCGGCACGGCTGAGGGCGTACCAGATGTGCTGCAGCACGGCGCTGCGCACCTCCAGCCGTTGCAGCTCACCGGCACCCTGGTGCCATACCAGCAGCTCATAGGTGATGGCGCTGTCGGCGTAGGCCCCCACCCAGGCCCGCGGCGGCGGCTCCCCCAGCACCCCGGGGCAGTCGGCCATCGCCCTCTCCAGCAGGGTGCACGCCTGGCCCGGCGGCAGGGCGTAGTCGAGGCCGATGCTGAAGCGGTTGCCCACCGGCGCCCGCGGCGCGAAACAGCGCGCCATCGCCTGGGCCACGGTGTCGTTGGGGATCACCAGCAGGCTGCCGTCGGCGGGCTGCAGGTAGGTGTTCATCAGGGTGACGCTCTTGACCACGCCCGCCTCTCCATTCACCTCAATCCAGTCGCCCTCACTGAAGGGGGCATCGAGTTGCAGGCTGATGCCGGCGACCATGTCCTTGAGCGTTTCCTGGGCGGCCAGGCCCACCACGGCGGTCAGCACCGCCGAGGTGGTGAACAGCCCCACCAGGTTCACCCCCGCCCGCTCGCGCAGCACCAGGGCGGTGTAGGTGGCGGCCAGCACCAGCATGGCCAGGTCGCGCAGGATCTTCGGCGGCTGGGGCCACAAGCCCAGGCTGCCGGGCACCTGCACGCCGGCCCAGGTGGTCAGCCGGATCAGGGCATAGCCCAGCAGCAGCAGGTCGAGGCTGGCGAGCCAGCGGCTGGCCGTGGCCCCCACCAGGCCGGCCGGGATGGTGGCAACGGCGCCGTGCACCAGGGCCGCGCCCAGGGGCAGCAGCAGGGGGAGATCCGGCAGCCGGGTGCGTCGCCTCAGCCAGGCGTGCAGCCCCAGCAGCCCGAGCACCAGCAGCGCGGTGAGCACCAGCCCGGGGATCGCCATCCGCAACAACGCGCTCATACCGCCGTACCCAGCCTGGGTCAGAGTGGAACCACGCTGCAACAGCCTCCCCGCTGGCCTCCATTCCGATCGCTGTTCCGTTTCCTGTGGCCGATCTCCAGACAGGCCTGGATCTGTTCCTGCTGCTGGCCATGGGCCATTTCCTCGGCGACTTCGCCCTGCAGAGCGACCGGATGGCCCTGGAGAAGTGCCCGGGTGTCAGGGGGGTGCTGCCCTGGGGCTGGTGGCTGGTGGCCCACGCCGGCATCCATGGCTTCCTGGTGGCGGTGATCAGCGGCGTGCCCCTGCTGGGCCTCGCCGAGTGGATCCTCCACGCCGGCATCGACCTGGGCAAGTGCCGCCGCCTGTACAGCATCGGCATCGACCAGGTGCTGCACCTGGGCTGCAAGCTGCTCTGGGTGGCCGTGCTGCTGCTGCGCTGAAGCCCTCAGGACTGCAGGTAGGTGGTCTGCCCCAGGCTGTGTTCCAGGTGGGCCATCAGCCGGCGCGCGTCGCTGATCTTCAGCTGGCCTGCGTTGATCGCCTCCTCGCTGGCCAGCCGCAGCCGCTCCAGCAGTTGGCGCGGGTCGTGCTCCATCACCTCGAGTACCTCGGCATTGGTGTCACCCTTCACCACGTGATCCACCACGTAGTGCCCTGATGTGCCGAGGCGGATGTGCACCGCATTGGTGCTGCCGAACAGGTTGTGCAGGTTGCCCATCACCTCCTGGTAGGCCCCGGCCAGGAACAGGCCCACCCAGTAGGGCTCCCCGGCGCGGGGCGGGTGCAGCTCCAGCAGCGACTTCACCTGGCCCCGGTCGATGAAGCGGGCCAGCTTGCCGTCGGAGTCGCAGGTGAGGTCGGCGAAGCTGCCCAGGCCCGTGGGGCGCTCGTCGAGGCGCTGGATCGGCAGCACCGGGAACAGCTGGTCGATGGCCCAGGTGTCCGGCGCCGAGCGGAACACCGAGAGATTGGCGTAGTAGGTGCTGGCCAGGGCGGCCTGCAGGGCGCCGAGCTGCTCGGGGATCTCGGTGCCCTCCGGCAGCTGGGCGAGCCGGGCGGAGATCGCCTCGGCGCAGGCCCAGGTGAGCTGTTCGGCGCGGGCCCGCTGGGGCAGCCCCAGATAGCCGAGTCGGAAGGCCGCCAGGGCGTCATCCTTGAACTTGAGGGCATCGTTCCAGGCCTCCTGCATCAGCTCGCAGCTCACCTGTGGCGCGGTGCCTGCCCCAGGCACGGCGCTGGCCTCGATCGTGGCCAGGGTCTCGCGCAGGTTGTGCACCGTGAGCGGCTCCTCCGGCTCTTCGGGGGGTACACCGCAGGGGGGGTGGCCCGTACCGAGCACGTCGAACACCAGCACCGAGAAGTGGCTGGCGATGGCCCGGCCGCTCTCGCTCACCAGGGTGGGCACCGCCACCCCATGGGGCGCGCAGCACTCCCGCACCGTGGCCACCACGTCATTGGCGTAGTTCTGCAGCGAATAGTTCTTGGAGGCGGCGGTGGCCGTGCGGCTGCCGTCGTAGTCGATCCCCAGGCCGCCGCCCACATCCAGCAGACCCATCGGCGCCCCCAGCCGGGTGAGCTCCACGTAGATCTGGCCCGCTTCCTGCAGGGCGTCCTTGAGCACGGCGATGTCGTTGATCTGGCTGCCGATGTGGAAGTGGAGCAGGCGCAGCTCGCCGAGCAGATCGGCCTGGCGCAGGGCCTCCACGGTGGCGAGCAGGTCGGGCACCGACAGACCGAACTTGGCCCGCTCCCCCACCGAGCTGCCCCAGCGGCCGGTGCTGCGACTGGAGAGCTTGGCCCGCACGCCGATCAGCGGGGCGGCGCCGAGCTCATGGCTGGCCCTGATGATGCGCTCCACCTCATCGGCCTGCTCGATCACCACCACCGGCTGCCGCCCCAGCCGCCGCGCCAGGATCGCCGTCTCGATGTAGCGCTGATCCTTGTAGCCGTTGCAGATCAGCAGGGCCTGGGGGTCGTCCACCAGGGAGAGGGCGATCAGCAGCTCGGCCTTGCTGCCGGCCTCCAGGCCGAAATGCCAGCGCCGGCCGCTCTCCACCAGCTGCTCCACCACGTGGCGCTGCTGGTTGCACTTCACCGGGAACACCCCCTGGTAGCGACCGGCATAGCCGTACTGGGCGATGGCCCGCTCGAAGGCGGCGTGGAGCCGCTCCAGCCGGTCTTCGAGGATGTCGTCGAAGCGGATCAGCAGCGGCAGCGACAGATCGCGGCCCTGCAGTTCCCGCACCAGCTCCACCAGATCCAGGGAGCCGCCCCGGTCGCCGCGGGGCTGCACGATCACGTGGCCGCGGGCGTTGACGGAGAAGTAGGGGTCGCCCCAGCGATCCAGGCCGTAGAGGCTGGCGCCGTCCTCGGCGCTCCAGGTGCTGGGGGGGGCTGTGAGCACCATGGCCCGGCACCGTGCTTGTGGCGTTACGGAATGTAGGCAGGGCGCAGCAGAGGCGCTGAGGCCGGGCTGCTTGCCAAGCGGGCTGCTTGCCAAGCGGTGGGCCGGCCACGGACGATGGCGCCACCCCCTTCAATCACCCCATGGCCGCCGAACGCACTTTCATCGCCATCAAGCCCGATGGTGTTCAGCGGGGCCTGGTGGCTGAAATCCTGGGCCGTTTCGAGCGCAAGGGCTTCAAGCTGGTGGGCCTCAAGCAGCTGATTCCCAGCCGCGAGCTGGCCGAGAACCACTACGGCGTGCACCGGGAGCGTCCTTTCTTCGCCGGGCTGGTGGATTTCATCACCTCGGGGCCGGTGGTGGCGATGGTCTGGGAGGGCGACGGCGTCATTGCCAGCGCCCGCAAGCTGATCGGCGCCACCAAACCCCTGGAGGCCGAGCCCGGCACGATCCGCGGTGACCTGGCCGTGAACATCGGCCGCAACGTGATCCACGGCTCCGACGCCCCCGAAACGGCCCTGTTTGAGATCGGTCTCTGGTTCCAGCCCTCCGAGCTGAGTGACTGGACCCCATCGGACCAAGGCTGGCGCAGCGAGGGTTGAGTCGCCAGGCTGGGGGTCCGCCCCCTGCCGATGACGCCGTTCCGAGGCCCCCTGGGGGGACTGGCCGCCACCGTTGTCCTTGCCACCCTCCTCGCCGTTGCCCTGGGGGCTGGCCCCGGTGTCGAGGCGGCCCGACCCCTGCCCAGGGTGGTGGATGTGCCCTCCCGGCCGGCCTTTGTGCGGCCTCCCGGCAGCCCGGAGCAGTCCGCCCGGGTGGGCCAGCGTCTACCCGGCCGCTCCGTGCTGCGCACCCAGCGGCCCGGCCGGCTGCAGGTGGAACTGGCCAATGGCCGCAGCTTCCGGCTCGGCGGCGATGCGGTGATGCGCCTGACGGCCTCAGGCCTCGATCTGGAGCGCGGTCAGCTGATCGCCTGGATCAACCCCGGCGCCAAGGGGGGCGAGCCGCTTCGGGTGCGGACCCGCGTCGGCACCGCCTCGATCGAGGGCACCACCGTGTTCCTTGAGGTGGATGACAGCAGCGTGCTGGTGTTCAGCTGGGAGGGCGAGGTGCGGCTGACCCCGGCGCCCCAGGACGGTCAGCCGTCGATGCCGGTGGTCTTGCGCAGCGGCGAGCAGGCCACCTACCGCGATGGCACCTGGCTGCCCCCCCGGCGCCTCGACCCGGCTGCGGCTGGGGAGCGGCGGCGCACCAGCATCCTGTTGAACGGCTTCACGGCTCCCATGGACACCCTGCCGGTGATCGAGCGAGAGCTGGGGCTGGCGGCTCCCCCGTGAGGGGGCTGCTGCGCCGAGGCCGGCAGGCGCTCTGGACCCTGGGGGTGCTGGTGCCGCTGCTGGCCGCCCTGCCGCTGTTGCGCCCCACCCCGGTGGGCGAGGGGCTGGCGGCGGCCGAGGCAGAGCTGCGCGTGCTGGGGTGGCGGTTGGGCGGGGCCCTCCCCATCGGGCCTGGGGCGCCAGCCGATCCGGTGGTGCTGGCCATCGATGCGGACTCCCTCGACCTCGCCCAGTTGCTGGGGCCGGCAGAGCGCCAGGCCTCGCCGTTGTGGCGGCGGATGGGGCCCTGGCCCTGGCCGCGGGCCCTCCAGGCGGACCTGGCCGTCTGGGTGCTGGAGCGCGGAGCCGCCAGGGTGCTGTTCAACGTGGTGCTCACCGAGCCGAGCCGTTTCGGTCCGCAGGACGATCGGGCCTTCGCGGAGCGCCTCACCCCCTGGCGACAGAAGGTCGTGCTGGCGGCGGCCTACGGCCGCAGGGTGCTTGCGGCGGAGGGGATCGAGCTGGACCAGCTGAGGGGGCCGCTGCCCCTGCTGGCCCCGGCGGCTGAGCCGCCAGCCGGGCTCACGGCCCTGCTGCAGAGCCCCCAGGGCTACACCGAGGCCATCCCCGGCCGCAGCTGGCTCCAGACCCACCTGGCCCAATTCCCGCCACCCTGGCCGTTGCCCCTTGCCGACCTGGCCCGACCTGGCCCCATGGCCTGGGGACCCCGCTACATCGCCTTCTCGCCGCCGGCTGCCCGCCCCCAAGTGGTGCCGGCCTGGCAGCTGCCGGAGCTCCCCGAGGGCTACTGGCGCGGCCGCACCGTGCTGATCGGCGTCACGGCTGCAGCCCAGGGGGACCAGATGGAAACCCCCTTCGGCGCGCTCGGCGGCACGGAGGTGCAGGCGGAGGCCCTGGCCAGCGTGTTGCAGGGCCGGGCCCTGGCGCCCCTCGCCGCCCCCCCTGCTCTGGGGCTGCTGCTGGGCTGGGCCGCTGCCACTCTGCTGCTGCTCGGGCGGGCCCGCCTGGCCCTGGGCACCGCCGTGCGCCTGCTGGGGCTGGTGGGGGCGGCGCTGCTGCTGGCGGCCCTGGCCTGGGGGCTGCTGCAGCTCTGGCTGCCGCTCACCAGCCTGCTGCTGATCCCCCTGGGCGGCGGCGGTCTGCGGGGCCTGGGCCAGTGGCGGCAGGAGAGCCGGGAGCGGGCCTACCTCCACCAGGTGCTCGCCCGGCGCGTCTCGCCGGCCCTGCTGCAGGACATCCTGCGCCGACCGGGACCCCTCGGCACCGAGCTGGGGGGGCGCCGCTGCACCTGCGTGCTGCTCTTTGCCGACCTGGTGGGCTTCACACCCCTCAGTGCCCGGCTGGAGCCACCGGCCCTGTTCGCCCTGCTGAACCGCTACTTCGAAGCCATTGCCGCCGCGGTGATCGAGCAGCAGGGGTTGCTCGACAAGTTCATCGGCGATGCCCTGATGGCGGAGTTCGGGGTGCCCCGCAGCCGCGGCGACGCGGTCGAGGCCCTGGCTGCCGTCCGTGCGGCCCTGACCATGCAGGCGCGGCTGCAGGCCCTGAACCGGGAGCTGGAGGCCCAGGGGCAGCCCCCGCTGCGCCACGGCATCGGCCTGCATGTGGGGGAGGTGATCGCCGGCAATCTCGGCTCCTCCGAGCGGCTCGAATACACCGTGGTGGGGGCTGCGGTGAACGTGGCCAGCCGCCTGGAGGGACTGACCCGCCGCCACCCGCACCACCCGATCCTGATCAGCGGCGAACTGCTGGCCCTGCTGCCAGCAGGGGTGCGGGCGGTGCCCCTGGGCCGTCACCGGCTGAAGGGCTGGCCGACGCTGCTGGAGGTGTATGGCCTGGAGGGGCTGGACGGGGCGGGGGACGCCGGGGCTCTGGGGTGAGAATGGCGCCATTGCCTGCCCTGGAGCCGTGATGGCGTCCCCCCTCACGTCCACCCCGCAGAAGCGTCAGCCCTCGCGTTTGATCAGGGCAGTCCGGCGGCGCATGCTGCCGCTCGCCGCGACGCTGCTGCTGGCCCCGCTGGCCCCCGCCCAGGCCCGGGAGGCGGCCACGGTGCAGGAAATCCTCGATGGCCGCGAGTTCTACATCGACAGCCGGGAGGCCCGGGTGAAGCAGCGGGCCACAGCGCCCCAGGAGATCAGCACCCGCAAGAGCCGCGGCCAGATCCGCTTCGACACCGGTGCGGCGGGCCGGGTGAACCGCTTCTCCCAGCTGCGTCTGGGCAGCGGCTGCTTCCTGCTCAAGAAGGGGCAGATTCTGGTGTCCGGGCCCCAGAGCGGCTGCACGCGCTCATCCCGGATGAGTGTGCGGGGCACCAACTACCTGCTGGAGGTGCGCGACGACGGCGAGGCCGAGCTCTCCGTGCTGGAGGGAGCGGTGGAGATCGAGCCGCTGCGGGACGGCGAGCCGATCCCCGCCGATGAGCCCGGTGCCGCCGCCCCCACCCGCGTGGAGGCGGGCCAGCGGGTGACACTGTCGCCGGCCGGGGTGGTGCTCACCCTGCTGCGGCTCAGCTCGGGTGACTACAGCTCGATCCTGGGCGGGCCGCTGTTCAAGGGTTTCAACGTGTCCCTGCCGGGGATGGGCTCCCTGGAGAGCTATCTGCGCCGGGCCATGCCGGGTGTGCGTCTGCCTGGCTCCTCGCTCACGCCCTCCCTGCCGATCTTCGGCTTGCCCAGCTTCTTCTGAGGCCCGTTCTGCTCCGCCCCGTCTTCGCCATGCGCCGTGCCTTCGCTCTGGGCCTCGCTTCCGGCCTGGTGGCCGCGGCGGCCGGCTGGCTGACGGCGCGCCCGCCCCAGCCGCTGCGGGTGGTGGAGCGGGGTCTGGAGGATCAGCTGGTGCGCCTGCGCGGCCGCCGGGCCGGGCCCCAGGCCGTGGTGCTGATCGCCATCGACGACTCCACCCTGCAGCAGGGGGCCTGGTTCGCGGACCAGCCCCAGGGGGCCGCGGCGATCCCGCCCTGGGCGGAGGGGCTGAGCACCCTGCCCTGGCCGCGGGCCCGCTATGGCGACCTGCTCGATCGCCTCGGTGAGGCCAGCCCGGCCGCGGTGGCGATCAATGTGGTGTTCGAGGGCCGCAGCGGCGAAGGTGACGCCGACGATCAGGCCCTGGCCGCGGCCATTCGCCGCCGGGGTGGGCAGGTGGTGCTCGCCGCCGAGGTGATGGAGGTGCGCGACACCAGCTACGTGGGCCTGAGCCTGGCGCCCCCCGCCGACCCCCTGCGCCTGGCGGCCGGTCCCGACGCCATCGGCATCACCAACACCCTGCCCGGTGGCCATGGCGAGGCCCACCCACACCCGCGCACCTACAGCGAACGGGTGCTGGCCCTGGTGGGGGCCAGTCCCCAGAAGCCGCTGTCCGAGGCGGTGCTGGAGCGCTCCGGGCGCCGCAGCCGCCAGGACGATGCTCAGCGCCAGCTCAGCTTCTACGGGCCCGAGGGGTCCTTTGAGAGGATCCCGGCCTGGGAAGTGCTGGATCCTGAGCGCTGGCGCAACCACCCCAAGCGCAGCCTGATCCGCGATGCCGTGGTGCTGGTTGGCCCGGTGGGCGCCCAGGGCGGCGCTGGCACCGCCACGCCGTTCGGCAGCCTCTCGGGGCTCGAGATGCTGGCTACGGCCACGGCCAACTCCCTTCAGGGCGATGGCCTGCGCTCGTGGCCGGAGCGCCCCCTGCAGCGAGGCCTGCTGGCGATGCTGCCGCTGCTGCTGGTGGGGGGCCTGGCCGTGGTGCGGGGCGGGGTGAGCTGGCGGCTCGGGCTGGTGGGGGCGGCCCTGGCCCTGCAGCTGGGGGTGGCCTGGTTCAGCTTTGATCGCCTCGCCGTGTGGCTGCCCCTGCTGGTGCCCGGCTCCGCCCTGGTGCTGCTGGGCGTGCTCTACGGCGGGGATGCCTACCTGGCGGAAGAGGGCGAGCGGCGGCGGCTGCGGCGCACCTTTGAGCGCTACGTGGCCCCCAGCGTGGTGGCCGAGATTCTCTCCGACCCCGCCGAGGCCGAGGGCATCCTGCGGGGCCGGCAGCTGCCGGTCACGGTGCTGTTCTCCGACCTCAAGGGCTTCACCCAGCTCACCAAGGCCCGCAGCAGCCGGGGCCAGATCGAGCTGCACGTGCGCCAGCTCAACCGCTACCTCGGCGAGATGGTGGAGGTGATCAATGCCCATGGCGGCACGGTGGACAAGTTCATCGGCGATGCCGTGATGGCCGTGTTCGGCTCCCCGATCGGCCGCGGCCCCGAGGCGGAGGCCACCGCCGCCGTGCGCTGTGCCGTGGCGATGCGCCAGGCCCTGCAGCGGCTGAATGGGGCCTGGAGTGCCGAGGGTCTCGACCCCCTCGACAGCGGCATCGGCCTGGCCTCAGGCGAGGTGATCGTGGGGCAGATCGGCAGCCCGCGGCGCATGGAGTTCACCGTGATCGGCGACAAGGTGAACCTGGCCAGCCGTATGGAGGGCCTCACCCGCACGGCCGGGGCGCCGTTGCTGTTCGATGCCGCCACCGCCGAGCTGGTGCAGGCGGTGCTGCCGGTGCAGGCCCTGGGGGAGCAGGCGGTGAAGGGGATGGGGGCACTGCCCGTATTCACCCTCAGCAGCCTGCCGCAGAGCTGAAGCGGTCCCAGCGGAAGTGGCTGAGCAGCTCGGCGGCGTCGGCGTCCAGCGAGCGCCCCAGCAGCTGCTCCCCCACCAGTTCGGCCGTGATCGCGGCCAGCAGCACGCCGTTGCGGTGGTGGCCGGTGGCCAGCCACAGCCCGGGGATGGGGCTGGCCCCCAGGATCGGCGCCTCATCGGGGGTGCAGGGCCTAAAGCCCCACCAGCGCTCCATCGGTGGCCACTGACTGGCCTCGGGCAGCAGGGCGGCGATGCCGGCCTCCAGCTGCCGCTGGCCGTCGGGGGTGAGCCCGCCGGCGAACCCCGCCTGGGGTTCCGAGGTGGCGCCCACCACCAGAAGCCCGTCCTGCCGGGGCACCAGATAGGTGCCCGGCCCGAAGATCACCCGCCGCAGCGCCTGGCGGGGCCCCTGCAGGGAGAGCATCTGCCCCTTCACCGGGGCGACCGGCAGCTGGGGCAGCAGCCTGCCGCTCCAGGCGCCACAGGCCAGCACCGCCTGGTTGCAGCGCAGCAGCTCCTGGCGGCCGGCGGCACTGCGCCAGCCCACGGCCTCCAGCGCTCCTGAACCGTCGCGCTGCAGCGCCAGCACCTCACCGCCCTCCTCGAAGCCCACGCCCCGCTCCACGCAGGCCCGCTCCAGGGCCCGCATCAGGCCGCGGCGGTTGTCGATCTGGCCGTCCTGGGGGAACAGCAGCCCGGCCTGCCAGCGCGGCCCGAGGCCCGCCACCTGCCGCTCCAGGCCGGCGCGGTCGAGGGCCTCCCCCTGGGCGGCCGTGGGGTAGCGATCCCGCTCAGCAGCCGTGGCGAAGGGCACCACAATGCCGCAGGGGCGCAGGCCGCAGTGCAGGCCGGCGTCGGCCTCGACCCGCGCCACCCAGCCGGGAATGGCAACGAGGGAGCGCTGCCCCAGGCTGAGCAGGGGCCCTTGCAGGCCTTCGGCGTGGGGCGCCAGCATCCCCGCCGCCACGAAGCCGGCGGCCTCCTGGCGCCGGCGGCTGAGCACCCTCACCCGCCCGCCTGCGCGGGCCAGGTGGTGGGCGATGGCCAGGCCCATCAGGCCCCCACCCAGGATCAGTGTTTCGGCGGCTGCGCTCACAGGCGGGGTCGGCAGGCCCCAGGCATCCTGCCAAGCGCAGGGCCGGTGCCCGGGTTCCATAGGATCGCTCCACGCAATGGCGCTGGAGAGTTCAGATGGCAGGCACAGCCCAGGCCACAGCCCTGGAGGGGCCGGCACCGGGGACCAGGGCCGGATCAGGGGCCGGATCCGAGGGCACTGGAGCGGCCTGGGAGGCCGTGATCGGCCTGGAGACCCACGTGCAGCTGGGTACCGACAGCAAGATCTTCACCGGGGCTTCCACCACCTACGGCGATGAGCCCAACACCCACATCGACCCGGTGGTGTGCGGCCTGCCGGGCACCCTGCCGGTGCTCAACCAGAAGGTGCTCGAGTATGCGGTGAAAGCGGCCCTGGCGCTCAACCTGCAGGTGGCCGAGCACAGCAAGTTCGACCGCAAACAGTATTTCTACCCCGACCTGCCCAAGAACTACCAGATCTCCCAGTTCGATGAGCCGATCGCCGAGAACGGCTGGATTGAGGTGGAGGTGGCCGAGAAGGGGAAGGACACCTACCTGAAGCGCATCGGCATCGAGCGGCTGCACATGGAGGAGGACGCCGGCAAGCTCGTGCACGCCGGCAGCGACCGCCTGGCCGGCTCCACCCACTCCCTGGTGGACTACAACCGCGCCGGGGTAGCCCTGGCCGAGATCGTCAGCAAGCCCGATCTGCGCACCGGCCGTGAGGCGGCGGAATACGCCTCGGAGATCCGCCGGATCATGCGCTATCTGGGCGTGAGCGACGGCAATATGCAGGAGGGATCGCTGCGCTGCGATGTGAACATCTCGGTGCGCCGCGGACCCGAGGCCCCCTTCGGCACGAAGGTGGAGATCAAGAACATGAACTCCTTCTCGGCGATCCAGAAGGCGATCGACTTCGAGATCCAGCGCCAGATCAAGGCCTACGAAAGCGGCGAGCCGGTGCTGCAGGAAACCCGCCTCTGGGATGAGAGCAAGCAGCTCACCAAGAGCATGCGCTCCAAGGAGGGCAGCAGCGATTACCGCTACTTCCCCGACCCCGATCTCGGCCCGATCGAGGTGAGTGCCGAGCAGCGGGAGGGCTGGCGCGCCGAGTTGCCCGAACTGCCGGCTGCCAAGCGGCACCGCTACGCCGACAGCCTGGGCCTCTCCCAGTACGACGCCCGGGTGCTCACCGATGAGCGCCCCATGGCGGATTACTTCGAGGCGGTGGTGGCGGCTGGCGCCGATCCGAAGGTCACCGCCAACTGGATCACCGGCGACATCGCCGCCCACGTGAACGCCAACCGCCTCGCCTATGGGGAGCTGCCGCTGCGCCCCGATCAGCTGGCCGAGATGGTGCAGCTGATCGAGAACGGCACGATCAGCGGCAAGATCGCCAAGGACCTCCTGCCCGAGCTGCTGGAGCAGGGCGGTTCCGTGAAGGCGATCGTGGCCGAACGCGGCCTCGGCATGATCTCCGATCCCACGGCGATCAGCGCCATTGTGGAAGAGCTGCTGGCTGACCATCCGGCCGAAGTGGAGGCCTTCCGGGGCGGCAAGACCAAGCTGCAGGGCTTCTTCGTGGGCCAGCTGATGAAGCAGACCGGCGGCAAGGCCGATCCCAAACTTGCCAACCGGATCCTGGCCGAGAAGCTGAAGGGCTGAGCCCAGGATGGCGACAACGGTCGAGATCCCCCTGCGCAATCCGGCCCACAGGCCCAGGGCCTGGCGGCTGGACACCGATCTGGCGGAGATCTATGAAATCCCCAGCCTTCTGCCACGCGATCTCTGCGCGGCCTTGATCGCTGTGATCGAAGCAAAGGCGGAGCGGGCCCATACCCTGGCGGGCCTCAGCCATCACCGCACCAGCCAGACCTGTCTGCTTGAGGGCCTCTGCCCAGATCTGGCCGCCGCCGTGGAACAGCGCTTCTCTGCGCTGACCGGACTGGCATCCGAGGGGGGCGATGCGCTTCAGGGGCAGCGCTATCGGGAAGGCGAGTTCTACAGCGCCCATCTCGATGGGTTTCCTCCAGAGGATCCTGCCTGCGCCGATCACCTGGCCCGCCATGGTCAGCGCAGCTGGACCGTGATGGTGTTTCTGAATGCGGTGGAAGAGGGGGGACAGACGCTCTTCCATCGCGTTGGCCGCCGCTATCACCCTGTGCCTGGCTTTGGCCTGGCCTGGAACAACCTGCTTCCGGATGGGAGCGTCAACCCAGCCACCCTGCACGGCAGCCTGAAGGTTGGTGGTGGCCGCAAATACGTCGTCACCAAGTGGTACCGCACCCAGCCCGCCCCTCAGGCGGTTGGGCCCGGCGCCAGCCAGGGCAGGGCCTGATCCTGGCCTGGCTGCTCCCCTTGGGAGCCGGAGCTGGCCAGCACCGCGTCGCCGCTGAGCAGGCGCCAGCGACGGCCCCCGGGCAGCCAGACTCCTGCCGCCACGCCAGGCACCCCGAAGCGCCGCACCACCTGCCCCACGGCGGCGTCGAGCTGTTTCAAGGGGAGCTGATGCCCGGGGGAGGCCCTGGGGGCCTGGCCGGTGATGCCATCCCGTTCCAGCAGCTGCGCCAGTCTTCGGAACAAGCGCGTGGGCAGGTGGCCCTCGTCGACATTGGAAATGTTCATGGTGATCACGGCCCGGGCCCGCGAGACGGGTTCGTACATCACCAGGGCAGTGAACCCCAAGCCCTCGCCGGTGTGGCCCCGCCAGCCGGCGATTTCGCCGATGCCCAGGCCATAGCGGTCGTACTCCGGTCCTTGCACCAGCGGTTGCGCCGCCTGCAGCCGTTCCGCGGCGGTGCGGCGGCTGAGCAGACTGCCACGGCCGAGCATCCCGGCCCAGCGGCGCAGGTCGGGCAGGGTGGCCAGCATCTCGCCGGCGGCCCGGAAGATCGAGAGGTTGGTGAGCTGGGGGGCCAGCAGGCCGTTGTCTCGCTGATAGCCCACCGGCCGCGGCTGGGGCCAGCGGCGGTCATCGGGGGTCACCAGGGTCTGCTGGAGCCCGAGGGGCCGCAGCACCTGGCGGCGCAGGCTGCGTTCGAAGCTGCGGCCGGTCACGGCACGCACCACTTCGCCGAGCAGCACGGTGTTGGCGTTGGTGTACACCGCCTCCTGCCCGGGGGCGCTCCTGTGGGGTTGCCGCCAGGCGTAGGCCAGCAGTTCGCGGCCCCGGAAGATGCGCTGGGGACGGGCCTCCAGGGCCCGGAACAGCGCCGGCGTGGTGTAGTCGGGAAGCCCGCTGGTCATGGCGGCCAGATCGCGGATCGTGACGGCCTGGCCGTTCGGTACCCCTCGCACATAGCGGGCGACGGGGGCATCGAGGTCAAGCCGGCCGGCATCGGCCAGCTTCAGCACCAGGGTGACGGTGAACGACTTGGTGATCGAGCGCAGGGCCCAGGTGTCCGCGATGGCCACGGCCCGGCCCCCGGGGGCGGGTTGGCGCGGGTCCAATGGCAGAGAGGCCAAAACCACCTGAGCTTCAGGGGCAAAGGTTAATCGAGACTGTTTTCCCTATCCTCCCGATGCCGGAGCGGGTCCCCTGGCTTGGCTGTGGCTAGGTTCCTGGCAGCAGGTCCTGCGGGGCGATGACGGCCAATTCATTGGGAGCCATTCCCTATGTTGTGACCCTGAGTCACAACATCAATCGCGACAGGATCAAGAGCTCGGAGGAGTTTCTGCGCCGCTGGTACTTGCAGGTGATCGGGGATTCCGCCCAGGGAAACTTCAACCTCGGCACCGGCAATACGATCAAGGCGCCCCCACCTGTCGGCACCGACCTCTCCACGCTTCATGGGCAGGCACCCTTGCGCCTCAGCCAGCTGGCTGCCGACAACACCGGCGCGATTGTTCCATGGCTCAAGCCTGGTTCGTCCCGTCCTGACTACCTGAATGCCTACCAGCAGGCGGTTCCAGAGATCAAGAAGGTCTTTTCTGCTGCCAACAAGGATCTGCTGGCCGATCAGTCCTCATTCCCAGCCCTCTGGCTCAGCGATCTTCAGAATGGCCAGCTGCTTTTCGCCTCCCAAAAGCCACAGGGGAGCCTGGTGAATGATAATGCGGGTGCGCCCAATCCCACCCAGTTAAACTATAACTATATGCTCGGCGAGGTCTACGTCGGGCTGAATGCCAGTGGAGCTGCCAACAGCAACAATGGCGACATCACCTATATCGAGCAGTTCGGCCTGCCCTCCAGTCTGAATGTCTGGTATGCCGACGCTGCCGGCACCCTATACCGAGGGGTTGCCGACCAAGGTGGCAATGGCTTGAGTATTCCCGGCACGGGGTCGTACCTCACGGCGGCAGGAGCCTACAACCCGGATGTCAACAATGGCGCGGCTCTGGCACAGACGCTTCAGTCGGACTACCCCCAGCTCCGGCAGTCTCAGCTGGGCCCCACCGATGGCGATCTGTATGCCAACCCCAAGGACCTCTACAGCGGCGTTCCCAATGCTGTTGTTGATCCCTTGTATGGCCAGTTCTACGCCTACTTTCGCTATCTCGCAGGTCTGAATCCAGCTGACTACCCGCTGCGCTGGTCTGGCCAGTTCAATCAGCAGGTTGCCTATCGGGTCAATGATGTCAGCTTTGTAGGGTTCGACGGAACGGGTGAATTCGCTGCGTATGACCAGAATGCTTCCATCCGGCTGAGTCTCGATTACGACTCCTATGTTGGAGGAGCGCCGCCGGCCAAGCTGACTCAGCAGGCCTCAATCGTCATCCCCTGGCTCGGAACTCCGCAGTCGCTCGGGCTGCCGGGGCCAGCGCCGGCCAACACTTACAGCATCGCCAACTCGGATCGGACCCCAACGCAGCCGTCGGGGGGGTGGACTCTGGACTGGTCGCCGAACTACCGCAACGCGATCACCTTTTCGGGGGGGCTGGTGCCCCTCAGCGCCGTTCAGGGGGCCAGGCAGCAGCCCACCACCAAGCCCTACCAGGTGTCGGGCCTGTTCTCCTACTACGACGACCTCTTCTCCTACAGCCCCAGCGCCATCGCGTTGAATCCCAAGCCCTACGTCTGGCAGGGAGCTGGGGACCCGCTGCTCGCCTTCACGCCCCCGGCCAGTCCCCAGCCCTTCGACTGGCAGTCCCTGAGCCTCGATGGGAAGGCTGGTTCAGTGCCCGGCCTGGCGATCCGCTACGACGGAAGCTCCTGGACGTTCCGGGGTGCCAATGGTGGCTTCTGGAATGGGGTCTCCACCGGCGCCCGCTTTCAAGTTCCTGCTGGCGGCAAGCTGCCTGGAGGATTCGCTCCCACGATCCGCCTGAACTGGGCGCCGGATGCCATCACGGGCCTTAACGAGCTCATCTTCAAGTCTGATCCTTCGGTGACGGCCTCGGCACCGATCACCGGCTTCCAGGTGCGGGATCCCGCCAACAACCAGGCCCTGGTCGCCACCTTGAGCCTGGGAGATACCTGGCAGGCCAACCAACTGGTGAATGCCACGAACTTCACCTATGCCGCCACCACCGCCGGCATCCTGGGGGCCGGTGCCGGCTATTACGTCCGCAGCGGATCCACGGGGCCCTACCGGGTTGAGAGCGCCCTGGTCAATGATCTCTACGGAACGGTGGTTGGTGATGCGCTCTCGCTGATCAACGCCGGCCTGCCGGGAGCGACCCAGCCCTTCACCTACGGCAGGGGCGCTGCGGCCAAAACCCTGCCGATTGGCCAGCTGGCTCAGCTGGATCAGGCCTATCAAACCCGGGCTGGGGACGTGGTGCCCTCGCCCTGGCTGGACAAGCTGCGGGGGCCGGTGGCCAGGCAGGCCCTGTTCGGTGCTGCGGCGTGGCAGCAGCCCTTCCCCACGGGCCTCAAGGCCCCCTTCAATGTCTGGGCGTCGTTGGTCAACGGTGCTGCGCCGAGTGTCTATGGATTCGGGCTGAGCGACCGTTTCCGCAATGGGTATGACATCGGCTTCAACCTGGAGAAGCTTGATCTCACCGGGCTGACGACGGCCCAGCAGCGGGCATTTCAACTGTTGCGCTTCAACTCCACGGCCCGTTCCGCCGCCGGTGCGTTCACGCCCACCAATGCCTCGGGCCTGCCGGCAGGGGCGCTCTATCCGCTGTTTGTGGAATATCAGATCGGTGGTTTTGGCACCAGCACTGACGATTTTCTGCCCACCGATCCCGCCGCCAGGGATCGGAGCGCCCAGCGCCGGCCCCCAGCGCTGCCGGCGCTGGGGGCGGACAGCCTGGGGCTGTGAGGGGCTGGCCCCAGGGCCTCAGCCGGGGGCGGCGGCCGCCAGGGCCTGCGCCACGGCGTCGCTGAGCCCTTCACTGGAGCCGCGGTTGTCGATCACCCGGTCGGCCAGGCACCGCTTGCGCGCCAGGGGCCACTGGGCCGCGAGCCGCTGCCGGGCCTCAGGTTCCTTCAGCCCATCACGGGCCATCAGACGCTCCAACTGCTGTCCGGGCTCGCAGTCCACCAGCCACACCTCACTGCATAACCCCTCGAGGCCCGCTTCGAACAACAGGGGAACCATCAGCACCACCACCGGGGCCTCCGCCAGCCGGGCCAGTTCCGCCTCGAAGCGCTGGCGCACCTGAGGATGCACCAGTTGCTCCAGCCAGGTTCGTTCCACCGGGTCACAGAACACGATCCGCCCGAGGGCGGCCCGGTCGAGGCCGGCCGCGGACTGCCCAACCTGCGGGCCGAAGCGCTGCAGCACGGCCTGCTCGCCTGGGCTGCCGGGGGCCAGAGCTTCACGGGCGTAGCAGTCGGCATCCAGCAGCGGCAGCCCGTGCCGTTCGGCCAGCCAGCGGCCGGCGCTGCTCTTGCCGCTGGCGATGCCACCGGTGAGACCGATGCGCCGTTGGCCACCGCGCCAGCGGGCTGCGGGGGGGCTGGCGGAAGCGGGAGCCATGGCTTGGGGATGAAGGGTCCGGTGCCGAAGCGAGTGAAGCCACGGCGGCTCGGCAGGATGGGGCGATTCATCCTGGCGCCGTGACCCCCACCTGGCACCCGATCCCCGGCGGCGTCACCGCCCCCGCCGGCTTCCTGGCTGCTGCCATCACCGCCGGGCTGAAGCCGTCGGGCAATCCCGATCTCTGCCTGCTGCTGGCCCCGGAGGGGGCCGTGTGCGCCGGCAGCTTCACCACCTCGCTGGTGCGGGCGGCCTGCGTGGACCTCTGCGCCGAGCGGCTGGCGGCCAGCGGCGGCCGGGCCCGGGCGGTGCTCACCAACTCCGGCCAGGCCAATGCCTGCACCGGCGATCGCGGCCTGATCGACAGCCTGCGCGCCACCGCGGCCCTGGCCGATCGGCTGGGGCTGGCGGCCGAGCAGGTGCTGATCTGCTCCACCGGCGTGATCGGCGTGCCGATCCCGATGGACACCCTGCTGGCGGGCCTCGATCCCCTGGCGGCGGCCCTCAGCCCCGAGGGTGGCGAGGCCGCGGCCACCGCCATCCTCACCACCGACCTCACGGCCAAGCAGATCGCCCTGGAGGCCGACCTGGGCGGCCGCCGGGTGCGGATCGGCGGCATGGCCAAGGGCTCGGGCATGATCCACCCCGCCATGGCCACGATGCTGGGTTACCTCAGCTGCGATGCCGGCGTGCCGGCGCCCCTGTGGCAGGCGATGGTGCGGCGGGCGGTGGATCGCTCCTTCAATGCGATCACGGTGGACGGCGACACCAGCACCAACGACACGGTCCTGGCCTTTGCAGCCGGCGAGCCCCTGAGCCCCGAGCACCTTGAGGCGCTGGAGGCCGGCCTGACGGCGGTGTCGCAGCACCTGGCCCGGGCGATCGCCCGCGATGGCGAGGGGGCCACCTGCCTGATCGAGGTGCAGGTGGAGGGGGCCGCCGACGAGGCCGGCGCCATTGCCGTGGCCCGCACCGTCTGCGGCTCCTCGCTGGTGAAGTGCGCCGTGCATGGCCGCGATCCCAACTGGGGCCGGATCGTGGCTGCCGCCGGCCGCGCCGGGGTGGTCTTCGATCCCGAGGCGGTGGCCCTGTGGCTGGGGGAGCACCAGCTGATGGCCGCCGGCCAGCCCCTGCGCTTCGATCGGTCCGCCGCCTCCGCCTACCTGCGCGATTGCGCCGCCGGCACCTATCTGGGTGGCAGCGGGCCTGGCGGTGACACAGTGCTGATTCGCCTGCGGCTGGGGCAGGGCCCCGGCAGCGGCAGGGCCTGGGGCTGCGACCTCTCGGATCAGTACGTGCGCATCAACGCCGATTACACCACCTGAGCGCGGCGCGTAGCCTCCCTCCATGCCCCAGTCGAGTTCAGCTGCCGCCGCTGCCCGGCCCGTCCGGCCCCGCCACCGCTGGCGCGGTCCGCTGCTGGCCGGATTCTGCTTCGGGTTGGGCTATGGCATCACCCAGCGGCTGCTGGTGCTGCAGCTGCCGGGGCTGGTGCAGCTGCAGCAGGGGTTTGATGTGCGCGAGTTCCCGGGCACCAGCCTCGAGAGCCTGCGCCTGCGCTTCGGCAGTGACAACGAGGAGATCCGCGGCGATCTGGAGCTGCTCGAGCTGGAGCGCCAGGCCAAGCAGCGCGAACAGGAACGCCAGGCTGCCGAGCGCGAGCAGGCCGCCGAGCGCCAGCGGGATGAGCGGCAGGCCGAGCAGGAGCGGGCCCTCCAAACCCTCCCCGAAATCCCGCCCCTCAACCCTGCTGCTGACCCAGGCGCCGATGCCACCCCTGAGCCCGACTCCTCCCCACCCCCAGCCCCTGCCTTGCCGGAGCCCAGTCCCTGAGGTCATCCCGAGCGGAACCCGGCGCCTGGCCCCGCACTGGCAGCGCCCATCTGGCACAGTTCGAGCAGCAGCTCAGGCCCCATGACGGCGCCCCAGATCCTGATGCAGGCCGCCGTGGCCCGGCTGGGGGCACGCCTCGGCAGCGGCCTGGTGGATGCGGCCGCCAGCCTGGCCCTCGTGGTGCAGGACGCCCCTGAGAAAGTGCGCCAGGAGCTGCAGCTCTTCTGGGAGGAGGTGGAGCTGGAGGCCGGCCGCCTGGAGCGCGATGGCCAGGGCGGTGCGTCTGGCTCTGCCTCCACGCCCGTGGATCCAGATCGCCCTGGCGATGGTTTCCAGCGCCCCGCCGCTGTGGTTGCGGGGCTGTCCGTCCAGGAGCAGATCGATGCCCTGCGGGCCCAGGTGGCAGGGCTGGGTCAGCGTCTGGATCGGCGCCCGTGATCCAGCGCCCCCTGCGCATCTGGTGGCTGGCCCTGCGCCTCAGCGCCGGACTCTGGTGGGACGGCAAGCGCTGGACCTACCCGGGCGGCCCCACCCCTGAACGGCGCAGCCGCCGCGCCAGGCGCCGCGCCCGCTGGCTGACCCGCGAGTTCCTGGCCCTCGGCTCGGCCTTCATCAAACTCGGCCAGCTGCTCTCGGCCCGGCCGGACGTGCTGCCCCCCGAGCTGGTGGAGGAGCTGGCCTCCCTGCAGGACCAGGTGCCCGCCTTCCCCTTTGCGGTGGTGCAGGCCCTGCTGGAAGAGGAACTGGGGGAGCGCTGCGCCGAGATCATCGATCTCGAGGAACTGCCGCTCGGTTCGGCCAGCCTGGCCCAGGTGCATCGCGCCAGCCTGCGCAGTGGTCGCCAGGTGGTGCTCAAGGTGCAGCGCCCCGGATTGGAGCGGCTGTTCCGGCTGGACCTGGAGGTGCTGCAGCAGCTGGCCGCCGTGGTGCAGCGTCACCCCCGCTGGGGCCGTGGCCGCGACTGGGTGGGCATCGCCCAGGAGTGCCGCCGCGTGCTGCTGCGCGAGCTCGATTTCCGCCTGGAGGCCGAGCACGCCGCCCGTTTCCGCCAGCAGTTCCTGGACGACCCCGGCATCCGCATCCCGGCGGTGGTGTGGGAGCTGAGCTCCCGCCGGGTGCTGTGCCTCGACTACGTGCCCGGCATCAAGATCAACGACCGCGACGCCCTGCTTGCCGCCGGCATCGTGCCCGCCGCCGTGGCTGAGAAAGGGGCGGCCAGCTATCTGCAGCAGCTGGTGCGCTTCGGTTTCTTCCACGCCGATCCCCACCCCGGCAACCTCGCTGTTGCCCCAGACGGCACGCTCATCTATTACGACTTCGGCATGATGGGGCAGCTCTCGGGCCGGCTGCGTTCACGGCTGGGGCGCATGGTGCGTGCGGCCGCCGCCCGCGATGCTTCCACCCTGGTGAAGGAGTTGCAGGCCTCCGGCGTCATCGCCCCGGAGGCGGATCCAGGCCCCGTGCGGCGGCTGGTGCGGGTGATGCTCAACGACGCCCTCACACCACCCTTCTCCGCCAACGTGTTGCAGAAGCTCTCCGGCGACCTCTACGACCTCGTCTATGGCCAGCCCTTTCGGGTGCCGCCCGAGCTGATCTTTGTGATGCGGGCCCTCTCCACCTTCGAGGGGGTGGGCCGCAGCCTCGACCCTGGCTTTAGCCTGGTGGCGATTGCCCGCCCCTACTTGCTCCCTCTGATGACCTCCAGCGGCAACGGCGGCGGCGACCTGTTCGGCGAACTCTCCCGCCAGGCAGCCGAGGTGGGCAGCCGGGCCCTCGGCATTCCGCGCCGCCTTGACGACAGCCTGGCCCGCATCGAGCAGGGGGACCTGCAGGTGCAGATCCGGGCCGGCGAAACCGACCGGCTGCTGCGGCGCCTCGCCCTGGCCCAGCAGTCGGCCGGCCAGTCGATGCTGCTGGCTGGTCTGGCCGTGGCAGCTTCGCTGCTCGCCACCAGCCGGCAACCGGCCCTGGTGGTGATCCCTGCCGTGGCGTCCCTGCCGGTGGGGCTGGGCTGGCTCAAGCTGCAGTCCCGCCTGGCCCGCGATGGCCGCCTGGATCAGCTGCCCGGCATCGCTACAAGTGCTGCCGCCGGTCCCACGGATTCAGAGTGAAGAGCCTGTCCGAATCCCCACGCTGATGGCTCCGGTTCATCCCCTGCCGCGGGGGCCGCGGTCGACGGCGCCGGCGTAGACGGCCTGGCTGCCCAGATCATCTTCGATGCGCAGCAGCTGGTTGTACTTGGCCACCCGCTCGCTGCGGCTGAGGGAGCCCGTCTTGATCTGGCCGGCGCGGGTGGCCACGGCCAGGTCGGCGATGGTGGTGTCTTCCGTTTCGCCGCTGCGGTGGCTGATCACGCTGGTGTAGCCAGCCCGGCCGGCCAGATCGATCGCCTGCAGGGTTTCCGTGAGCGAGCCGATCTGGTTCACCTTGATCAGGATCGAATTGGCCAGGCCCAGATCGATGCCGCGCTGCAGCCGCTGGGTGTTGGTCACGAACAGGTCGTCTCCCACCAGTTGCACCGTGGCGCCGAGCTTTTCGCTCAGCAGGGCCCAGCCATCCCAGTCGTCCTCCGCCAGGCCGTCCTCGATCGACACGATCGGGAAGCGGCCTGCCAGCTCGGCCAGCTGGTCCACCATCTCGGCGCTGGTGTAGCTGCCGCCGTCAAAGGCGTAGCGGCCGTCGTGGAAGAACTCAGTGCTGGCCACATCGAGGGCCAGGGAGATCTGATCCCCCGCCCGGTAGCCGGCCTGTTCGATCGCCTGCACCAGCAGCTCGCCGGCGGCGACGTTGCCCAGGTCCGGCGCGAAGCCGCCCTCGTCGCCCACGGCGGTGCTCAGGCCCTTGTCCTTGAGCAGCCCCTTGAGCACGTGGAACACCTCGGTGCCCATGCGCAGGGCCTCACTGAAGCTGTTCGCCCCGTGGGGCACGAGCATGAACTCCTGGAAGTCGAGGCTGTTGGCCGCGTGGGCGCCGCCGTTGATCACGTTCATCAGCGGCACCGGCAGCAGGCTGGCCATCGGCCCACCCAGGTAGCGGTAGAGCGGCAGCCCCACCCCATTGGCCGCGGCCCGGGCGGTCGCCAGGCTCACCGCCAGGATGGCGTTGGCGCCGAGCGCGCTCTTGTTGTCAGAGCCGTCGAGCTCGATCATCGCCGCGTCCACGGCGCCCTGGTCGAGGGCGGAAAGGCCGCAGAGCATCGGGGCGATCTTCTCCTCGATGTTGCCCACGGCCTGCAGCACGCCCTTGCCCATGTAGCGGCTGCCGCCGTCGCGCAGCTCGTGCGCCTCGTGGGCGCCGGTGCTGGCGCCGCTGGGCACCATGGCCCGGCCGCTGGCGCCGCCTTCCAGCAACACCTCCGCCTCCACCGTGGGGGTGCCGCGGGAGTCGAGCACCTCCCGGGCCACCACGGTGTCGATCACGAGGTCGAGGGAGTCGATCACTGGAGCCGGCCTGGTGCTGTCAGGGCAGGATCCTATGGGCCACCCCCTCCCGACCATGTGTGGCAACGGGCACTGTGGGCCGGCTTGCTGGCCAGAATGGGGGCACGACCTCCGCCCCGGCCAGCCGATGCGTCTGCTGCACACCATGCTCCGGGTGGGGAACCTGGACCGCTCCCTCGCCTTTTACACCGAGGTGCTGGGGATGACGCTGCTGCGCCGCAAGGACTACCCCTCCGGCCGCTTCACCCTGGCCTTCGTGGGCTATGGCGAGGAGAGCGACCACACCGTGCTGGAGCTCACCCAGAACTGGGACACCGAGCGTTACGACCTCGGTGAGGGCTACGGCCACATCGCCCTGGGCGTTGACGACATCCACGGCACCTGCGGCGCGATCGCGGCCAAGGGCGGTCGCGTTGTGCGGGAACCAGGCCCTATGAAGCACGGCACCACCGTGATTGCCTTTGTGGAGGATCCCGATGGCTACAAGGTGGAGTTGATCCAGCTGGGGTCCAGATCCGATGCCGGCTGAGCTGGGTCCCGAAGTGTCCTCCGTGGTGCGTTCCGGGGGCCACACCGCTGCGGCGCCTGCGGCCCCGGCCAGCCTCACCGGCGAGCCCGAACGCTTCAGTGCCGAGGCCTGGGAGCTGCTGCTGGCCGGCCAGGACGCGGCCCGCCGCTGGCGCCACGGCGTGCTCGATGTGGAGCACCTGCTGCAGGCCCTGCTGCTGGAGCGGCGCTTCGGGGCCTGGGCTGACCGCCTGCCCCTCGATGCCGATCAGCTGCTGGACCGGCTGGAGGGCTTCTGCGCCAAGCAACCCAGCAGCACATCCGATCAGCTGTTCATCGGCGATGCCCTGGAGGATCTGCTTGAGGAAGCCGACCGCCGCCGGGCCGGCTGGGGTTCGCGGCTGCTGGACCTGCCCCACCTGCTGCTGGCCCTGGTGGAGGAGCCCCGCATCGGCGCCAGCCTGCTGGCCCAGCAGGGCCTCAGTGAGGAGCTGCTGCTGCGCCAGCTGCGCCCAGGGGCGCCGGCGCCCTCCACGCCGCGTCGTGCCGCCATGGCCCCGCCCGCGCCAACTCCTGCGCCGCCAGCCACCGCTCCAGCCGCGCCCCCCAGCAGATCAGCTCCCTTCGCCAGCCCCGCGGACGACGACTGGGCCGGCTCCGAGGACTGGATGGAGGCGCCCCCTCGGCTGGGCCGTCAGCCGGCCGGACGCCCCCCAGCGGCCGAGCGGCCGCCGGCAACCGCCCCCGCCCCGGCCAGAACAGCGGTGCCAGCTCCCGAGCCGCCGCTGCAGCTGGAGCCGGAAGGCCCCGAACCCACAGCGCTGGAGCGCTACGGCCGCGACCTCACCGCCGCCGCCCGCGCCGCCGAACTCGATCCGGTGATCGGCCGCGATGCCGAAATCCGCCGTCTGATCCAGGTGCTGTCGCGCCGCAGCAAGAACAATCCAGTGCTGATCGGCGAGCCGGGCGTGGGCAAGACCGCCGTGGCGGAGTGCCTGGCCCAGCGGATCGTGGCCGGTGAGGTGCCCGATGCCCTGCTGGGGCAGCGGCTGGTGGCCCTCGATCTGGGCGCCCTGATCGCCGGCGCCAAGTTCCGCGGCCAGTTCGAGGAGCGCCTGCGTTCCGTGCTCGCGGAGGTGCGCGATGCCGACCCCGGCGTGATCGTGTTCATCGATGAGCTGCACGCGGTGGTGAGCAGCGACCGCTCCAACGCCGATGCCGGCAGCATCCTCAAACCGGCCCTGGCCCGCGGCGAGCTGCGCTGCGTGGGGGCCACCACGCCGGAGGAGTACCGCCGCAGCATCGAGAAAGACCCCGCCCTGGAACGCCGCTTCCAGCAGGTGGTGATCCGCGAGCCCGGCGTCGAGACCAGCGTCGAGATCCTGCGCGGCCTCAAGGAGCGCTACGAGCTCCACCACGGCGTCACGATCACCGATGCGGCGCTGGCTGCCGCCGCCCGGCTGGCCGATCGCTATCTCGCCGATCGCTGCCTGCCCGATTCCGCCATCGATCTGGTGGATGAGGCCGCCGCCAACCTGCGCATGGAGGTCACCTCCAAGCCCCGCCCCGTGGAGGAGGCCGAGGTGGCGCTGCGGCGGGTGGAGCTGGCCCTGCTTTCGGCCGAGGCGGCGCCGGAGGCCGAACGGGTCGCCCTGCAGGAGCAGCGGCGCCAGGCCACCGAGGTGTTGCACGGCCTCAAGCAGCGCTGGCAGGCGGAGCGGCAGCGGGTGGCGGAGCTGGGCGATCTGCTCCAGCAGGACGAAGACCTGCGCCATGCCATCGCCGAGGCGGAGCGCTGTGGCGATCTCGAGGAGGCCGCCCGGCTCCAGTACGACCAGCTCCATGGCGTGCAGCAGCGCCGCCGCGACCTCGAGGTGGCGATGCAGACAGACGCCATGCTGCGCGAGCAGGTGGAGCCCGGCGACATCGCCGATGTGGTGGCCCGCTGGACCGGCATTCCGGTGCAGCGGCTGCTGGCTGGCGAACGCCAGAAGCTGCTGGAGCTCGACAGCCGCCTGGGCGAGCGGGTGATCGGCCAGCTGGAGCCGGTGGCGGCGGTGGCGGCCGCGATCCGGCGCGCCCGGGCCGGCATGCAGTCGCCGCGGCGGCCTGTGGGCTCTTTTCTGTTCCTCGGCCCCACCGGTGTGGGCAAGACCGAGCTGGCCAAGGCCCTGGCCGCGGCCCTGTTCGACGAGGACGAGGCCCTGGTGCGCCTCGACATGAGCGAATTCATGGAGCGCAACGCCGTGGCCCGGCTGGTGGGGGCCCCGCCCGGCTACGTGGGGTATGAGGAGGGGGGGCAGCTCACCGAGGCCGTGCGGCGCCGTCCCTATGCCGTGCTGCTGCTCGATGAAGTGGAGAAAGCCCACCCTGAGGTGTTCAACCTGCTGCTGCAGGTGCTCGATGACGGCCGGCTCACCGATTCCCAGGGCCGCACCGTGGACTTCCGCCACACGGTGGTGATCATGACCAGCAACCTGGCCAGCCGGGCGATTCTCGACCATGCCCGCGGCGCCCTGGACGGGGCCCAGGTGGAGCAGGCCATGGACCAGGCCCTGGCGGCCAGCTTCCGGCCCGAGTTCCTCAACCGCATCGATGAGGTGATCCGCTTCCGGCCTCTCTCGGAGGCCGATCTCGAGCGCATCGTGCGGCTGCAGCTGGCCGAGCTGGCCTCCCTGCTGGCGGAGCAGCAGCTCCAGCTGGAGGTGGAGGAGCCGGTGGTGCAGGCCCTGGCGGCCCAGGGCTATGAGCCGGAGTACGGGGCCAGGCCCCTGCGCCGGGTGCTGCGCCGCCGCATCGAGAATCCCCTCGCCACCGAGTTGCTGGAGGACCGCTACGAGGGGGCCCGGGGCGTGCGCATCAGCCTCGGCGAGGGCGCCGGCTCAGGCCTGTGCTTTGAGCCGCTGGGGAAGGGCGTCCGGTAGGGTGACTGTTTGCCGAGTCGCGCGGATGCCCGCGTGCGTCAGCGCCCGTGTTGTCCGACCCCAACAGCCCCGATCCCAACAGCTCTGACCCCAACGGCTCCCCGCGCACCGTTGCGGCTGAGCAGGCTGCCGCTGAGGTGGCCGCTGACCCAGCCGGGCTCGCCGACGCCTCGGAGGCCCAGCAGCTGGCAGCGGCCGAGGCGGCCAGTCCCAAGGGGTTCGGTGCCGCCACCCTGGCGGAACTGCGCCGGGTGGTCTGGCCCAGCCGCCAGCAGCTGTTCAGCGAGTCGGTGGCGGTGATCCTGATGGTGGGGCTCTCGGCGGCGGCGATCGCGGCGATCGATCGCTTCTACGGCTGGGCCTCTTCCCAGGTGTTCGGCTGACCCTCAGCCACTCCTGTCCGACCCCCAGCCCCCAGCCGCAGCGCCCACTCCCCCTGTTCTCCCGAGCCCCAAGCCTGAGCACCGTGTCCGAGACCCTGTCTGACCCCCAAACCGACCCCGTTGCCGGCCCGCTTGCCCCGGGGGCAGAGCTGTCTTCTGAGCCGGCCGCCGAAGCCCCCACCGAGAAGCGCCAGGTGGCCCGCTGGTACGCGGTGCAGGTGGCGTCCAGCTGCGAGAAGAAAGTGAAGGCCACCCTGGAGCAGAGGGCGGTGACCCTCGGGGTGGACAACCGCATCCTGGAGATCGAGATCCCCCAGACCCCCGGGGTGAAGCTGAAGAAGGACGGCAGCCGCCAGAGCACGGAAGAGAAGGTGTTCCCCGGCTATGTGCTGGTGCGGATGATGCTCGACGAGGACACGATGATGGCGGTGCGCAGCACCCCCAACGTGATCAACTTCGTGGGGGCGGAGGAGCGTCGGGCTACGGCCCGCGCCCGCGGCCACATCAAGCCGAGGCCGCTGAGCCGCCAGGAGGTGGACCGCATCTTCAAGCGGGCGGCTGAGAAGAAAGCAGTGGTGAAGGTCGATCTCACCGAGGGCGATCAGATCCTGGTGACGGCCGGGCCGTTCAAGGACTTCCAGGGCGAGGTGATCGAGGTGTCGGGCGAGCGCAACAAGCTCAAGGCCCTGCTCTCGATCTTCGGTCGGGAAACGCCTGTGGAACTCGAGTTCGCCCAGATCAGCAAGCAGAGCTGAGCCCCTGGCTCCGCTCAGCGGCCGTCTCCCTGCGGAGGATGGCCGTTCCCGTCACGCCTCCCTTCAGGAGGTGATCCGCAGCCCCGCCCAGTAGTTCGAGACGATGGCCAAGAAAATCGTAGCCGTGATCAAGCTGGCCCTCCAGGCCGGCAAAGCCAACCCGGCGCCCCCTGTGGGTCCTGCCCTGGGTCAGCACGGCGTCAACATCATGGCGTTCTGCAAGGAGTACAACGCCCGCACCCAGGAGAAGGCCGGCTATGTGATTCCGGTGGAGATTTCGGTCTTTGAAGACCGCAGCTTCACCTTCATCACCAAGACGCCTCCCGCTTCGGTGCTGATCTCCAAGGCCGCCGGCATCGACAAGGGTGCCGCCACTTCCTCGAAAGGAGCGGTGGGTGCCATCAGCCGCGCCCAGCTCGAGGAGATCGCCAAGACCAAGCTGCCCGACCTCAACTGCACCAGCGTCGAGTCGGCCATGCGCATCATCGAAGGCACCGCCCGCAACATGGGCGTCGCCGTCAACGACTGAGTCCTTCCATCCATCCCCAGGGGGAGATCCAGCCAGCGGCCCACCGCGCCTCGTGCGCCCCAGGCCTGGCCTGCATCGCCCGCACCCCATACCCGCCATGCCAAAAGTTTCCAAGCGTTTTTCCGCCCTCCAGGCCAAGGTCGCCGAGCGAGCCCATGAGCCGATGGAGGCCATCGAGCTGGTGAAGGCCAACGCCACCGCCAAGTTCGACGAGACGATCGAGGCCCACGTGCGCCTCGGCATCGATCCCAAGTACACCGACCAGCAGCTGCGCACCACCGTGGCCCTGCCCCACGGCACCGGCCAGAGCATTCGCATCGCCGTGATCGCCCGGGGTGAGGCCGTGGCTGCCGCCAAGGCCGCCGGCGCCGACCTCTCCGGCGACGACGATCTGGTGGATCAGATCGCCGGCGGCACGATCGACTTCGACCTTCTGATCGCCACCCCGGACATGATGCCCAAGGTGGCCAAGCTGGGCCGGGTGCTGGGCCCCCGGGGCCTGATGCCCAACCCCAAGGCCGGCACCGTCACCACCGACCTGGTCGGCGCCATCGCCGAGTTCAAGGCCGGCAAGCTCGAGTTCCGTGCCGACCGCAGCGGCATCGTGCACGTGCGCTTCGGCAAGGCCAGCTTCGATCCCGCCAAGCTGCTCGACAACCTCAAGGCCCTGCAGGAGACGATCGACCGCCAGAAGCCCAGCGGTGCCAAGGGCCGCTACTGGCGCTCCCTCTATGTCACCTCCACCATGGGTCCCTCGGTGCAGGTGGACTTCGCCGCCCTGCAGGACATCAAGCAGGAGGGCTGAGCCCAGAGGGCTCATGGACGTAGCGTCGCCCCACGGCTGGCCCGGTGCGGGCCGGCCCGATCGTCTTCAGGCCTACGGCGCCGCTGCCGCTGACCTCAGGCTGCTGCTGCCCCTGCTGTTTGAGGGCTGGTGCGATCAGGCTCCAGACGCCGAGGTCATCTGGCAGCTCTCCGGTGCCGTGGTGCGATCGGAGTTTGCCGGTTGGGTGAAAGCCTGCCGGGCTCAGCTGCAGAACGCCGGCTTCGGGAACCACCGCTGCACGGTGGGGATTCATGCCGGCGATGGCCTGGCCAACTTCGTGCTCGGTGTAGCCCTGTTTCTGGAGGGTCATTGCCAGATCGTGCTGCCGCAGCATGCCCTCGTGCAGGAGCACACTCGGCTGGCCGAGTCCCTGGGCTGCGATCGGATCCTGTGCCAGGGGGGCGCGCTGAGCCTTGTCGGATGGTGTGACCAGGGACTGGTGGTCGCCGTGGCGGACCCGTTCCGGTTGCTGGTGCCCGCCGAGACCCAGCCCCGCACGGCCCCCCAGGCCCCGGTGCGGCTGGAGGAGGCAGCCTTTCTGACCCTCTCCTCGGGGACCACGACAGGCGTGCCCACGGTGAGCAGCCGCACCTTCCATGCCTGCCTGCACTACCTCACCGCCGGTGCTGGCTGGCTGTACTTCACGCCAAGGCGTCTGGTGGTGGTCAACCTTCAGTTCGCCGGGCCCAGAGCCCAGTTGATCAACCTGATCCTGGCCGGCACCTGTCTGTGCCTGGTCGGCCCGACCGATGAAGAGCAGCTTGGTGGCCTCTATGCCTCCAGCGGGGCGACGCGTCTTCACCTGTTCCTGCCGTTGCTGCGCCGCCTGCTGGCCCGGGGGGATCTGGCCCGTTTCCCGGAGTCCCTGCGGATGCTGGTCGGCACCGACAGGGTGCCGATGGCCCTGCGCCAGGCGGTGCATCGGGTTCGGCCCCATAGCCTGGCGATCACCTATTCCACGAGCCAGAGCGGGCCGATCACGTCGTTGCCGGCGGCTGAGCTGCTGGACCAGCAGGACTCGGTGGGAAGGCTCCTGGAGGGGGTGCAGCTCCAGTTCCTGGGGGGGCTCGAGGCGGATGGTGCCGCCGAAATCCAGGTGGACAAGCGCCTGCCGCTGACCTACCCCGATCCGAGCGGCGGCTGGACCCTCCGCGTGCAGCAGCTCACGGGGTTCCGCCCGGGGGATCGGCTCCGGCCCCTCGGGGATGGGGCCTATGCCTTTGCCGGCCGGGCCAATGATGTGTTCCTGTTCCGGGGGGTGTTGGTGTCACCAGTGGAATTGGAGGGTTTCCTCGAAAGCTCCCCAGCGGTGCTTGAGGCAGTGGCGTTTGGCGCTGAATCGAGCACCTACGGCGCCGTTCCGATGGCCGTGGTGCGACTTGTACCGGGAGTGGATCCGGAGAGCACAACGGCCACCCTCCAGCAGCGTTCACGGCAGCTGTTCGGCTTTCGGGGGCTCTACGCCGTTCATGCCGAGGCGGAGATACCCAGGGGCTTGGCCGGAAAACCGCTGCGGCGGATCCTGGCCAAGCGCTACCGCCTGAGGTCTTGATCCAACCTGCCCTGTCGTCTCCTGCCCGCATGCCGCCAGTCCGTAGACCACGCGGCATCAGGTCTTGAGAACTTTCAAAAACCGAATGGCCTGCGGGGTATAGCCCACATGCCGATAGAATCCATGGGCTGCAGTGTTGCCAATGGCGCTGAACAGCTGTACAAACCTCGCACCTTGTTGTACTAGATGCGCTTCTGCATGCCGGAGCAGTTGATTGCCAATTCCCCTGCGACGGTGGTCTGGGTGTACAACGAGCACCATCACCCAGCCGATTGGTTCATTGCAGGTATGCACTTTGGGTGTGATCAGGCCGATCAGTCCTGTGATCGTCTCGTCCTCAGGAGGACCCTGTCGGGACAGGTAAGTCTTGTAGGGCGGACCAGCCATGCTCTGCAGCCTTTGCTGCACCTCCTGGGGAGTCGAGGGGTAGCCCATCGAGCTGATCAGATCAGCGATGGCGGCCGCGTCCTCCATCTGGGCCTCCCGGATGGTGCTGGCCCCAGGGTCGAAATGCGTTCCGAGTCGGTCTGAGGAGGTGGGGATCAAGCGTTCAGAGTAGTCCTGGGGATGGACCTATGATTGGCCCCTAGAGTAATCTCCAATCTCGATGGCGGCAGTTCCAGGCTCCTCAGGACTCTCAGCTGAACCGCCCTACCATCGTGAGAATCAGATCATCATCCAGGCGTTGCGAGCACTATCGCTTCCGCCCGGTGAGTTGCCCGAGATTGAGGCAGGTCTTGAGAACGTCGATGCATCGATGACCATGCAAGGACTGGCCTTGGATAGTCTTGGCTGCATGGAGTTCTGTATCAGCCTTGAGCTGGATCACGGCGTTGTGGTCACACCCGAGAATCTCGCTACCTTCCATGCAGTAGATCAGCTGAGACAGTACATACGAGCTCAGCTAAGCTGAATATTGACCAGCTGCATCTTGTCAGGAATACGGGATATCTTGTGCTAGCTGATAATCTCGATGGCTTGTTGATGGTGATGTGCTATCTATCAGCAGGCTGGTCAATGCCTTGGTGAGATCATGCCCCTTGGCCACCAGATCGAGAAAGAGCGTGTGGTGAGCGCAACCGAAAAACGACCGCATGATCGGGGTGCAGCTTCTGCGGTGGTGTCTCTGGTAGTAACGCGCTACGAGCTCAGCGCAGTGGCGATCGTCGGCGTTGTGTTCTGGAAAGGCCATCACCAGACGCGTGCTCCGGCGCATGGAGGGCCGCCAGCTCCAGCGCCGCTGCTGGCTGAGGCCAAAGCGGCTGGTTGGGGCGAAGGTGGCTTCGTCGCCGCCCGCACCGATCGCCACCCCCAGGGGCAGCCCCAGGCGGTGGGCGATGGTCAGAGCCGGTAGGCCCCCGGCGCTGGTCCCCAGGGTCCTGACCCGCTTGAGCCTGAGACCCTGGCGGCGCAGTCGGCTGAGATGTTCCGTGAGGTGATCGCTGATCTCTTGGATCACCAGGCCGTCCTGTTGAAAGTAGCCGTTGAGCGTGTGGCGCCGAACCAGAAGGAGATCATGATTGAGCACCCCGAGGGCGGAGAGGATGTAGGGAGTCGGAGTCATCAGAAGTCCGATGTTCCCTGTGAAGCCGATCAGGAGATGGCGCGATTCGAGGTTCTGGCCTCCTGGCTTGCGGGATTGGTAGTGAAAGAGTGTGTGGTTGGCTCGTTGATGTTCTGTCCTGTGAAAGCGTGCCGTTACGCCTTTGTAGGCTGGCGCAAACTGCCCGGCTTGACGGGCCCACCCCTCGAACGCCTGGAGCTTGACGGAATCTCGTTGGGCGAGGCAGAACAGGGTCTTCAGTTCGCCTCCGGTGGCGAACCGATTCAGCAGGATCTGGTGCTGGTTGAAGCGGTTGGTCTCCAGTCCTTTCAGGCGCTCGTACCAGGCCGGTGGGGGTTCGGCCCGCAGCTTGCATTCGAGCTCCTCCCAGGGCAGGTGGAGTGCAGCGCTCATGCCTGCAGCGCGAACTGCTCGCCGAGCACCCGGCGCAGCGGTTTCCCCGTAGGGCCTTCTGGGATGGTGTCCACGGCCATGATCTTGCGGGGGCGGCTGCTGCCGAGGCTGGCGCGGGCCAGCTGGTCGAGTTCGCTCAGGGCTGTGGCGGCCTGATGGCCAGGTCGCAGCACGATGGCAGCCATCGGCACGCCTCCATAGCGGTCAGAGCGCGCTCCGAAGGCGACGCACTGTTCCACGGCCGGATGCTGGCTCAGCACCTCCTCGATCTCAAACGGCGAGATCAACAGGCTCGCGAACAGGAACACATCATTGGAACGGCCCCCGAAGATCACCTGACCAGAGGGCGAGATGGCCAGCAGGTCCCCTGGATTGAAGGGGTTGCGGCCCGGGCTTGTGGCGATCATTTCGCGAAAGCTCAGCCCGTCACGCTCAAAGCGCAGTGGGCCGGTGGGTTCGAGCTTCACGCCTGGGATAGGCCAGCCCACGGACTCCCACTCGTCCAGCACGGCTTCAGGGGGCAGCCAGGTGAGAGGCCCGCTCTGGCTGGTGGCCCAGGTGATTCCCAGGCGCACCGGGCCGCTGTCCACCACCGCCTGTCGGAGGGCCATGGGCACCCGATCGCCGCCGCTGATCAGCAGAAAACCCTCGGGACAGTGGCGCAGATCGTTCCAGGCCAGGTGCAGCCGCAGTCTGTTCGGTGGCATCGGCATGCCGTCGCACCCGCTCGGGATGGTTCCGGGCTGGAACGGTTGGTCCCCCTGGCGGATCACCACCCGCCGACCCCGGATCAAGGTGAGCAGTTTGTAGAGCCTGGCACTCCAGTTCTGGAGTCCTTCGCCCAGCAACGGAGTGGTGATGAGCTGGTAGGGGGAGTGGGGATTGGCCGTCGCCAACACCGCCTTGGCCTGCATCCTGATCAGCCCCGGCAGGCCTGATGTGGTGCCGGATGTGGTGCCCAGAAACACATCCGGATTGGCTGGATCCGCCGGCTCGGGGGCCTCGGCTACGGGGCGGTGCCAGCAGGACAGGCCGGAGCTCAGACGGCCCAGGAAGGTCCATGGTCCCGGGGTGGGCGGCGCCCCGTGGCCCAGCCGATGGCTCAGCCCCAGCCGCCGCTCCAGCCGTTCCTGCTCGGCCTGCGGTGCAGTGATCGGCAGAATCGCCTGGGGAATCCCCGCCAGCATCAGGGCCAGGCCACTGATCAGGTTCTGGGGCCCATCGGCGACTCCCACTCCCACCCGGGCCGACGCCATGGGGCTTCTCGCCGTGATCAACGCTGCCAGCCCAAGCTGCTCCTGAGCCACCAGCTCGGCGAGGGTCTCAAAGCTGTAGACCTCTCCCAACCAGTCGAGGGCAGGGGCTCCAGGGGCTGCGGCGACGAGCTGCTGCCAGCGCTCCTGGAGCTGGTCTTCAAGGCACGGGGGCGGCTTCACACGGCCTGTGCGGCCGGCTCCCCCAGCCGGCAGGCAGCCGCTTCGACAACCTCCTGGCCCAGGGGGGTGAGGCGGGCGTGGTCGCGCACGGCGGCCAGGGAGGAGAGCCCGTAGGCGAGCTGGCGTGGTCGCCACTCCCTCAGGGCCTGTTGGCAGGCGCCGCCATCAGGAAGCATCGCGGCGGGTTCCCGCAGGATCTTGTCCATCACCCCCACCACCCGTGACACCACATGCATGGAGTGGAGGATGCCATGCATGGGCCGGGGGTCACTGCGGATCAGCACGGCATAGCGCTCATCGTCAGGGTTCAGGCAGAGCACCTGCTCCTGCCCCAGGGCGAACAGCTCAGCGTGGGCGTATTCGTGCACCAGCAACTCCACCATGGCGGCAGGGGCGAGAAGCTTGCTGGCATTGAGCAGGCTGCCGCCGCGGAAGAAGAATGCTGTGGCCCCGCCGAAGCTCTGGCTGGCTGCTCGGGCTGCTGGCCCAGGCTCGGCAAGCACCAGGAAACGCTGCAGTCGCTCCATCAACCCGTGCAGGCCGGGATCCACGGCAGCGATCAGGCGACGCGTCTCCAAGATCCTTTGCCGGAACTGGCAGATCAGGTCGTCGGCGGGGCTGATCAGATCACTCACGAAGTCGCCACCTTCCTGGACCATGGCCAGCAGCGTTGACCACATGGGTGGGGAGGCGGCCACCGGATCACCGAAACCGACGATCCAGGCCTCTGGGGACTGACAGTGGGTTGCTGGCTGTGAGAGGCCGTGGCGCATCAAGGCGAGAGCCGCGGTGACTCTTGGCTGAAGTGCAGCCAGCCCCTGGGCGGGCTGCGCTTCTACAGCATCGGCCTGCCCTGGGTTGGCCTGGCCAGACAAGACTGCGGACCCGAGTTCGTAATAGCCGAGGTAAAGCCAGGGCGAGAGCGAGGCAGCACCGGAGCGGAGCTGCGTGGAGAGCGCATCCGAGCAGGTCTCTTGAGCTGGAAGAGGCAACTGCTCCTCCAGTAAGAAGAGGGAATCAGCAAGTCGCTGATGTCCCTCAGTCAGACAAGTGTGAATTCTGGCCGTCAGGCTGGGATCGTCCGAGAGCACGGGATTGGGTGGGTGCTGATCAGTGCTTGGTGGGTTCAATGGGTTGTTCGCTCACCTTCGCCCCGAGGCAGGCGTTGAGGGTGGATGCCACCGCGATCTCTGGTTTCTGATTAGGGGGTTCAACAGGGATCCCTTCCCCCACCTTGGCTGTGGTGGCTGAACTGGGGTCATTCAGCAGGCCGAAGCCGAACAGGTCCTGAAGGCGATTGGCAATGTCCATGGGACCAGAGGGGGGATTTAGGGCGTAGGCCTACGGCGATTAGCCATGGGCCAATTCAGGAAACTACTGGAATCAACTCTTGCTGTAAAGAGGTCAAGCAGGCTGCCTCAAGCCCACCACGGAGTGATGTGTTGCTCAAGGGCCGCGGCCTGAACAAGCAACAAAATGCCCACCGATGATTCATGCCCTTCCTGGAGAAGGCATCAGGCCGAGCCACACATTTGGCGCTCAAAGTAAGAACAGAGCCTGAGTGAATCCTGTTCAGAGTTCAGTAGGTTCTACGCCCTGGTAGGGCTCGATTGGTTCGATGGGGCTGATGGGCCGCGCTTCTTCTGCTCCGCCACCCACTTTTGCCGTTGTGGCTGAATGAGGGGCGCTCAGCAGGCTGAAGCCGAACAAGTGGCTAAGGCGGTCGCTACTGGTCATCCCGACGCTGGTGAATGGGTTTGATGCTGGGCTGAAGGAGAGTGTGGATTGGCCAAGATTGTGAGCGAATCTTGGTGGAATCCACCCTTGAGGTCCCGGTCGTGTTCAGAACCTGGCTGGTTCAATTGGTTCAATGGGTTGCAGGCCTACCTTGGCCCCGAGGCATGCATTGAGGGTCACGATCCTTGCAACATCTGAGCGCCCAGGGCTTGCTGTATCATTGGGTTCGACGGGCCCGTTGCCCACCTTTGCTGCCGTGGCTGAGTGGGGTTCGTTCAGAAGGCTGAAGCCGAACAGGCCTGAAAGGTGATTGGCACTGGCCATGGGAATGGAGGGGGTGGTGAAGGGTTCAAGGCGACGGAGATACACCATGGCCTGATGGGTATAATTTAATGGAATCAACTCTTGCAGTCAAGAAACCAGGAAGATTGCCTCATGCACCACCACAGGCTATACCTTCCGGGCCCATCGCCTCAGATCTGAAGGGCATCAGCAATGGGCTGTTGCCCTTGAGAGACTGGGGGTTGACTCCGGTGGCAGAGGGTTGTGATCGGCGGCGCCGTTCAGGGCCGTGTGGGTTGGGGCTCTATGGGTTCAAGCGACAGCATTGCTCCCAGGGCAGGCATTGATGGTGGCGATCCTCTCCACCTGTGATTGTCCGGTGGCTCCGCTCACAGGCTCGATAGGCTCGCGGCCCACTTTGGCTGATGTAGCTGAGCGAGGCTCGTTCAGGAGGCTGAAGCCGAACAGCCCGTCAAGGCGATGGATTCTGGTCATGCTTGAAGTGAACGGGACGGGTCCACGGATGGAGCCCCTGGGGAGGGGCCACAGGGTAGTAACGCCGCAAAGTCTAGACGGATTCACTCTTGGGGTCAAGAAATCGAGCGGACTTTCTGTCCGAAAGCCATGCTGCGGAGCTGTGGCTTTTGGACCGGCCTCATCGAGAACATACGGACCCGGGTCCACGGCGCATGGCCGCGGTCGAGAGAGGTGCCTGGGCGCTCGGCAAGTCTTGGTTGAGATCAGCAAGAGCGGGTTGTGTTCAGCTCTGCTCCGGAGATCGCGTGGTTTCGATGTCTTGGTAGGGCTCTATCGGTTCAGTAGGTTCAGCAGGGAGTGGCTTGCCCACCTTTGCCGAGGCGGCTGAGCTCGTTTCATTCCGTAGGCTGAAGCCGAACAGATCCAGAAGCTGATCAGCACTGCCCATGGCAAGCACATTCTAATGCCCGTAGAACTTACCCTAACATGCTGCTGCAGTCAAGAAGTCTTTTACTTGTTTCGGAAACCATCTGGACGTGACACCCTGCTGAATCCGATCATCCGCTAGTCACTCCCGTGCCCAAGCCTGCGGAGCTGCGGAGGGGCCCCGCCACAGCGGTGGAGCCCAGATCGCCGCTGTGGGGGGTGGGGCGCGACGGCTATGCAGATGGAGAGCGTGTTCGGCGGAACCTTGGGGCCTGACTTGAGGCCTGAATTGAATTGCACCAGCAGTCCCGGCAGAAGGCCCAAACATGGGTCTTCTGCCGGGACTGGCCACTCGGTGGAGGGGCTTTCTGATAGGTTGAGAAGCTGGCTTAGGCCAGAAGGGCACGCGCCCTACCCCAGACAGCAGGTGAGAACGCCCTCCGGTTCGCCGGTGGATGCGTTTCTGTAAGTCCTGCCGAGGTGTTCGCGACAGGTTTTCGGCCTCCAGGCCGCCGGTGGGTCCATCCCCAGGCGTCTTGATCGGGTCAGGAGCATGCAGCGGCCTCGAGCCCTCCGGCAGTCACTCTCTGAGTGGTTGGCGTTGGCGTCCAGGGCCGCGTACCCGGCTTGTTCCCCCGATCCGATCCTTTCCTATGGGCCGCACGCTGGAGAACAAGCAACAGATCGTCGAAGAGCTCAAGGGGCTCCTCGGCGAGGCCGAACTGGCACTGGTCCTTGATTTCAAGGGCCTGTCCATCAAGGAGATGTCTGATCTGCGGACCCGTCTGCAGGCCAGCAACGGTGTGTGCAAGGTGACCAAAAACACCTTGATGCGTCGGGCCATTGATGGCGACAGTGCCTGGTCGAATCTCGAATCCCTGCTCACCGGCACCAACGCCTTCGTGCTCGTCAAGGGCGACGTGGGTGGTGCGGTGAAGGCCGTGCAGTCCTTCCAGAAGGACAGCAAGAAGTCGGAAACCAAGGGCGGCCTTTTCGAAGGCAAGCTCCTGTCCCAGTCCGACATCAAGGCCATCGGGGATCTGCCCTCCAAGGAGGTGCTCATGGCCCAGATCGCCGGTGCGATCAACGCTGTGGCCACCAAAGTGGCCGTGGGCATCAACGAGGTTCCCTCCGGTCTCGCTCGGGCGCTCCAGCAACACGCCGATGGCGAGGGCCAGGCCTCCTGAGGCCTGCCCCACTGCCAGCGGCTGTTGCCGAGCAGAACCGATCCGACTGTTACCCACAGATCTGTTGCTGATTCCCAACCATGTCTGCTACAACCGACCAGATTCTCGACCAACTCAAATCCCTCTCCCTGCTTGAGGCTTCCGAGCTCGTCAAGCAGATCGAAGAGGCCTTCGGCGTCTCCGCCGCCGCTTCCGCCGGCGTGATGATGGCCGCTGCTCCCGCCGCTGCCGCTGAGGCCGTGGAAGAGCAGACCGAATTCGACGTGATCCTTGAGGGTTACGAAGATTCGGCCAAGATCAAGGTGCTCAAGGCCGTGCGCGAAGCCACCGGCCTGGGCCTGGGCGACGCCAAGGCCCTCGTCGAAGCCGCCCCCAAGGCGGTCAAGGAAGGCATTGCCAAGGCCGATGCCGAGGCCCTCAAGAAGGCCCTCGAAGAGGTCGGCGGCAAGGTGTCGATCAAGTGATCGCCCTGGGGTCGGCTTGCCGGCCCCGCGCCCACCGGCGCCCAGGCGGCGCCTTCAGCAGCCGGCTCCTTTGAGGGCCGGCTTTTTGCTGGGCCGCTGGTAGTGCCCCCGCGCCTGCCCGAACCCTGTTGGCGCCAAAGCCTTAGGGAGCAAAAAAAATGCCCCGCCAAAGGCGGGGCAGGATTGTGGAACGGTCTTTCGGAGTCTGTCCTCGTTTCGACCCGGAAGAGTCGTTCCCCACTCCTCACAAACACGACAGTAACGGAGGGATCTGGGGGTGTCTGGGGGCGTCGGTCACTCGTTGAACTGGCCTGGGCCTGGCTCAGCTGCCGTAGGGCACCACCTCAAGGGCGATGACGCCACTCTGGCGGGGCCGTTGCAAGCCAGACTGCCGCTGAAGGCTGGATCGACTGGACAGCGCCGATGAACGCCCGAGGCTGGCGATGCCCCTGCGGGTACTGCTGGATCTGGACTCGGCCACCGGGCCTGAGCCGTTCAGCAGTGGAGGTGGGGCCAGGGATGGCAGCGCCGCCAGCTGGCCGCCGCCGCGGGCCCGCGCCAGCAGGACTGGCAGGGGCTCGGCGTGAGCCATGTAGAGATGGCGGAGGGTTTCCTCGCCATAGGTGCGGCGCTGGAAGGTCCAGCCCGGCTCCAGCTTGAGGCTGGCCAGGCCACTGGGGGGAACCTCTCCAGTGGCTACCGGGATCAGGGTAGTCTGTTGGGGGTGGGAGGCCAGCAGCCGCAGGCGGCCGTTGTCGCTCTCCATGCGCAGCCGCCAGGGGTTGCTGAGGTCGTCGTTGGCGACGCGCAGCGAGTAGGCGCTGCTGGAGAGGTAGCGGCCGCACACACCCTCGGCCACGTCGTTGTCGTAGGAGATCACCGAGCCATCAGGGAGCTCGCGCCAGCAGGGAGGGGCCGCCCGAAGCTGCTCCAGCACGATCAGGTTCCAGCGGTTGCCGGCCAGGGGCTGGGCTACGGCGATCGCCTGGCCGGGGGCGATGGGCTGGCTGCCGAACAGGGGGGCGGCATGGGCCCCGGCGGCCTGACGGCCCATCACCCAGCTGGGGCCGAAGATCGCGGCACCTGCAGCAGCGACTGCTGCCCCGCTGACAGCGATCCGCTGAGCTAGGCAGGCACGGCTGCTGACCGGGGCTCGGCTGCTGACCATGGCGACGCTCTGCCCGAGTGGCAGCTCAGAGTAGAAGATCTGTTTAGCGACGATGACGGGGTTGTCCAGTGGCTGATCGGCCAGTGCGGGTGGTGGCGGCGGCCTGCGACGGGGCCTGCAGCGGTAACCCGGGCCCGGGCGGCTGGGGGGCGCTGCTGCGCTTCGAGGATGGTTCCATTCACGAGCTGGGCGGCGCTGACCACGCCACCACCAACAACCGTATGGAGCTCACGGCGGCCCTGGCGCTGTTGGTGGCCCTGCGCGATCTACCCCGCCATCCCGACCTGGCGATCCGCACCGACAGCCGCTACCTCATCGATGGTCTCGGCAAGTGGATCCACGGCTGGAAACGCAAGGGCTGGCGCACCGCCTCCGGTGGACAGGTGCTGAACCGTGATCTCTGGGAGCAGCTGGACCGGGCCCGCCTTGCCGACGTGCCCCTGCGCCACGTCAAGGGCCACAGCGGTGACCCCGACAACGATCGCTGCGACACCATCGCCGTGGCCTTTTCCCGCGGCCGGATCCCGCCTCTGATGACAGGGGAGGTGCTGGCCACCGCCAGGCTGGAGGCCGAAGTACCCGCTCCGCCTGCCGCAACCGAAGCCGCCGCCGCCGCTGGCGAGACCGACGGCCTCGACGCTGCCCCCGCTCCGGCGCCCCTGCAGCAGTTGCTGACTCGGCTCGAATGGGCCGATCGGGTGGCCGATCGGGGCTACGGCCTCACCCTGGTGGAGCTGGCCCAGCTGGTGGAGCAGCCCCTGCGCACGCTGGAGCGCCGCAGTGGGCCCTGGGCCTGGCGGGACTGGCGGGTGGAGCCGCTGCAGGATGGCCGCTGGCGCCTGCGGCGCGGGACGGCAGGATTGGACGATCGGACGTAGGCGGGTGTGATGGGAGATGGTGAGCAACTGAGCACCAAGGGCGGCGAGAGCGCCACCGGGGCGCTGTACGACCGCTTCGTGGCCCCCCTGCTCTGCCGCGATGGCGGGGCCGATGCCGAACAGCTCAGCCGTCTCACCCTGACGACCCTGGCCCAGGCCTCGTTGCGGCGTCGCTGGCCTCTGGTGAGCGGGGCCCTGGCCGGCCTCGGCCAGGAGCTGCGCCGACCCGACCCACGCCTGGAGCAGACTCTGTTTGGCTGCCGCTTCCGCAACCCGCTCGGACTGGCGGCGGGATTCGACAAGGACGCCGTGGCGGCGGCGATCTGGCACCAGTTCGGCTTCGGCTTCGCCGAGCTGGGCACGATCACCTGGAACGCCCAGCCCGGTAACCCCCGTCCCCGCCTGTTTCGGCTGGCTGAGGAGCGGGCTGCCCTCAACCGCATGGGCTTCAACAACCAGGGCGCTGCCGCAGCGCTGCGCACCCTGGAACGCCAGCGGCTGCCCGCCCCAGGCCAGCGCCCCGCGGTGCTGGGCATCAACCTGGGCAAGTCGAAGCTCACTCCCCTGGAGCAGGCCCCGGACGACTACGCCGCCTCCCTGGAGCTGCTGGCGCCCCAGGCCGACTACGCCGTGATCAACGTGAGCTCGCCCAACACGCCAGGGCTGCGTGATCTTCAGGACGAAGTGCTGTTGCGCCGGCTGGTGGAGCGGCTGCGACGCTTGCCCGCCTGTCCGCCGCTGCTGGTGAAGATCGCTCCCGACCTCGAGGACGACGCCATCGACGCCATTGCCCGCATGGCCTACGAGGAGGGTCTGGCAGGGGTGATTGCAGTGAACACCAGCCTCAACCGCCTGGGACTGGAGCAGCGGCGCCTGGTCCAGACGGGGCGCAGCCTGGCGGAGGAGGCGGGGGGGCTCAGCGGCGCTCCTTTGCGACGGCGTGCCCTGGAAGTGCTGCGCCGGCTCAGGGCCACGGCTGGACCTGCCCTGCCGCTGATCGGTGTGGGGGGGATCGACTCCCCCGAGGCCGCCTGGGAACGGATCTCCGCAGGGGCCTCCCTGGTTCAGCTCTACACCGGCTGGATCTATGGGGGGCCGGCTCTGGTGCCCAGGATTCTGGAAGGCCTGAGTCACCAGCTCGAGTGCCACCGCCTGGCCCACCTGGGCCAGGCGGTGGGGGCTGGCCTTCCCTGGAGATCGTTCTGATTCGCTACACCCAGTTGGGGCAAGATGGACTAATTTCCTAGCCATCCAAGGGTGGTTGACGTGGTGCTCGCCGGGATCAAAGAGCGCTGGCGCCCGCTGCGGTCCGAGCTGTTGCCCAGGATTGTGCTGCTCGACTTCACTGATCCTCAGCTGCTGGTGGGGCAGGGGTTCCGCAACGGCAAGCCCAGGACACCGATCTGGAGCGCCGTGGTTCCGGCCCGCACCCTGCGCGACGGCATGCCCATTGCCGCCGATGCCCTCGGCGACTTTGTGGGAGACCTGTTGCTTGAGCACCAGGCTCCCGATGCCAGCCTGGTGGTGGCCCTACCCCGCCAGGCCTGTGAGTGGCGCCTGATCACGTGGCCCGGTGGCGTCTGCCCGGAGGACCCCATCGAGACCCTGCGCGAGCTCAATCCCGACCTGAGGCTCCCCTACCCGCTGGGCGCGGCCAGTATCGATGTGCAACCGGTGCCTGGTCGGGCGGGAAGCGCGGTGGTGGTGGCCGCGCCGAGAACCACGGTGGAGGCCTGGATCGACCTGTTCGCCATCGCTGGCTCCAGCCTGCGCCACCTGCTGCCTTCCCAGGCCTGCCAGATGCTGGCCCTGCGCGAGGATCTCGACGCCATGGTCCCCGGGGAGCTGCTCGGCGTGCTGCAGCCCACAAGCACCGAATGCCTGCTGGACCTATGGCTCGATGGGGCCCCCCACTTCCAACGACGGCTCCCCCTCGACCCCCCGCAGCTGGTGTCTGCCCTGCAGCGGAGTCTGCAGTTCTGCCGCGATCAGTTCGGCACCACCAGCACCCGTCTGCTGCTGAGCGACCAGCTGGATGGCTCCGTCGCCGTGGAGCAGGAGACAGGCCTCGAACTGGAAACAGTGGATCGGGGCGGTTTCGGCACCCTGGTGCTGGCGGGCTTGGCTGCAGCGGAGCTGGCGCGATGAGCGGTGCCCCCTTCGATTTGCTGCGCGACAAGCGCGAGGAGCTGGGTCTCCCGGAACCGGCCCTGGCCCGCCAGTCCGATCGCCAAACCATGTTCAAGGGTGCGGCGATCGGTGCCGGCCTCATCGGGCTGCTGGTGGGCCTCACCGGCTTGACCATGCTGCGGGGTCTGTTCGTGCAGGCGGAGATCGACCGGCTGGTCAAGGTGGAGGCGGAGGAGCAGCAGCTCCAGGGCAAGCTCACGGCCAGCGCCCAAGGCCTCCAGACGCTGGAGCAGATCAACGCGGGCCTGGTCAAGGGATTGATCGGAACCCGCTCCTCCTCAGCTCTGATGCGGGATCTGCAGCGGCGGGTGCCGCAGGGGATTCAGCTCACCGATGCCCTCCAGCAGAGTGACCAACAGCAGATGCTGCTCAAGGGGCTGGCCAGCGATCCGGAGGCCTTCGTTCGGATCAACGCCCTCCAGCTGGTGCTCGAACGTTCCCCCCTGGTCGATGCTGAAAAGGGGGTGACCCTGGTCAAGGCGTCCCGTGACCGGGCCGAGAGCAACCGCAACCGGGTGTCACCAGCGGTGGAATTCGAGCTGCGCTTTGCGTTCCGGGAGCCGATCCCCGCGGCGGCGGAAAAGGTCGTTCTCGAAGAACTGGGCGCCGAGGGCCTCGCCCGCCGTCTCGACCTGCTCCAGAAGGAGGGACTGCTGCCATGACCAATCTCCAGGCCCCCCAGGTCCCAGAAGAGCAGATCCTGCGCCAGCGCCTTCTGCTGGGCGTTCCGATCGGCGTGGGCGTGCTGATCGCCGCGGCGCTCACTGCAGGCTTGCTGGTGCCCCAGGTGTTGCGCCTGCGGGCCGATTCCCAGCGGCTCGCCGATCTGGAGGCCCTGGAACAGAGGATCCCCCTGCTGCGCCGCCAGCTCGATCAGACCGCGTTGGACAAAGACAAGGCCGAGGGGCAACAACGCAAGATCCTCGCCCTGATTCAGGGCAGTGGCGAGTTCCTCACGTTTCTGAGTCAGATCGACCGCGAGGCCATCCGCAATGGCGTGCAGCTCGAACTCTTTGAGCCGGTGGCGGCCAAGCCCGCAGCCCCCCCGGAAGACCAGGCGCGAGGGGAGCAGGCCCCAACCCCGCAGACGCCGCTTGAACAGGCCGGGTTGACTGCCGAGCAGGTGCTGCTCAGCGCCAGGGGAAGCTATCCACGGTTGCTGGGCTTTCTGCGGGCTGTTGAGAAGCTCAGCCTGCTGGCGATTCCCAGTGACTTCAAGATGGTTCTGGTCAACCCTACGGCAGCCACGCAAACCACCCAGCAGAGCCGCCCTCCAGCCGGAACACCCGTGGTGCCAGAGTTGAAGCTGTTGCTCACCTACTACAAGGTGCCCGAAGGTGGCCTGAAGCCCCAGCCGCCCGCCGCTGCCTCCGGCGCCCCTGAAGCGGCTCCGGCTCCGAATGCTGCTCCGCCGGCTCCGAATGCTGCTCCGCCTCCTCCTCCAACGCAGCCAGGGGCTGAGTAGCCGGGCCGTTGGTCCGTCACTGATGGCGTGAATTCATCGATGCCATTGTCCACCGCTGGTCTTCCTTGAAGTCAGCGGTGGTCAGTGCGAGTTGTGTTGAAGTCGAACTCAAGGCGTAAATATTCAATCCTGAGCGGTTTCAGAGCAACAAAACTCGTTGAGGGTGGTGAGATCGAAGCGTGGGCCCGCCAAGTTTCAACGAGCAGATTGGCGCCCTGAATGCGCTTAAGATCGTGCCATTGCGAATTGGCTCGGGAGATGGTGGTGCTGCGCAGTCAGCGTTCGGGGCTTGTCGCTGGAAGGCATAGCTGGGCCTTGGCACTCGTTGCTGGCTGTCTTTCGCCTTTGCTGTTTCAGTCTGCGGTGGGCTCGGCCCCGAGGGTGCCATCGGCGGGCAGCACTCCCCCAGCCGAGCAGGTCACCGGTGCGGTTCAGCTCAAGGTGCGGCGCCTGCCGGACATGGTGGAGCTGGTGATCGAGGGCACCGGCATCTCGCCTCAGTTGCAGCAGAGTTCCGATGGCCCGGGCTGGCAGGGTCGGCTGTTCGTCGCTGAACCTTCGGCTTTGATGGTGGGGCCCCAGCGCCTGTCGCTGCCGGAAGTGGGATTCCAGAGCATCAGCTTTGATGGCGGCGGCACCACGTTTTCGATCAGCGTCACTCCCATGCCCGGGGTCACCCTGGGCCGGCCTGTGGTGAGTGCCGATGGGCGCGCTCTGATTCTCTCCTTCCCCTCGCCGGTGCCCCAGGCCTCCCTGCAGGTCAACAGTTTCAACCTGGCCAGCCCTGGAGCCGTGCCCTTGCCCACCTATGCGCCGCCGCTGCAACCGCGCGCCGTGGCTCCTCCCCTTGGCGACATGGCCGTGGGCACCATGACCCTGCGCAATCCAGGCTTCGTCAATGTCTCCGGTCCACCGGTGACCATGACCCTCAAGAACGCACCGGCCCGCGATGCGCTGATGGCCCTGGCCAGCCTGGGGGGCTATGGCTTTGCCTATGTCGATGAGCAGCCCGCCGGGGCAGTGCCCAGTGGGCTGCCGCTCAACCAGAACAATCGGCCCCTCTCGATAGCTTTCCGGGGCGAATCCTATGCCCGTGCCCTCAATACCACCCTGCTGGCCGCGGGGCTGCAGGGGAAGCTTGAGGGCAACATGATCCTGGCTGGCCCGAATGCCCTCTCCAAGAGCTTTGGGGCACAAGTTTCAAAAGTGTATCGGCTCAACCAGGTGGGCCCGAATGCCGCTGCGGATTATCTGGCCAACCTGGGGGCCACGGTCACCAAGACCAACACCGTCACCACTTCGGTCACCCAGGGAGTGACCCAGGCCGATGCGATCTCATCGGCCCCCAACGCCCAGACCACCCAGGCAAGCACCATCACCACAGTGGAGGCCTTTGGCGCCACCACTGGCCCCCTCATCGGCCTGCGGGCCACGACGGACACCCGGCTCGGCACGATCACCATGGTGGGTGATCCATCCGTGGTGGCGATCGGTGAGCAATACCTCAGACAGCTGGATCTCAGGCAACGGCAGGTGGCCTTGAATGTGAGAATTCTTGATGTCAATCTCGAAAATGATGCTTCCATCGATAATTCTTTCGCATTCCGATTTGGCAATAATTTCATTGTCAACGACAATGGCCAGCTACTGGGGGCTTTTGGCCGCTTTCTGCCCCCCGGGGAGGCGGACTTCAATCAAACTGAGACCCTTACCCGCAGCTCCTCAAACACTCTTGAGGTCACGCGGGGGCTGGGTCGGGACCTCACCAACAGCCAGCTGAGGGAGGTCAACCGTGCGCTCTCGAGCGAAACTGGCTCGCGCCTGGTGGAGCGGGATGGGCAGTTCATCGTAGAGCCGATCAACAATTCCACCAACCTCAGCTCTGACTCACTTCAACGAAGCGTCGACAGGGTGCTCTCCCGTACATTGGGGCGCAATGTGGAAACCTCCAATCTCTCTTCTTCAAATTTTACGGGCAGCAGGAGAGTGAACCCTGGCTCCAACTATCCTGCCGATACGTTCTTTGATTTTGTACGAGCCCAGATTGTTTCGGGTTCCACCAAGCTGTTGGCCAGCCCCACCCTGATCCTTCAGGAGAATCCTTCCCTGCTCAGGGACGGCAATGAAACTTTCAGTGGCACGAGTGCCAACGATGTGCAGCAAGGTATTCGCGAATTTGGCGTGGACTCACCAATTGGCCGTCGTCGGGCCAATGAAGGTGTGGTGAGGGTCGGCACCAATGTGGTGACCAGCTACGAGACGGAAACTCCGGCCCAGGGTGGCAACGTGGTGTGCACGCCGGAGCTGGCGACTGCAGGCTTGGTGCTGGGAGCAAGAGTAGAGAAAATCGATGACAATGGTTTCATCACGTTTGTACTGTCACCGAGCGTTTCTGCCGTGACGGCTCGTGAGCCGGCTCCGCAGGGATGCGGCTCTGATCTCAATATTCTCAGCATTCGGAGTCTCGATACTGGCGCCTTACGGGTTCGCGATGGCCAGACACTCATTCTCACTGGTGTGATTTCTGACTTTGATCGCTCGGTGGTCAGTAAGTGGCCAATCCTTGGGGATATTCCGTTGATTGGTCAGTTTTTCCGCAGCACTGGTAATCAAAAAGAAAAGCGTGAACTCGTGATTATGGTCACGCCACGAGTCATCAATGACGATACGGGTGGCACGTTCGGCTATGGCTACCAGCCAGGCACTCGCCAAGGTCGTGAATTCCTCGGTAATGGAGGCTTCTGATGGCTAGCACCGGGCTCCCGCGGAGGCGTTCCCTGCGGGGTGACCCTTGCTCCCACCTCTGAAGGTGCATCTGCTGTGGCGTTCCCCCCCTCAACCGAACCATCCAGTTACCAATCGGATGATGGAGATGATGCTGTACAGCTTCTGGAGCAGGAGTTGGAGCGCGCTAAGGCTGAACTGGCTGACTATCAGGCCCTGATCAACGAGATTCCCTCGATTTACGAGACGAAGTTTCGCCAGCAGGTGCACGTTGTGGCCCTGGAAATACGCCGGCTGCTGGAAGAACGGCGCATGCTGCAGCAGCAGCTGCCCACCGCTGGACCTCCCCTGCATGAGAGCCCAGCCCTGCCTGCGGGGGGGCCTGCGCCAGAGCCCGAGGCAGCTCCGGAGCTGGCCCTGGCCAGGCCCCGGTGGCCGCTCTCCAGACAGCTGCCGCCGAGGCGCCTGCGGCGGTGGCGGCTCGGGCTGCGACGACGTTGGCACTCCGCGGCCCGGCGCCTGGCCCAGCACCGACGCCTGCCGCTGCTCACGGTCGCAACGGCGACGGCCGTTGCCCTGCTGGTGGTGGGCGTTGAAGCCCTGGGGCGCTGGGGTCAGGTCGCCCGTGAGCCGCGCGGGCCCCGTGAGGGCGCGTTGTTACCCAGGCCACCGATCAAGGCGGAGGCACCACCCACCGTGGCGGCCCCCTCGGAAGCTCCGTTGCCCGGGAAGCAGCATCTGCAGTTGAGGGCCGAGGGCCCGTGCTGGGTGGAGGTGGAAACCGTCAATGGACGTGTTGTTCTCTCCGAACTGCTGAACAAGGGCGCTCAGCGCAGTCTCGCCCTGGGGAGTGGCCTGCGGGTGCGGGCTGGCCGCCCGGATCTGCTGAAGGTGGCGCTGAACGGGGACGACTTCCGGGCTCTCGCGGCGATCAACAACCTCGGCTGGAAGAGCTTTCAGCCAGCCGAGGCCGATTCGGCCCCATCAAGCCCGACGGATGGACGCTAGCGCGATGTCAATCTTCAGGGTCTCGTCATGAACCTTCCAGAGCAAGCCTGTAGCCATTGATTAGAGTTGAGCCCTGAGTCTCAGCTCCTATGGCCATCACCCTCTCTGGTCCCAGTGTCATTGCGGAGGGCAGCCGGAGCGCGCCTTTCAAGGTGTCACTTGTGGACATAGGCTTGCCAGTTGGCGAGAGTCTCACCTTTACCCTGGACACTGAGGGAATCACGGCCACAGAAGGGTTCGTGGTCAGTGAGGCCTTCCCTAGGGGCATTGACTTTTCAGCTCTCCTTGACAGTGACATCTCGGCCGGCTCCGGTATTGACCTGGCGGTGGTAGCCGCTGTAGGCGGTGCCCTCAGCGTCACGGTGTCCAACACCAGCGAAGAAGTGATCGCGGCAGGCGCGGAGCTTGTGAGTTTTGCCATCCGCACAGGGGCGGATTCCATCGCAGAACCCGGAGAAACCTTCCGGCTCACCCTGGCCAGCGCCGCAGAACCTGTGGCGCCGACCGGTACGATTGTCGCCACCATTGTAAATCGGGCTGGCGTCATCAGTCAGTCTATCGATCCCAGCGAATGGCTCGAGCTCAGTGGGGATAATCTCACCTATGAGGGCATTGCCGGCACTGAACTGCGTGCGATCACTGTAGAAACTGGTGATCAGGCCAATGATGTGCAACTTGTTGATGCTGTGGCCTTCGCCACGCTGGACACTGGTGGAGGCGATGATCGTGTCTCTGTCCTTGTGGAACCGGTCAGGGATGGTCTTGGCCCCTTCGTGCAGTTTGGTCATGCGGCCTACCAGGCCACGATTCGTACTGGCGCAGGCGATGATATCGTCAACATGCAGTCTGCCGATAATGTGCAATTTGTCAGGGAGTCTCCCCAGGCGTCGCCAGGTTATGTCCTACCCGATTACTATCAGTCCGTCGTAGATCTGGGCACAGGAGATGACTATGTCTATGCTTTCCTGCCCTTTCAGAGTGAATTCTTGGGCGGCGATGGTGTTGATACTGCTTTCCTCTACGGAACCTTTAGGGATTGGTCTTTTGAGGTTGTGGATGCGAATGGCGGCGGTCTGGATCTCACCAGCTCCAACGATGCCCAGGATTACACCGTGTGGTCTGTCGGTGAAAATATCAGCAGCACAGCAAGGCTGAATGTGATCAGGGGCATGGAGTTCCTGCAATTCAACGACATCCTTCTGGATGTGCGCGAATCCATTTCCCTCAGCGGTCCAGCCAGCGTGGTGGAAGGGGCCTCCTCGGCCTACACGGTGCGGCTGGCTGGCAACGGGCTGGAGCGGGGCCAGTCGGTGGCGTTCACGCTCCGCCTCAGCGGCATCACGGCCACACCAGGCGCTGACTTTGGTGCCCTGCTGGCCTCCAGTTTCAGCGCCGGCCCAGGCGTGAAGCTCGATCTGCTGCCGAATACGGAGCGGGGCAACGCCGCCCCCGGTACCTTCACAGTCGTGGCCACGGCCAATCAGACCCGTTCCCCCAATGCCGTCGTCGCCACGGTGACGCTGCCCAGCGTGGACGATGCAGCGGTCGAAGCCAGCGAGAGCTTTTCCCTCAGCCTTGGTGGCTTCATCACAGCGACGGCCGTGACCACAACGATCACGGACAACGATGTGGCACCACCGGTCCAGCCGCCCGTCCCGCCACCGGGCCAGTCCCCGCCCCCAGGAGAGAGCGACCCCCTCCCCACGACGGCTCCGCTGGAGATCAGCCTCAGCGGCCGAGGCAGTGTGCGCGAGGGCAGAACCACCAAGGGCTACAGCGTGAGGCTTGGCAACAGTGCTCTGGCCGCCGGCGATTCCGTCACCTTTCAGCTTCGCTCCCAGGGCCAGTCAGCCCGCTCTGGCAGAGACTTTGACCCGCTCACAGCGCGGCGGCTCCGCGCCGGCGCCGGACTGCGGTTGGGCCCGCTCACGTCTCGCCCCGATGGGTTGATCGAGGTGACCGCCACCAACATCAGTGGCCGGGTCCAGGGCAATGGCACCACGCTGGCCAGTTTCCGCATCAGGACCCGGCAGGACCGCCGGCGGGAGGGCAGGGAGACGTTCCGGGTGGATCTCAGCAGCGACAGCGCCCGGATCGGCAGGTCGCGGACGGTCACGACCATCCGCGACGACGACCGCCGCCCAGGCGGCAGGTCGGGGACGCCGTCGCCCGCCGTGCCCAACTCGCCCTCGCGCGGGCCGGCGCGCTTGCCGCGCGGCACCTTCGGCGACAATTTCGTGTTTGGCCCGGGTGGCTTCGGCGAGCTCTGAGCATCCTGAATCGCCTGGCGTAGCGTCAGCCGATTCGAGGCGGATTCCCTTGGCAGCACAGCTACCCCGTCGCATCTGCTGCATCGGCGCGGGCTACGTGGGCGGGCCCACCATGGCCGTGATCGCTGATCGCTGTCCGCAGCTCGACGTCACCGTCGTTGACCTCAACGCCGAGCGCATCGCCCTCTGGAACCATGCCGACCTCAGCCGCCTGCCGGTCTATGAGCCGGGCCTCGACGCCGTGGTGGCCCGCTGCCGCGGCCGCAACCTCCACTTCAGCACCGCCGTGGAGGAGGCCATCGCCGCCGCCGACATGGTCTTTCTCTCGGTCAACACCCCCACCAAGACCAGGGGCCTGGGCGCCGGCCAGGCCAGTGACCTCAAGTGGATCGAGGCCAGTGCCCGCACCGTGGCCAAGGCGGCCCGCGGCCACACGATCGTGGTGGAGAAGAGCACCCTGCCGGTGCGCACCGCCGAGGCCGTCAAGGCGATCCTCGGCTGCGCTGAGCCCGGCCAGAGCTTTGCGGTGCTCTCCAACCCCGAATTCCTTGCCGAGGGCACGGCCGTGGCCGATCTCGAGGCCCCCGATCGGGTGCTGATCGGCGGTGAGGATCCTGAAGCGATCGAGGCCCTCGCCGCCATCTACGCCCACTGGGTGCCCCAGGAGCGCATCCTGCGCACCAACATCTGGAGCAGCGAACTCGGCAAGCTGGCCGCCAATGCCTTCCTGGCCCAGCGGGTGAGCTCGATCAACAGCATCGCCGCCTTCTGTGAGGCCAGCGGAGCTGATGTCAACGAGGTGGCCCGTGCCATCGGCAGCGACAGCCGCATCGGACCCAAGTTCCTCAAGGCCGGCCCGGGCTTTGGCGGCAGCTGCTTCCAGAAGGACATCCTCAACCTGGTATACCTCTGCCGCCACTACGGCCTCGAGCCGGTGGCCAGCTACTGGGAGCAGGTGGTGAGCCTCAACACCTGGCAGCAGCACCGCATCGCCCGCCTGGTGGTGCAACGCCTGTTCGGCACCGTCACCGGCAAGCGCCTGGTGCTGCTCGGTTTTGCCTTCAAGGCCGACACCAACGACACCCGTGCCTCCCCCGCCATCCAGATCGCCCGCGACCTGATCGAGGAGGGTGCCCAGCTGCAGATCCTCGATCCCAAGGTGAGCCCCGCCCAGATCGAGGCCGACCTCGGCCAGCCCCCCGGCGATGGGGAGGCCAGCTGGGCGCCCTGTGCCTCCCTGGAGCAGGGCGCCACTGGAGCCGACGCCGTGCTGCTGCTCACCGAATGGCAGCAGTTCAGCCGGATCGACTGGGCCGCCACCGCTGCCGTGATGCGCAGACCTGCCTGGCTCTTTGATGCCCGGGGCAGCGCCGATCAGCAGGCCGCCCGCGCCGCCGGGCTCAGCGTCTGGCGCGTGGGGGAGGGCTGAGGCCATGCCGCAGACGCTGCAGCGCAACCTGATCACCGGTGGAGCCGGCTTCGTGGGCTCCCACCTGGTGGATCGGCTGATGAAGGCTGGCGAGGAGGTGATCTGCCTCGACAATTACTTCACGGGCCGCAAGGCCAACATCGCCCAGTGGATCGGCCATCCCCGCTTCGAACTGCTTCGCCACGACGTGACCGAGCCGATCCGCCTGGAGGTGGACCGCATCTGGCACCTGGCCTGCCCGGCCTCGCCCGTGCATTACCAGCACAACCCGATCAAGACGGCCAAGACCAGTTTCCTGGGCACCTACAACATGCTCGGCCTGGCCCGGCGGGTGGGGGCGCGGCTGCTGCTGGCCTCCACCAGCGAGGTGTATGGCGATCCTGAGGTGCATCCCCAGCCCGAGAGTTATCGCGGCTGCGTCAACACGATCGGCCCGCGCAGCTGCTACGACGAGGGCAAGCGGGTGGCCGAGACCCTCTGCTTCGACTACCACCGCATGCACGGCACCGAGATTCGGGTGGCGCGCATCTTCAACACCTACGGGCCGCGCATGCTCCCTGATGACGGGCGGGTGGTGAGCAATTTCATCGTGCAGGCCCTGTGCGGCGAGCCGCTCACCCTCTATGGCGATGGCTCCCAGACGCGCTCGTTCTGTTTTGTGGATGACCTGGTGGAGGGCCTGATCCGCCTGATGAACGGTGCTTCCACCGGGCCGATCAACCTGGGCAACCCCGGCGAGTTCACAATTCGGCAGCTGGCCGAACAGGTGCGGGATCGCATCAATCCGGCCCTGGAGCTGATCTGCCTGCCCCTGCCCCAGGATGATCCCCTGCAGCGGCAGCCCGTGATTGATCTGGCCCGGCGAGAGCTGGGCTGGCAGCCCGGTGTGCCCCTTGAGCAGGGCCTCGAGCCCACCATCGCCTGGTTCCGCTCCAGCCTCCCCTCGTCCCCCCGATGACCACGGCTGTTCTGGTGACAGGGTCGGCTGGCTTCGTCGGCGGGGCCCTCTGCGAGCGACTGCTGGCGCGGGGGGAGCAGGTGGTGGGCCTCGACAACCTGAGCCCCTACTACGACCCCGACCTCAAGCGGGCGCGGCTGGCGCGGTTGGAGCCCTTTGCCGCCTCGGGCGCCTGGCGCTTCGTGGAGGGGGCCATTGAGGAGGCCTCCCTGCTGAGCGCCCTGTTCGAGCGGGAGCGCTTTGACCGGGTGGTGCATCTGGCCGCCCAGGCCGGCGTGCGCCACTCGATCACCAACCCGGCGGCCTACATCCAGAGCAATCTGCTGGGCTTCTCCCAGGTGCTGGAGGCCTGCCGAGCGCAGCAGGTGGCCCACCTGGTGTATGCCTCCAGCAGCTCGGTGTATGGCGGCAACACCCAGCTTCCCTTCACGGAATCCCAGCCGGTGAACCACCCGGTGAGTCTCTACGCCGCCACCAAGAAGGCCAATGAACTGATGGCCCACAGCTACAGCCATCTCTACGGACTGCCGGCCACGGGGTTGCGCCTGTTCACGGTCTATGGCCCCTGGGGACGGCCGGACATGGCGCCGATGCTCTTCGCCAGGGCGATCCTGGCCGGCGAGCCGATCCGGGTGTTCAACCACGGCGCCATGTGGCGCGACTTCACCTACATCGACGACATCGTGGAGGGGCTGGTGCGTTGCCTTGATCAACCCGCCACCGCCAACCCGGAGTTCGATCCGGCCGCTCCCGATCCCGCCACCAGCTGGGCGCCGCACCGCCTGTTCAACCTGGGCAACAGTGCGCCGGTGGAGCTGCTGCGCTTCATTCAGGTGCTGGAGGCGGCCCTGGGCCGCCGGGCCGTGCTCGATCTCCAGCCCATGCAGCCTGGCGATGTGAAGGCCACAGCGGCCGACACCTCCCGGTTGCAGGCCTGGGTGGGGTTCGAGCCCTCCACCAGCCTGGAGCAGGGAGTGGAGCGTTTCGCCCGCTGGTATCTGGACTATCACGGCTCAGCGCGGGTCCAGAACCCTGCAGCGCGGCTTCGCCAGGCAGACTCGGTTCCCTTCGCCTGAATCGGGATTGGCTTCGCTGCAGAGTCTGCGCGGCATGGTGGACCTCTTGCCTGGGGCCACGGCCCTCTGGCAGCACGTGGAAGGCCGGGCCGCGGAGCACTTCCGCCGCGCCGCCATCCAGGAGATCCGCACGCCGCTGCTGGAGGTGACGGAGCTGTTTGCCCGTGGCATCGGTGAGGCCACCGACGTGGTGGGTAAGGAGATGTACTCCTTCGTCGACCGGGGCGAGCGCAGCTGCACGCTGCGGCCGGAGGGCACGGCGTCGGTGGTGCGTGCGGTGCTGCAGCACGGGTTGCTCAGCCAGGGGCCCCAGCGGCTCTGGTATGGCGGACCGATGTTCCGCTACGAGCGCCCCCAGGCCGGCCGCCAGCGCCAGTTCCATCAGATCGGCCTGGAGCTGCTCGGCTTTGCCGAACCCCGCGCCGATGTGGAGGCCATCGCCGTGGCGTGGGATCTGCTGGCCGATCTGGGGGTGGGCGGCCTGGCGCTCGAACTCAACAGCCTGGGCAGCCCGGAAGACCGCGCCGGCTACCGCCAGCAGCTGGTGGCCTGGCTGGAGCAGCGCCGCTCCCAGCTCGACCCCGAGGCCCAGGCCCGCCTCCAGACCAACCCCCTGCGGGTGCTGGATTCCAAGCACCCCGACACCCAGGCCCTGCTGGCCGAGGCACCCAGCCTGCTGGAGAGCCTCTGTGGGGCCAGCCGCGAGCGCTTCGAGGCGGTGCAGGCCGGCCTGGCGGCGCTGGCCATCCCGGTGCAGCTCAATCCCCGCCTGGTGCGGGGCCTCGACTACTACAGCCACACGGCCTTCGAGATCACCAGCGATCAGCTCGGGGCCCAGGCCACCGTCTGCGGCGGCGGTCGCTACGACGGCCTGGTGCAGCAGCTGGGCGGCCCCGCCACGCCGGCCATCGGCTGGGCCATGGGGATGGAGCGGCTGGTGCTGCTGCTCAGCCGCTCCGCCACCGCGGGCCTGCCCAGCCAGCCGCCACCGGATCTCTACGTGGTGAGCCGCGGCGCTGAGGCCGAGGCCCAGGCCCTGCCGCTGGCGCGGCTCTGCCGCCGGGCCGGGCTGGTGGTGGAGATCGATCCCAGCGGAGCCGCCTTTGCCAAGCAGTTCAAGCGGGCCGATCGCTCCGGCGCTGCCTGGGCTGCCGTGATCGGCGAGGACGAGGCCAGTGCCGGCGTGGTGCTGCTGCGCGAGCTGCGCCCCAGCGGGGCGGAGGGCTCCCCTGCCGCCAGCGCCGATCAGCGGCTCAGCCCCGAGCAAGTCGCGGCGCGGCTGGCCCGATGACGACTGAGGACGTGTCCACTCCAGGCCGTCAGTGACCACGTGCTGGCAGTTGACTGCCGCCAACCACGACTGGACTGTGACCGCCGGCCTAGATGGGTGACTCGACCCTCGCGATCATTGCCGGTGCCGGCGTGCTGCCCAGGATGCTCTCGCAGGCCCTGAGGGCGTCTGGGCGGCCTCACCTGGTCTGCCGGCCCCATGGCCTGGAGGTGGAGCTGGAGGACGCTGAGGAGTTCTACTTCGAGCGCTCCATCTCCTTTTTCCGCTCGCTCGAGAAGCGCGGCATCCGCCAGGTGGTGATGGTGGGCAAGTTCCACCGGCCCCGGGCCCTCAACATCATGCGTTTCGAGGGCTCCACCCTGATGGCGGCGCCCCGCATCCTGGCCTCGCTGCGCAAGGGCGACGACGCCTCCCTGCGTTCCCTGGCGGAGATCATCGAGGAGCTCGGGCTGGAGGTGGTGGGTGTGGAGGACGTGGCGCCCAAGCTGTTGCCCGAGCCCGGCGTCTACGCCAGCCGCCTGCCCACAGAGATGGACCGGGCCGATGTGGAGCGCGCCGCCCAGATCGTGGAGGCGATCTCGATGGTGGACGTGGGCCAGGGCGCCGTGGTGGCGGGGGGGCTCTGCCTGGCCACCGAAGCCCTGCCCGGCACCGACGCCATGCTCGAGTGGGTGGCCAGCAGCCGGGCCCTGCCACCTGAGGCGCCCCGTTCCGGCGTGCTCTACAAGGCCCCGAAGCTCCAGCAGGACCGCCGCATGGACCTGCCCGCCATCGGCCCCACCACGGTGGCGAAGGCCGCAGCAGCAGGCCTTTCCGGCATCGCCTGGGAGGCCCGCGGCGCCCTGCTGCTCGATGCCGAGCGCACCATGGCCGATGCCGAGCGCCTGGGGCTCTTCCTGTGGGCGCGCCAGCAGATCCGCTGACACTTTGAGGCTGGATCGGCCCAGGCGCCGGTCCGACCTGCTTCAGGCCGCGCCAGCCCGCTCCAGCACTCCCTTGCTGCTGGGGATGGCGCCAGCGCGGCGCGGGTCGATCTCCGTGGCCAGCCGCAGGGCCCGGGCGAAGGCCTTGAAGCAGGCCTCCACGATGTGGTGCGAGTTCGAGCCCGCCAGCTGGCGGATGTGCAGGGTGAGGCCGGAGTTGTTCACCACCGCCACGAAGAACTCCTTCACCAGTTCGGTGTCATAGCTGCCGATCCGCTGGGCCGGGATCTCCAGGCCATAGCTGAGGTGGGGCCGGCCGGAGCAGTCGAGGGCCACCTGCACGAGGGCCTCGTCGAGGGGTGCCACGAAGTGGCCGAAGCGGTGGATGCCGCGCCGGTCGCCCAGGGCCTGGGCCAGGGCCTGGCCCACGGCGATGCCCACGTCCTCGTTGGTGTGGTGGTCATCGATGTGGGTGTCACCCACGGCGCTGATCTCCAGATCGAGCAGGCCATGGCTGGCCAGCTGGTGCAGCATGTGGTCGAGGAAGGGCACGCCGGTGCCCACCTGGCAGCGGCCGCTGCCATCGAGGCCCAGCTGCACGCGCACGTCGGTTTCGCCGGTGAGCCGGTGCACGGTGCCGCTGCGGCCGCCGCCGGGGCCGTCGTGGTTGAGGTCCGGAAGGGAGGACACGGGCCAAAGGGGCGGGACTGTACCAATCATGCCGAAGTTGACGGCCGCTATCCGTCCACAATCACGCCCACCGCTGCGGCCGCCGCTTGACCAACTCTCCCCAGGCGGTGCTCGCCGAGCTGCGCGCGGGCCATCGGCGCTTTCTGGAGGGTGAATCGCTCCATCCCCACAGCAGCCGCGAGCGCATGCTGGAGGTGGAATCGGGTCAGCACCCCACCGCCGCGGTGCTGGGCTGCGCCGACTCGCGGGTGCCGGTGGAGCTGCTGTTCGACACCGGATTCGGCGACCTGTTCGTGGTGCGCAACGCCGGCACCCTCTCCACCTCCGCCGCGATCGCCTCGCTGGAGTACGCCGTGGCCCATCTGGGCGTGCCGGTGATCGTGGTGCTGGGCCATGAACGCTGCGGCGCCGTGGAGGCGGCCCTGAACCCGGCGCTCACGCTCACGCCGAGCCTGGCCCAGCTGGTGGGCCAGCTGCGCATGGAGCTGATCAACCTCGGCGGCCACCACGACCTTGATCAGGCCTCCCGCCACCACACCCTCAATGCCGCCCGCAACCTGGTGGATTCCAGCGTGCTGCTCACCGACCTGCTGCGCGCCGGGCGGCTCAGCGTGGAAGCGGCCTTCTACAACCTGCACACCACCACGATCGACTGGATGGGGGCGGTGATGCCGATGCGCACGGAGCAGTTCATCAGCACCCCCTGAAGGGGCGGGTGCTCACATGCCGGTGATGCAGTAGCCGGCGTCCACGTAGAGCACCTGGCCGGTGATGCCCGAGGCCAGGGGGCTGGCCAGGAAGGCGGCGGTGGCGCCCACTTCGTCCTGCGTCACGGTGCGCTTGAGCGGGGCCTTCTCCTCCACGTTGTGGATCATCTCGAGGATGCCGCCGATGGCGGAGCTGGCCAGGGTGCGGATCGGCCCGGCGCTGATGGCGTTGACGCGCACCTGCTGCTCGGGACCCAGCTCGGCGGCCAGGTAGCGCACCGAGGCCTCCAGGGCCGCCTTGGCCACGCCCATCACGTTGTAGTTGGGGATGGCGCGCTCGGCGCCCAGGTAGCTGAGGGTGATCACGCTGGCCCCCTGGCTGAACAGGGGCTTGGCGTGGCGGCAGAGGGGGGCCAGGGAGTAGGCGCTCACCTCCAGGGCCCGGGCGAAGCCCTCGGGGCTGATGGCGGAGTAGTCGCCCACCAGCTCCTCCTTGCCGGCGAAGGCCAGGCAGTGGATCAGCACGTCGATCTGCCCCCACTGCCGCTTCACCTGCTCGAACACCGCTGCGATCTGGGCGGGGTCCTGCACGTTCAGGGGCTCGAACAGGCTGGGGTTCAGCGGCGCCGTGAGCTCGCGCACCTTGGCCTCGAAGCGGCCCTTCTCATCCGGCAGGTAGGTGACCCCCAGCTCACAGCCAGCGGCAGCGAGCTGCTGGGCAATGCCCCAGGCGATCGAGCGGTTGTTGGCGATGCCGGTGACCAGGGCCTTCTTGCCGCGCAGATCGAGGAGCATGGGGGGGAGGAGCGGAAACGGTCGTGGGGCCGGTGGTGCGGGGTGAGACCCTGCGGCCATCTGGGCCTTCGGCTGATTCTCCCCCAAGGGGGTGGACTGCTCCGGCTGAGGGCAAAGTCCCAGGGACGGCGTTTTGACCGCCAGGTTGATCTGGGCCATGATTGATTGACCGCCACCCGCTACCAGCACCCCACTTCCCGGCCACTCCGCAGGGCAGCGGCGTTGCTGACTGAATGGGCCCTGGATGGTGCCACGACCTTGCTGATGGATCCTGCCCCCGCCGAAGCCGCCCAGCGCCGGGAGACGGTGGACAGAATCGACCTCCTGCAGGCCCTTCAGCAGCGCGGACCCGCCCTGCTGAGTGGCAGCGAGCTGGTGGCGAGCAGTCTCGCCGCACTGGACTTCCGCTGGATCGCAGGTGTCGGTGGCACTCCCGTGCACGACATCTTCCGGGCCTGTGCCGACAGGGGCCTGCGGGTGCTCGGCACCCGCACCCAGGCAGGGGCCACCTTGATGACAGCTGCTGCCGCCTTTGTGGCGGGATCCCAGCAGGGGGCAGTGGTGCTCTCCAGTGGGCCGGCGGTGACCAATGCCATCACCGGCATACTGGTGGCCCGCGATAACGCTTGGCCCCTCCTCGTTCTGGGTGGCCGCAGTGCGGTACGAGACGGCCAGAACGGGCATTTCCAGCAGCTGGACGGTGCCCGGTTGATGGAACCGATCGCCAAGTGGGCGGCCTGCGCCAAGACGCCGGATGACATCCCCCGGCTGCTGCGCGAGGCCGTGCGGATTGCCCGTAGTGGCAGGCCAGGACCTGTCTACATCGACCTGCCGGCCGACGTGCTGGCCGCAAAGACCCTGGATCCAGGGCCTGTGCAGCCGCTACACATTGAGCCCGCTCCGCCGGGCGATCAGCTTGTGGAGCGGCTGGCGCAGCGCCTGCGGGCCGCTCGCCATCCCTTGCTGGTGCTGGGCGATGGGCTGCGCTGGCGGCTCGACCTTGCCCGGGTTGGCCCTTGGCTGGAGCGCCTGGGCCTACCGGTGGTGGCCCTGCCCTTGATGCGTGGCGTGCTGGCGGAGAGTCACCCCCGGGCCGTTGAGGGCCCCAGGGCGCGCGCCATGGCTCTGGCGCAGGCCGACCTCGTGGTGCTGTTCGGTGCTGACCTCGACTGGCGCCTGCGCTTCGGCGCCGAGATCAATCCCGGCGCTGCCGTGATTCTCGTGGATGACACGCCCGGTCCTGCCCAGGGGGCTGTGCGGGGCATGGAGCGGGTGAACGCCGACCCTGGGCTGCTGCTCAACCGCCTCTCCCAACTCCTTCACTCCCCTGCCAACCGAATGGCCCGGCCGGCCGGGAACCATCTCAGCGCGCCCCCCGCTGCCGCAGAGCCGCCCACCCCATCGGGCCCTGCATCGCCTCCTGCCGTGCCTGGGCCCCTCTCGATCCCTGCTGTGTTTGAGGTCATCCGGGCCGTGATGCCCCCGGAGGTCTTCCTGGTGATGGATGGCAAGATCACCCTGCAGGCGGCCCAGCGCTTTCTTCCCCGGGAGCTGCCGTTTCTGCACCTCGATCCAGGCTGGAACGGCTGCATGGGCACCGGCGTGCCCTTTGCCATGGCCGCCCGGCTCCACCACCCCAGCCGGCCCGTGCTGCTGGTGACGGGCGACTTCGCCTTCGGTTTGGCGGCTATCGAGCTGGAGACGGCCGTGCGCCATCACCTGCCCTTCGTGGTGCTGGTCGTCAACAACGACGGTGCCAACGGGTCGTTGAGTCAGCTGGGCAAACTCCCTCCCCGGCACCCGGAACGGGTGCATGTCTTCCAGCCAGCCCTCAGCTACGAGCAGCTGGCCAGCAGCCTGGGGTTCAGCGGTTGCCGGGCCGGCACCTCGGAGGAGCTGCGCCGCGCTCTTGCCGCGGGATTGGCTGGCTCAGAGCCCCTGCTCATCAATACGCTTGTCGATTCAGCCTCCACTGCAGCGGACGCAGCATGAGCACGTTTTCACCCCCACTGCAGCAGCCCGCTCCCCAGACGCTGCTGCAACTTCTCGGGGCGGTGGAGCGAGGCGATGGTGCCGATCCCGTGCTGCTGGATGGCTCCGGGGCCGGCCTCGACCGGGTCGGTCTCGCTTCGGCCGCGGCCGCAGTGGGTGCCCTGCTGCAGTCAGCAGGGATCGGCCGTGAACACCGGGTGGCCCTGGCGCTGGCGCCCGGCCCCCAGGCCGCAGCCGCTCTGCTGGCAACGATGACCCAGGCTATTGCGGCTCCCCTCAACCCCCAGGCTCCTGAAGCTGCCCATCGGGCCGACCTCCGGCGCCTCGGGGTGAGCCTGGTGCTCACCGATCCACAGCCTCCCCCAGCCCTGCTCGCGGCGGCTGAGGCTGAGGGACTGGCCCTGCGCAGGCTCCCCCCCCTCGGGGCCAGCGACGCAGCAGCCCCTGCGGCTCAGGGTTGCTTCACGCCGCCAGAACCCTCCGATCTGGCCCTGCTGCTGCAGACCTCCGGCACCACCTCCACCCCGAAGCTCGTTCCCCTCTCCCATGGGAATCTGCTCAGCTCCGCCGCTCACGTGGCCGCAGTGCTGGAGCTGACCCCAGCAGACCGCAGCCTGGCGCTGATGCCGCTGTTCCACATCCACGGCATCGTGGCCAGTCTTCTGGCACCGCTGCTCTCGGGAGGCAGCGTGATCTGCAGCGAGCCGCTTGCCGCCCCAGAGCTGCTCGAGCTGCTGCGCCGCTCCGAGGCCACCTGGGTGTCGGCCGTGCCCACCCTCCTGCAGGGGCTGATCCGGGCCTGCGGCCCTGAAACCGGCGCCCCGCCTGCCCCGGCCCTCCGCTTCATCCGCTCCAGTTCAGCGCCGCTGGCGCCGGCGCTGGCCCAGCGGCTGGAAACGGTGTTCGGCGTGCCGGTGATCGAGGCCTACGGCATGACCGAGGCGGCCCACCAGATCTGCAGCAACCGCCTGCCGCCCGGCCGGAGGGTGGGCGGCAGTGTGGGCAGTGCGGCTGGACCTCAGCTGGCCGTGCTCGGGTCTGAGCACCAACCCCTGCCGGCCGGGGAATTGGGCGAGGTGGCGATCCGCGGCGCCAACGTGACGACGGGCTATCTCGCGGCGGCGGGCGATGGCTGGGTCGCGAGCCCGGATGGGGGCCGCTGGTTCCTCACAGGAGACGAGGGTTCACTCGATCAAGAGGGAGTGCTGCGGCTCACGGGACGCCTCAAGGAGATGATCAACCGCGGCGGCGAGAAGGTGATTCCCCGGCAGGTCGATGAGGCTCTGCTGAACCACCCCACCGTGGAGCAGGCTGTGTGCTTCGCCTTGCCCCATCCCAGCCTCGGGGAGGACGTGGCTGCCGCGGTTGTGCTGGCTTCCGGTGCAAGCGCGACTGAGGACGACCTGCGCAGCCACTGCTTTGCCCGTCTGGCCCCCTATCAGGTACCCAGTCGAATCCTGTGCGTGGAGGCGCTGCCGAAAGGGGCCACCGGCAAGTTGCAGCGCATCGGCCTGGCCGAGCGCCTGAGCCACCTGCTGGTTGTTGCGGCGGAGCCGCTGGAGGGTGAAGTGGAGGAGCTGGTGGGGGAGATCTTTGCCGCCGTGCTGGGGGGCCCTCTGCCCTCGCGATCCAGCAACTTCTTCGCTCTGGGCGGGGATTCTCTCACTGGTCAGCAGGTGATCTCCCGGCTCAACAGCCAGATCCCGCTCGATCTGCCAGCCACCCTGTTGTTCCGCTACCCCACCCCGAGGATGCTGGCGGCCGAACTGGACATGCGCATCGACCAAGCCCTCGCTGCCCTGGACGGGGGCCTCAGTGCCTGAGCCCTCCCGGCTTGGGCGCCTGCGGCAACTGGCCAGCGATCCTTTCCCGCCCGCCCGTTCGCTCGGTTCCCCAGCTCCCCACAAGCTGCCGGCTTTCGCGGCCTCCACGTCCCAGTTGCGCTTCTGGCGCCTCGAGCAGCACGCTGACGGCGCAGCCTGCGCGATTGCCGATGCCCTCCACCTGCGCGGAGAGCTGCAGCCGGGAGCACTGGCCTGGGCGCTCGATCGCCTGATCGAGCGCCATGAGCCGCTGCGCACCTCCTTTCAGCCGGGCGGGGAGGACCTGCTGCAGGTGGTGCATCCAGCTCAGGGGGTGGATCTGCAGCTGGAAGCGCTGCCGGAGCACCAGGGTCCAGGAGCGGTGAGGGCGCGGCTGCAGCAGGAGCTCGAGCGGCCCTTCGATCTGGCCAAGGGGCCGCTGCTGCGCGGCCTGCTGCTCCAGGGCCGGCAATGCGACCACGTGCTGTTGCTCGTCTTGCACTACTGCGCCTTCGACGGCTGGTCGCGGACCGTGCTCTACCGCGACCTGGCCGTCCTGTATGCGGCCGCTGTGGACGGGGCAGCCAGTCCCCTGGAGGCGTTGCCGCTCCGTTACGTCGACTTCGCCAGCTGGGAACGGCGCAGCCTCGGTTCAGCGGATCGCCGCGTTCTGCTCAGCTCCTGGAGCGCTGCCCTGGATCAGTTGCCGCCCGTGGTGCTGCCGACCGACCGGCCGGCCGTGCAGTCGCCGAGCTATCGAGGCCGCTGCAGCTACTACGAGCTGGACGCCAGCCTTGCAGCTGCCCTGGAGACGCTCTGCCGCAGCGCCGCCGCCACCCTCTGCATGGGGCTTCTCGCCCTGGTGGCAGTCCTCCTGCACGGGCGCAGCGGTCAGGGCGACATCGGTATCGGCGTGCCCGTGGCTGCACGCCGCCACCCTTCCCTGGAGCCGCTGATGGGGTCGTTCGTGAATCTTCTGCTCATCCGCATTCGTCTGTCAGGGTCTTACTCCTTTCGTCACTTGCTGGATTGTGTCCGCGCCTCCGTCCTGCAAGCCCTGGATCATCAGGTGCTCCCCTTCGTGATGCTCGAGCAGGCCCTCTGGCCAGCGCAGCCTCCTCATACCTCTGTTCCTGTCGTGGTTCAGCTCATCGACAGGCCCTGGGGGCCTGGCCTGCTGGGGCTTGAGGTCTGCCGACTTCCCTCGCCATCGCAGCGGGCCAGGCATGCCCTGGAGTTCCGATTTCGCCATCTGCCGGATGGTTCCCTGCAGACCAAGATCATCTATGCAACAGATCGCTTCTCCGAGCAAGCCATCCATGAGCTGTTCGAGAGAATGAAGTCGCTTCTTGCTCGCTTGCTTGCGGAGCCTGATTCAGTCTTGAACACCTATGCCTGAACTGCTGCCGATGCAAACAGCGGGAGCTGCGCTACGTGCTCTTCTGGCCTCAAGCGGCGACGCCCCCAAGCCGTTGCGCCCTGTACCTTTCATCGGTATCTACGACCTGTTTAGCGCACGGCTGGCGGCGGCCCGGTTCGATGCGTTGTTCGTGAGTGGGTTTGGTCTGTCGGCCAGCACCTATGGCCTTCCCGATGTGGGCTTCATCGCCTGGAGTGATCTGCTCACCTTCGTGCATCGATTGCGCCACGCCTTTCCCCGGCATCACCTGCTGGTGGACCTGGACGATGGCTTCGGTGACGCCACCATGGCCGCCCATGTGGCCCATGCGGTGGAGCGGGCAGGGGCCTCGGGAATCGTCCTGGAGGATCAGCGCCGCCCCCGGCGCTGCGGGCATCTGGAGGGCAAGGAGATCCTGCCCCTGGCTGAGTATCTGTTGAAGCTCAGAGCGGTGCTGGCTGCCCGTGATCGCCTCGTCGTCGTGGCCCGCACAGACGCCAGCGAGCCCGGCGAGATCCTCAGGCGAGTGACGGCCTTCGAAGCCGAGGGCTGTGACGCTGTGCTCGCCGATGGGATGGAGGATCTCGACCTGCTAGGCGCGATTCGCCGTTCGGTGCGCTGCCCGGTGGTGGTCAACGTGATCGGTGGCGGGCGCACCCCGCCCTGTGACCGCCGAACCCTTGGGCAGCTTGGACTCGACCTGCTGATCTACAGCACCCCGTGCCTGTTTGCTGCCCAGCGGGCCATTGCCCAGCAGCTGGAGAGCCTGGCTGACGACCACCTGCCCTTCTCGGAGAGCCTCAACCATGGAGTGTCCCTGGCGGAGTGCCAGGAGCTGTTCCAGGATGCCTTGTGGCCATGAGCGGCTCCTCCTTCCGATCACGACTGGATCGTCTGGCGGGGGCTGGTTCAACGGCGTCAGCCGCTCCCGGCAGCTCGGCCAACCCCGCGACTCCCGCCTCGCAGCCCCCGGCGACCCCCTGGCCTGCCGGGGCTCACGCCTACCCGGCGTCCTTTGCCCAGAGCCGGCTGTGGTTTCTGCACCAACTGGAGCCGTCACTGACGGCGTACCACA
>NZ_JBSJOW010000007.1:0-218534 GCF_056633055.1 Paraciimarium castrense LEGE 11436 | reverse complement strand
GCCATCAGCTCCTGCACCTGGCGGCCCAGGGTGATCTCCTGCTCATGGCTCAGCAACGGCACCCGGCCGATGTCCCGCAGGTAGCTGCGCACCAGGTCCCCATCCACAGCCGGCATGGAGCGGGTCGGACGCTCGGAGCGCTGGCTGCGGGGGGCGGTGATGGGGGTGGGGGCGATGGCGATCGTCATGCTTCAGGCCCTTGAACTTTGGTTAAGCCTAACCTAAAGAAGTGTGAACGCTCTCTCATCTAGGCCCAAACGGCGGCCCGGGGCCCCTCAGCCCATGCCGAAGTGGCCGATCAGCCAGCCCGCGGTGCTCAGGTAGATGAACACCCCGGCCACGTCGGTGGCGGTGGTGATGAACGGCGCCGACATCAGAGCCGGATCCAGCTTGAGCCGGTCGAAGAGCAGCGGCAGCGCCGCCCCCGCCGTGGCCGCCAGGGTGGTGATCGCCAGCAGGCTGATCCCCACAGAGAGGCCCACCAGGGGACCTTCGCCGCGCCACCAGGCCCAGGGCACCACCACCACCAGCATCAGCAGGCCCAGCAGGGCGCCGGCCACCGCCTCTCGGGCAATCGTGCGCCAGGCCCCCAGCGACTGGATCCGCTGGGTGCTGAGGCCGCGGATCACCACGGTGGAACTCTGGGCGCCGACGTTGCCGCCGGTGCCGATCAGCAGCGGAATGAAGGCCGCCAGCAGCACCACCTTGTTGAGCACCTCGCCCTGCAGGGCGATCACCTCGGAGGTGAAGCCGTTGGCCACCACCAGCACCGAGAGCCACACCACCCGGCGCCGGGCCACGGTGAACAGGTTGCTCTGGAAGTAGTCGTCCTCATCGCCGGCCTGCACGGCGCCGGCGGCGTAGAGATCGCGGGTGGCCTCCTGCTCGATCACGTCGATCACGTCGTCCACCGTGACGATCCCCACCAGCCGCTCCTCGCGGTCCACCACGGGCACGGCCAGGAAGTCGTAGCGCTGGATGGCGCGGGCCACCTCCTCCTGGTCGGTCTCGGTGGACACGCTCACCACCTCCCGGGTCATCACATCGCCGATGCGGTCCTGGGGGTCGGCCACCACCAGATCCCGCAGCGACAGGATGCCGGTGAGGTAGCGGGAACCGTCGGTCACATAGAGGGAATAGATGGTCTCGGTGTCGCGGGCCCGGCGACGCACCAGCTCGAGGGCCTGGGCGGCGCTGTGAAACTCCTTCAGATCAATGAATTCCGTGGTCATCAGGCGTCCCGCCGTCTCGGCGGCGTAGCCCAGCAGCTGGGCGGTGACCCTGCGCTCGGCCGGGCTCAGCTCCGCCAGCAGCCGGCGCACCACCTTGGCCGGCAACTCATCGAACAGCCGCACCCGGTCGTCCGGCGACATGCTCTCCACCAGCTCCAGCACCTCGCCGGAGCGCAGCCGGTCCAGCAGGCTCTGCTGCACGGCACCGTCGAGGTACTCGTACACCTCGATCGCCTCGTCCTTGGGCAGCAGCCGGAAGGCAAGGGCCTGCAGGGTGCGCGGCAGGGTGCCGATCGCCTCGGCGATGTCCACCTCCTGCACGGGCTGCAGCAGCAACTTGGCGCCGTCGTAGTTGCCGGCCTCCAGCAGGGTGGCCAGCTGCCGTGACACCACCTCGGCCACCATGACGCGGCCACCGCCCGCCAGCTCCTGGTTCGGGGCCTTCGCCTCGCTCATCGGCTCGCAGCCCAGGAACAGGAAGTTTATGGGCCGGGACCCGGGCGCCAGCCGCTAGTGTCCGCCCTCCGGAACTCCAGCCTGCATGACCGTGAACGTGAGCGATGTGGTGGTGCGTGACGCCGCCGGCGGCCAGCGTCGCCTGGGCGAGTGGAACGGCCAGGTGTTGCTGATCGTGAATCTGGCCAGCCGCTGTGGCTTCACGCGCCAGTACGCCGGGCTCCAGAAGCTGCACGAGACCTACGGCCCCCAAGGCCTGGCGGTGCTCGGCTTCCCCTGCAACGACTTCGGGGCCCAGGAGCCCGGCAGCCTCGAGGAGATCCAGCAGTTCTGCTCCAGCACCTACGGCGCCGATTTCACCCTGTTCGACAAGGTGGCAATGGCGGAAGACCCCTACAACAGCCTCACCAAAGCCGAGCCGAGCGGGCCGGTGGCCTGGAACTTCGAGAAATTCCTGGTGGGCAAGGACGGCACGGTGCTGGCCCGTTTCAAGAGTGGCGTGGAGCCCGAGGCCACCGAGCTGACAGCGGCCATCGAGGCGGCCCTGGCGGCCTGATCAGCCCAGCCCTCGAGACCTGATCAGCCTGGCAGCCAGCCCCGGCGCTGGCCGCGAGGGCTGGCCAGCTGCACCTGCAGCCAGCGTTCACCATCCGGACAGGACCAGGCGCGCAGGACCCGCAGGGGCTCCCCGGCCGCCGCTGCGCTGATGGTGGGAGCCTGGTGCTCGGGGGCACAGCGCAGCGCCAGGGGCACGGGGCTGAGCAGGGGTTCGCGGCTGCTCTGGCGGCGACGCAGCTCCGGCATGCGCCAGTCGGCGCCCCCGGCGGGCAGGCCAGCCGGGGCCACCAGGGCGAACCCCAGCAGGGCGGCCCAGCGCCACGGTGTGAGCAACGGTGCGACGGGACCCATTCAGATGTCCAGCTGGGCCAGGTCGAGTTCGGCGCTGTGGGTTTCGATGAACTCGCGGCGGGGAGCCACCTTGTCGCCCATCAGGATCGTGAAGATCCGATCGGCTTCCAGGGCGTCTTCGATTTCAACGCGCTTCATCATGCGTGTTTCGGGATCCATGGTGGTTTCCCAGAGCTGCTTGGGCATCATCTCGCCGAGACCCTTGAAGCGCTGAATGTTGTAGTTGGCCTTTTCGCCAAACTCGTTGATGGTGGCTTTGAGGTCGGCCTCATTATAGCAATAAACATGCTTCTTGCCCCTCTCTACTTTGTAGAGGGGTGGACAGGCAATGTAGATGTAGCCACCTTCCACAAGGGCCTTCTGATAGCGGAAGAAGAAGGTGAGGATCAGGGTGCGGATATGGGCGCCATCCACGTCAGCATCGGTCATGATCACGATCCGGTGGTAACGAAGATTTTTTTCTTCGAACTCTTCTCCTTTGATGCCCAGACCCAAGGCGGTGATCAGGGCCTGGATTTCGGTGTTCTTGTAGATCTTGGCGTCATCCGTTTTCTCGATGTTGAGGATCTTGCCCCGCAGCGGCAGGATCGCCTGGAAGCGGCGGTCGCGGCCCTGTTTGGCGGAGCCTCCGGCCGAATCCCCCTCCACGATGTAGATCTCAGACTCGGAGGGATCGCGGGAGGAACAGTCAGAGAGCTTGCCTGGCAGGGTGGAGCTCTCGAGCACGCTCTTGCGGCGCACCAGCTCGCGGGCGCGGCGGGCGGCCTCAGCGGCATTGAAGGCCTGGATCGCCTTCTCGAGGATCAAGTCGATCACGGAGGGGTTGAATTCCAGAAATTCACCCAGCGCCTCACCCACCAGGGTGTCGACGATGCCGCGCACCTCGGTGTTGCCCAGCTTGGTCTTGGTCTGCCCCTCGAACTCGGGCTCGGGCACCTTCACTGAGAGCACGGCGGTGAGGCCCTCGCGAATGTTTTCACCGGCCAGATTGCTATCGGCATCCTTGCGCTTGCCACGCTTCTTGGCAAACACATTGAGGGTTCGCGTCAGCACCGTCTTGAGGCCCTCAATATGGGTGCCCCCGTCGACGGTGCGGATGTTGTTGGCGAAGCCCAGGATGCTGTCGGAGTAGGCATCCACACACCACTGCAGGGCAGCCTCCACCTGAACGCCTTCCTTTTCAGCGTTCACGTAGATGATGTCTGGATGCAGAGGGTCTTTCTCCGCATTCATGTAGGCCACATACTCGCGGATGCCACCTTCGTAGAAGTAGATCTCCTCATGGGCTTCGCCGGCGGCGCTGCGGGCCGAGGCACGCTCATCGCGGAAGACGATGCGCACACCGCCATTGAGGTAGGCGAGTTCGCGCAGCCTCGAGGAGAGGGTGGCGTAGTCGAAGACGATGCCGACCGTGAAGATCTCAGTGTCGGGCTTGAAGCACACGGAGGTGCCCGTGCGGCCCTTCTCGCCCGGCACGGAGAGCAGGGTGCCGATCGGGGCGCCGCGCTCGAAGCGCTGCGTGTGCATCTGGTCATGGCGGTAGACCGTGACCTCCACCCACTCCGAAAGGGCGTTGACCACGGAGATGCCCACCCCGTGCAGGCCACCGGACACCTTGTAGCCGCCGGAGCCGAACTTGCCGCCGGCGTGGAGCACCGTGAGCACGGTTTCGAGGGCGCTCTTGCCGGTGCGCGGGTGGATGTCCGTGGGGATGCCGCGGCCGTTGTCGGTGACGGCGCAGGAGCCGTCGTCGTTGAGCACCACCAGGATCTGGTCGCAGTGGCCGGCGAGGGCCTCATCCACGGCGTTGTCCACCACCTCGTAGACGAGGTGGTGGAGGCCCCGGGGGCCGGTGGTGCCGATGTACATCCCGGGCCGCTTGCGCACCGGTTCCAGGCCTTCAAGCACCTGGATCTGCTCGGCGCCGTACGCGGCCTGAACTTTCGTGGCTTCGCTCATGCGGGGGGTGCTTTCCAGGGGTCGGGCAGAGGCGGCGACTGGCCCTGGGCAAGAGGGGGCGAGAAGTGGTGAAACCCCTTCTACGGTGGGCAATCTACCATCGCCAGCCGACCCACCAAGGGGTACGGGGGCCACCTGGCACTGTGGGGAAATGGCCCTCGACGCGCCCGTGCCAACCAGCCCTGAGCGCCCCGCTGAGCACCCCGGCCAGCTGCCCCTGGTGATTGCCCTGCTGGGCCCTACCGCCAGCGGCAAGACCGATCTGGCCATCGCCCTGGCCCAGGCGCTGGACCTGGCCGTGCTGAACGTGGATTCCCGCCAGCTCTACCGGGGCATGGACGTGGGCACCGCCAAGCCCAGCGCCGCCCAGCAGCGGCAGGTGCGCCACGAGCTGCTGGACGTCAGCGACCCGGATCGCCCCCTCAACCTCGAGGAGTTCCGGCGCCTGGCCGAACCCCTGATCGCCAGCGAGCACCAGCGTCCCCGCCAGCGGAGTGCCATGGCCCTGCTGGCCGGGGGCAGCGGCCTCTACCTCAAGGCCCTGCTCCAGGGGCTGCGGCCGCCGGCCGTGGCGCCCCAGCCCGCCCTGCGGGCCCAGCTCAGCGCCCTGGGCCAACCCACCTGCCACCAGCTGCTGCGGGCCAGCGATCCCGCCGCCGCGGCCAGGATCGCCAGCGCCGATGCCGTGCGCACCCAGCGGGCCCTGGAAGTGCTCTATGCCACGGGCCAACCCCTGTCCGGCCAGCAGGGCAGCACGCCGCCCGCCTGGAGGGTGCTGGAGCTGGGCCTCGACCCCGCCGACCTGCGCAGCCGCATCAGCGCCCGCACCGGGGCCATGTATGCCCAGGGGCTGGTGGCCGAAACGGCAGCCCTGATCGCCCGCTACGGAGCCGGGCTGCCCCTGCTCGACACGATCGGCTACGGCGAAGCCCGGCAGCTGCTGGCGGGCCGTCTGACCGAGGCCGAAGCCCAGGCCCTCACCACCCGGCGCACCCAGCAGTTCGCCAAGCGCCAGCGCACCTGGTTCCGCCGGCAACACCGGCCCGTGTGGCTGAGCGGCCAGGAAACCGGCCAACGGCTGGAGCAGGCGTTGCAGCAGGTCGAAGCCGTTCTAGGGTGAAAGGTGTGCTTGTGAGGGGCTGCCAGCGCCCTGCACCCGTCAGACCCTCACCCCCCAGATCCTCACCCCACTGAATGCCCCGTCCCCGTTTTGACCGCCGTGCTCCCGTTCGGGAGCTGCCCAACATCAATGAGCGCATCAACTACCCCCAGCTCAGGGTGGTCGACGCCGACGGCAGTCAACTGGGAGTGATCACCCGCGAGGCGGCCCTGGATGTGGCCAAGGACCGGGAGCTCGATCTGGTGCTGGTGAGCGAGAAGGCCGATCCGCCCGTGTGCCGGATCATGGACTACGGCAAGTATAAGTTCGAGCAGGAAAAGAAAGCCAAGGAAGCCAAGAAGAAGTCGCATCAAACGGAGGTCAAAGAAGTGAAGATGCGCTACAAGATTGACCAGCACGATTATGATGTGCGTATTGGCCAGGCTTCCCGTTTTCTCAAGGCCGGCGACAAGGTGAAGTGCACCGTGATCTTCCGGGGTCGCGAGATTCAGCACACTGCCCTGGCGGAAGTGTTGCTGCACCGCATGGCCCGCGATCTGGAGACGGCGGCCGAAATCCAACAGCCCCCCAAGCGGGAAGGCCGCAACATGATCATGTTTCTCACCCCGCGCAAGGCGGCGGTGCCCAAGGCCGGATCGGCCTCGGCTGCAGCCAAGTCCGCCACGCCGAAGCCGGTTCCCGTCAAGGCCGCTCCTCGGGTGGTGACCAGAACCGCCGAGTCCAGAAGCGTGGAAGCCTCGGCCAGCGAATCCAGCCCGGCGGCACCCCGTCCGGTCGATTCCAGCCCGGCCGGCTGAGCGTTCTGCCGGCAGCTAGCGCTGCGGCAGCAGTTCAGCCCAGGCGTTGGCTGAACAGCTCCAGCATCAGCCGCCAACCCTCGGCGGCCGCCTCGGGGTTGTGGTCGGCCCGTTGCTCGCACATGTAGCCGTGACCGGCGCCGGGGGCCAGCACCAGGCGGCGCAGGCAAGCCGGGTCGCGGCTGCTGTCGGCGGCGAGAGCGGCGGCGATGGCCTGCCGCTCCTGCTCCGGCATGAGGGGATCCTCAGTCCCGCAGAGGCAGAGCAGGTCCCCGGGGATCCGGGGCAGCCGCTCCAGGGTGGGCGGACCACCCCCGGGGCTGAACACAGAGACCCGGGCACCATAGAAATCGCAGGTGGCGGCCACCCCCTCCAGGCCGGCCACCAGCAGGGCCAGGTGGCCACCGAAACAGAAGCCCACACAGCCCACAGGACGGCCCTCCAACCCGGGCTGGCCCTGCAGCCAGGTGACGGCCCGGCAGGCATCTTCGAGGCAGCCAGCGGCCGTCACCTGGTCGCGGTGCCGGCGGCCGAGCTCCAGGCCTGCGGCGTCGTAGCCCACCTCGAACTGCGGCGCGGTGCGGGCAAAGATCGGCAGGGCCAGGGCGGCATAGCCCTCGGCTGCCAAACGGTCGGCCACGCTGCGCACCCAGGAATTGACACCGAACACCTCCGGCAGCACCAGCACGGCGGCCCGGGGGGCGCCGCTGGCTGGCCGCGACCACCAGCAGTGCAGGGGCGGCTGGTGGTCACCCGGCAGCTGCTGCCAGGCTGAGAGCACCGGGCGGGAGGCGGAATCAGCCATCGGGGAGCGGCAGTTCGGGAGGATTCTGGCCACGAACCGGCACAGCTCCGTATGCCAACAGGGGGATTGTCCGCAGGGCTCAGGCTCCGTAAGGTGAGCTCCTGCTCCCCCGGTCCACTCCTGCGTGCGATTTCACATCCAACAGGAAAGCGATATCCCGGCGTCGACCCAGCTGTACAACCAGATCTGCTTCGCGATCGCGGCTCGCCACTACCCCCCAGGCCACCGCTTGCCGAGCACGCGCCAGCTGGCCATGCAGACCGGCCTGCACCGCAACACGATCAGCAAGGTGTACAGGCAGCTGGAAACCGACGGCGTCGTGGAGGCCATGGCGGGCTCCGGCATCTACGTGCGCGACCAGCAGAAACCGCGGGAGATCAAGCCACCGCCGGGCCCCCGCAGCCGGGCCCTGCCGGATGCGGAGCGCCAGGTGCGCGAGAGCATTGACGGCCTGCTGAACGGGGGCTGCACCCTGCAGCAGGCCCGCGACCTGCTGACCCGCGAGATCGACTGGCGGCTGCGCTGTGGCGCCCGGGTGCTGGTGAGCACGCCGCGGGAAGACATCGGCGCCTCCCTGCTGATCGCCGAGGAGCTTGTGCCCAGCCTCGAGGTGCCCGTGGAAGTGGTGCCGATGGAGGAGCTGGAGGGTGTGCTTGAAACCTCCAACAACGGCACGGTGGTGACCAGCCGCTACTTCCTGCAGCCGGTGGAGGCGATCGCCAAGCGCCATGGGGTGCGGGCGGTGCCGGTGGATCTCAACGACTTCCACCAGGAGCTGAACCTGCTCAAGGAGCTGCGCTCCGGCAGCTGCGTCGGCCTGGTGAGCATCAGTCCGGGGGTGCTGCGGGCCGCCGAGGTGATCCTGCACAGCCTGCGGGGCAACGAGCTGCTGGTGATGACCGCCAATCCCGACACCGGCAGCCGGCTGCTGGCACTGCTGCGGGCGGCGGGCCATGTGCTCTGCGACCGGCCCAGCCTGCCGCTGGTGGAGCAGAGCCTGCGCCAGAACCGCTCCCAGCTGATGCGCATGCCCGTGGTGCACTGCGCCCAGAGCTACCTCGGCGGCGCCACCATCGACCAGCTGCGCAAGGAAATCGGCGTGCTGGCTGCCTGAGGGCTGAAAAGCGGATGAAGAGATTCGAACTCTCGACCCTCTCCTTGGCAAGGAGATGCTCTACCACTGAGCTACATCCGCAATCCCGAACGGCCTGCGGCTGAAACCGCTGACGGGACTGGGCCGGCGAGGCCGACCCGCTGATCATGCACGAGCGGGTACCCCTCGGTCAAACGCCTCCGGGCTCCGGCAGGATGCCTGCATGCTCAAGGCAATCCAGGCCGACCTGGCGATCATCAAGGATCGGGACCCTGCCGCCCGGGGGGTGCTGGAGATCCTGCTGTGTTACCCGGGGCTGCATGCCCTGGTGCTGCACCGCATCAGCCACCGGCTCTGGAGCACCGGCCTGCCGATCCTGCCGCGGCTGCTCAGCCAGGTGGGTCGCCTGCTCACCGGCATCGAGATCCACCCGGGCGCCCGGATCGGCCATGGCGTGTTCATCGACCACGGCATGGGTGTGGTGATCGGTGAAACCACCGAGGTGGGCAACAACTGCCTGCTGTATCAGGGCGTGACCCTGGGCGGCACGGGCAAGGCGCACGGCAAGCGCCACCCCACCCTGGCGGAGAACGTGGTGGTGGGGGCGGGCGCCAAGGTGCTGGGCGCGATCACGGTGGGCGCCAACACCCGCATCGGCGCCGGCTCGGTGCTGCTGCGGGACGTAGGCCCGGACAGCACGGTGGTGGGCATCCCCGGCCGGGTGGTGCACCAGAGCGGCGTGCGGGTGGATCCCCTGGCCCACTCCGCCCTGCCCGACACCGAGGCCCGGGTGATCCGCAACCTGATGGAGCGCATCGACAACCTGGAGGGGGAACTGGCCCGTGCCCAGGCCTGCCTGCGGGAGATCGCCGCCGGGCGGCCCTTGCCTGAACCCTGCAGGGGCGAGGCCCAGAGCCTCAAAGACCGCGAGATCCTCGAGTTCCTGGGCGACAACCCCGGCACCACCCGCTGACAGCCAACGGCAGATGGCCCAACGGCTGGTCAGCGCCGCTCAGACTGTGGCGCGCTGGGGTGCGGGAGCGGGCTGGAACATGAACATCGAGTAGATCACGTTGCGGCGCATCTGGGTCATCATCTCGAGGAACATGTCGTAGCCCTCGTTCTTGTATTCAATCAGCGGATCTTTCTGGCCGTAGCCGCGCAGGCCCACCGACTCACGCAGCGCATCCATGGCCTGCAGATGTTCCCGCCAGAGGGTGTCGATCTGCTGCAGGATGAAGAAGCGCTCAGCCTGGCGCATCAGGTCTGGGCGCTGCTGCTCGATCTGACCCTCCTTGATGTCATAGGCATTGCGCATCTGCTCCTGCAGGAAGGCCTTGAGCTCCTCCACCCCCAGGCCCTGGAGCTGCTGGGGCTCGAGGTCTTCGAGGAGATAGATGAATTCCTTCACCTTCTCCACCAGGCGGCTGAGATCCCACTCCTCGGGCGGCAGGTCCGGATTCACATAGGCCTCCACGATGTCGTCGATGGTGCGTTCGCCATAGCCGATCACCTGTTGCTTGAGCTCACGGCCCTCCAGCACCCGGCGGCGCTCCGTGTAGACGGCTTTGCGCTGATTATTCATCACCTCGTCATATTCAAACACCTGCTTGCGGATGTCGTAGTAATAGGTTTCCACCTTCTTCTGGGCGCCCTCAAGCGAGCGGGTGAGCATCCCCGATTCAATCGGCATGTCTTCCTCCACGCGGAAGGCATTCATCAGGCCGGCCACCCGTTCGCCGCCGAAGATGCGCAGCAGGTTGTCTTCCAGGGAGAGAAAGAAGCGGGTGGAGCCGGGGTCGCCCTGGCGGCCGGCGCGGCCGCGCAGCTGGTTGTCCACGCGACGGGATTCGTGGCGTTCCGTGCCGATCACATGCAGGCCACCGGCCTCCCGGACCCGCCCCTCCTCCTGCTTCACCACGGCGTCGTAGGTGGCCTTCACCGCCGTGATGCGTTCGCGCAGCAGGGCGATCTGCGGATCCTCCGTGGGGGCTTTCTCGGCCGCCTGGGCGATGCGATCTTCCAGTTCCAGCACGCTGAGGGCGCGATCGCCCCAGGCCTTCACCAGCTCCCGGGCCAGGGCGGCCAGGGCCTGGTCCTCCTCCTCGGGCAAGGAACAGGGGTAGAGGGCTCCGATGGCGCGGGCTTCCGAGGGGGCGCTGCCGTTGCGGGCGCCGGCGGCCTGGCCCTTGCCGGCGCCGAAGCCGGCCGCCTCGGCGGACCGCTGCAGCGGCACCGGCGGGCGATGCCCCTCCTCAGGGCGCACCAGCACGGGCAGCAGCACCTCGCGCAGCTTCAGGCGGGCCATGTAGTCGCTGTTGCCGCCGAGGATGATGTCGGTGCCGCGGCCGGCCATGTTGGTGGCGATCGTCACGGCGCCGGCGCGGCCCGCCTGGGCCACGATCTCCGCTTCCCGCTCCACGTTCTCGGGCTTGGCGTTGAGCAGGTTGTGGGGCACCTCCTGCTCGGCCAGCAGGGCTGAGAGCAGCTCCGATTTCTCCACACTGGTGGTGCCCACCAGCACCGGCCGGCCGGAGTTGTGCACCTCGGCGGTTTCCAGGGCCACGGCGCGCCACTTGGCGGTTTCGGTCTTGTACACCTGGTCGGTCCAGTCGGCGCGGGAGCGGGGCCGGTTGGTGGGCACGATGGCCACTTCGAGCTTGTAGGTCTTCTCGAACTCCACCTCTTCGGTCTTGGCCGTGCCGGTCATGCCGGCCAGGCGCGGATAGAGCAGGAAGAAGTTCTGATAGGTGATTGAGGCCAGGGTCTGGGTTTCGGGCTGGATCGGCAGAGCTTCCTTGGCCTCAATGGCCTGGTGCTGGCCGTCGCTCCAGCGGCGACCGGGCATCACCCGGCCGGTGAACTCATCGACGATCACGGCATCCTGGCCGCGCACAATGTAGTTCACATCCTTGATGAACAGCTCCTTGGCCTTGAGGGCATTGTTGATGTAGTGGGCCCAGGGGTCGGCGGGATCAAAGAGATCGCTCACCCCCAGCATCTGCTCAGCCTTGGCGAAGCCCTCATCGGTGAGCGTGCAGCTGCGCTGCTTCTCGTCCAGCTCGTAATCCCCCTCGGGGTCGATGCCGTCCTTGCCGAGCTCCGCCGCACGCTCCAGCCGGGCGGCCACCTCGGCGGCCTTCTGGTATTTCTCCTGGGGACGCTCCACCTGGCCGGAGATGATCAGGGGCGTACGGGCCTCGTCGATCAGAATCGAGTCGACTTCGTCGATCACGCAGTAGTGGAAATCGCGCTGAACCACCTCGGCGATGTCGGTGGCCATGTTGTCGCGCAGGTAATCAAAGCCCAGCTCGCTGTTGGTGGCGTAGGTGATGTCGCAGCCGTAGTTCTCGCGCCGATCCGAGGGCGCCATGTCCTGCTGGATCAGACCCACGGAGAGGCCGAGGAAGCGGTGGATCTGCCCCATCCACTCGGCGTCGCGGCGGGCCAGGTAGTCGTTCACGGTCACCACGTGCACGCCCCGGCCCGTGAGGGCGTTGAGGTAGCTGGGCAGGGTGGCCACGAGGGTCTTGCCCTCGCCGGTCTTCATCTCGGCGATCTGGCCGTCGTGCAGCACCATGCCGCCGATCAGCTGCACGTCGAAGTGGCGCATGCCCAGCACCCGCTTGCCGGCCTCGCGCACCACGGCAAAGGCCTGGGGCAGCAGCTCATCGAGCAGCTTGCGCTCCCGGGCCCGCACGGCCTCGGCGTTGCCGCCGGCATCCCGGGCCTGCTCCAGCCTCTGGCGGAACTCGCCCGTGAGGCTGCGCAGCTCGTCGTCGGAGAGGGGGGCGATCTCCTCCTCCAGCAGGTTGATGTCGGAGACAACCGGCTGGTAGCGCTTCAGCTTGCGGGCATTGGGGTCACCCAGCAGGAGCTTGAGCATGGAGGGAAGCCGCACGCAGGGAATTCAGCCTACCGAGGGCGAGCTCGGCGGAGTTCCAGAAGGCCGTACCAGCGGCCCAGCGCGCAGGCCTCTTCTGGGTGGAGCGTCTAGGTGGAGCCCACCCCCCGGGGGGAGTACTCGGGCACCAGCCGCTGCAGCAGCGCCACAGCCCGCCGTTCATCCCAGGCCTGGAGGGCTTCCTCCATGGCGGCCATCAGCGCCAGCAGCCGCTCCGGAGCGAGGGCCTGCTCCTGGGCACGGCGGATCAGAGGGTGGGCGGTGGGCTCGCTGGCGGTGGCCAGCAGCAGCTCCTCGTGCAGCTTCTCCCCCGGCCGCAGGCCCGTGTAGTGGATCTCGATGTCGCCATCGGGGTGGTCGGCATCACGCACGCTGGCGCCTGAGAGCTGAATCATCTGGCGGGCCAGGTCGGCGATGCGCACCGGCTCGCCCATGTCCAGCAGAAACACCTCCCCACCCCGCGCCATGGCGCTGGCCTGGAGCACCAGTTGCACGGCCTCGGGAATGGTCATGAAGAAGCGGCTGATCTCCGGATCGGTCACCGTGAGCGGCCCCCCGGCGGCGATCTGGCGGCGGAAGAGGGGCACCACCGAACCGGAGGAGCCGAGCACGTTGCCGAAGCGCACCATGCTGCAGATGGTGGCTGGGCGGGCGGCGGCCGCGTTCTGCACGAGCAGCTCACAGGCCCGCTTGCTGGCCCCCATCGCATTGGTGGGGCGCACGGCCTTGTCGGTGGAGATCAGGATGAAGCGCTCGAGGCCGCAGGCGAGGCTGGCCGCCAGGGCGCTGCGGGTGCCGAGCAGGTTGTTGGCCAGGCCCGCGCACACGTTGACCTCCACCAGGGGCACGTGCTTGTAGGCGGCCGCATGGAAGAACACCTCCACCCCGTGACCGCGCAGCAGACCCTCGAGGAAGCGCTGGTCGGCCACGTCGCCCAGGCTCTCCACCAGAGGCACCGAGCCGGCAAAGGCCGCAAGCTCCTGGCCGATGGCGTAGAGGGAGTATTCGCTGTGCTCCAGCAGCACCAGCCTGGTGGGCTGCAGCCGCAGGATCTGGCGACAGAGCTCAGAGCCGATCGAACCGCCGGCACCGCTCACCAGCACGCAGCGGCCGCTGATGGCCCCCTGCAGCAGGGCCGGCTCGGCGTGCACACTCTCGCGGCCCAGCAGGTCTTCGATCGGGATCGGCCGCAGGGTGTCGATGCGGGCGCGACCGGAGGCGATCTCCTCCACTGCGGGCACCTGGAGCACGGGCACGCCATAGCCCTGCAGCCGGGCCAGCAGCTGGCGGCGCTGGCGCTGGCCCAGGGAGGGAATCGAGACGATCAGCTGGTCAATCCCACCGGATCCCAGCAGGCGTGGCAGCTGGGACACCGGCAACACCGGCACCCCGTACAGGGTGCGGTGCCAGAGGCCGGGGTCGTCGTCGAGGAAGGCGGCGATCCGGGTGCCTTGACCGAGGCGCAGGGCCGCGGCCAGCTGGGCCCCGGCGGCGCCGGCGCCGTAGATCAGCACCCGCTGGCGGCGGCGGCGGGGATCGGCGGAGGGCCGGCCCAGCAACAGGTCGCGCAGGGCGAAGCGCAGACCGCCGGTGAACACGGTGAGCAGGATCCAGAGCAGCACCCAGCTGCTGCGGGGTGGAGCGGAGAGCTGCAGCTGCAGGCCCGTGAAAGCCACCAGCAACACCAGCAGGGCGTTGCGGCTGGCGACCTGATAGAGGGCCGCGCTGCCCACGTAGCGGGCCAGGCCGCGGTACTGGCCGCTGAGGGCATAGAGGGGCAGGCCGATCACCACCACGGTGGGGAACAGCCAGAGCGAGGCCTGCAGCTGGGCGGGCCAGGGCTCCGCCAACCGCAGCAGGAAGCTCAGCCACACCGCCAGGGGCAGCAGCAGCAGGTCGGCGGCCAGCAGCGGCAGGCGCCGCAGCATCAGCGGCAGCCCGGCAACCAAGCGCGGCAGAACCCTCAGCGCCATCGTGGCTGCTGCTGCAGGACCCTCACCGTAGACGCCGCCCCAGGCACCAACCCCGGGCGATCACGCCAAGGGCACCGCCACGCGCCGCTCCAGCAGCAGCCCCAGAAGCAGGCTCAAGGCCAGCAGGGGCCCCAGGGCGGACCAGCCGCCCCAGCTCCAGCCCAGGGCCAGCACGCCAGTGGTGGCGCCATAGACCGCTGCCACCCGGCCATGGCTCCAGCCGGCCTGCTGCAGCCGCTGGTAGAGGTGCAGGCGATGGGGCTGCAGCAGGGGCTGACCCGCCAGCAGCCGGCGCAGCAGGCAGAGGCCGCCATCGGCGAGCAGGGGCGTGGCCACCAGCAACAGGCCCAGGGCCTGGGGCCAGCTGGGAGCCTGCAGCACCTGGCCGGCGAACACCGCGCCCAGGAAGGTGCTGCCGCCATCGCCCATGAACAGCCGTGCCGGGCACCAGTTCCAGGCCAGAAAACCGAGCAGGGCCCCCACCAGGGGCCAGAGGGCCGCGCCCTGGGCCAGGGCGGCCGCACTCAGGCTGAGCGCCATGCAGAGGGCCACCAGACCATCGAGCCCGTCCATGAAGTTGGTGAGGTTGATCACGGCCACCACCAGCAGCAGCAGGGCCAGCAGCAACACCGGCAGCAGCACTGGCGGCAGCACCGAGGCGGTAGCGGTCCCCAGCCCCGCCCGCAGGGGACTGATCGCCAGGAGCGCCGCCGCCGTGGCCAGCTGGGCCAGCAGGCGGGGCGCCACGGGCAGGGAACGGTGATCATCCAGCAGCCCCACCAGGGCGAGGGGCAGACAGAGCAGGGGCAGGCCGCTGCCGAAACCTGCCGCCCCCAGGCCCCCCACCAGCACGAACACCACGCCGCCGCCCCGGGGGGTGGGCTGGCTGTGGGAGCTGCGGGCGTTGGGCCGATCGAGCAGGCCACGGCGCAGCAGCGGCAGCAGCAGCCACAGCAGCAGCCAGGCCAGCAGGGCCGCAGCGGCCACCACGGCGATCGTTGGAACCACCTCCAGGGCAGAACCAGCGGCGCTCATGGGCTCTGCGGCGCAAAGGCCAACTCCAGCGCCGCCAGCTGAGCCTGGGGTTGGCGCCAGCCGAGCTGCTGGCGCACACAGGAGCTGTCCACCACCAGATTGCCGCTGAGCTGCTGCAGCTTCGGGCCCAGCAGGGGCAGGGCGCCGAGGGCCTTGAGCAGGGGCGGGGGCAGGGGGAAGAGGCGGCAGGGCCGGCAGCGCACCCGGGCGATCAGACGCACCAAGGCGGGGGTGGCGATGGTTTCGGCATCGGCTGCCACGAAGGTGCGGTCGGCGGCGGCGGGATGGAGCAGGGCCACTTCGATCAGATCCACCAGGTTGGCCAGGGCGATCAGGCTGCGCCGGTTGGCCACGGCGGCCAGGGGCAGGGGCAGGCCGGCCTCCACCCAGCGGCAGAGGGAGCGCAGGTTGCCGGGGGCAGCGGGGCCGTACACAAGGGCCGGCCGCAGGATCGTGCAGCTGGTGTCGCTGCCGGCGAGGCGGTGGCGCACCAGCGCCTCAGCGGCCTGCTTCGAGGCGGCATAGGCCGTGACCGGGCGCAGGGGGCTCGCCTCGCTCAGGGCCACCCCCGGCGCTGTGCCGGCTCCATGCACCCCGATCGAACTCAGCAGCAGCAGCCGCTCCAACCCGAGCCGAGCCGCCAGGGCAGCGGTGCTGTCGGCCAGCTCCACATTCACCTGCCACAGCTGCTGCTGCTCGCGCTGGCCGCGGGGCGGCCGCCGGTGAGCCAGGGCGGCGGCATGCACCAGGTGGGTGGGACGCCAGCGGGCGAGGGCCTCGTCGCCGGCTGGCCTGTGGCGCGGCAGGGGGTACACGGGATAGCGCTCCGCCAGAGCGGCCACCAGCGCCCGGCCCACAAAGCCTGAGGCCCCCGTGACCACGATGCGGGGCTGCGTGGGGGCAGGGGTGGCTGCAGGGGTGGCGGTCGGCATGGCGGTGGCTCAGAGCCGCTTGCCCAGGGCGGCAACGGAGTGGCGGGCAAGGGCCAGCAGCACCGCAGGGGTGGAGAGGCCCGTGCAGGCGCGCAGGGTGCGAAAGCTGTCCAGGCTGGTGAGCAGCGGGTTGGCGGAGAGGGAGCGGGCATGGCGCAGGCGCACGGCCAGGGGCTGCTGCACCCCCCAGGCGAGCCGCTGGCCCGGCGCCGCCGAGAAGATCTGCAGCCACAGACCCCAGTCATGGGTGATGGTGAACCCCGGCAGGTAACAACGGCCCACCACCTCGGTGTCGACCATGGCCGTGCTGGTGCAGATGCCGTTGGTGCGCATGATCTGCCGGGCCGAGATCCGCTCCGGTGCCCTCACAACGTGCCGGGGGGTCTCGTCTGGGGTGTTCACGGTGAAGTAGGAGCCATGGCTGATGGCGGCGCCGGGGTGGAGCCGCAGGCACTCCAGCTGCAGGGCCAGCTTGGCGGGCAGCCAGGAGTCGTCGGCATCGAGGAAGGCGATGTAGCGGCCGCGGGCCGCTTCGATGGCGAGGTTGCGGGCGGTGGCGGCACCCACCGAGAAGGGCAGGTAACGCGGCTGGATGCGGGCCTCGTCGCGGGCGGCCCGGGCGATGCGCTGGCGGGAGTCGTCCTGGGAGTTGTCGTCCACGATCAACAGCTCCCAGCGCGGCTCCGACTGCTGCAGCACCGAGGCGATGGCCCGATCGATCAAGGGGCCGGCGTTGCGGCAGGGCATCACCACCGACACCAGCGGTGCCGGCTCTGCCCTGGCCTGTGGCGGCGCCTCGCCGCTCATCCGCCGCGCCGCTCCAGCAGCACGAAGGGATCAAACGTCATGCTGATGCCGAACTCCTCGGCGAACTCCAGCACCCGGCACCAGGCCCGGTTCTCGCGCAGGATGCCGCGCAGGATCACGGGTGCGTTGCCGCTCTGCAGGGTCATCTCGAACAGGGGCCATCCCACCGAGGGCTGCACCTGATCCTCGCGGAAGCTGGGCACCACATCGAGGCTGCCCACGAGGATGCGCCGCCGACTCGCCTCCCAGGCATAGGGAATCTCGTAGAGGGAGAGCAGGTCGGCGGCCAGGGCCCAGGAGCTGCCGGCGGCATCGATCTCCACCGCCAGCTCCCGGCCGCGGGCGGACATGGTGGTGGCGCGGCGGAACGCCAGCGGCGCCTCCATGGGCTGCAGCGACTGCTCGGGTGGACGCTGGGATGCCGAGAGAGCGCTGCGAATGCGCTGCCGCAGTTGGTCCCCGCCGGTGGGCGGGCCGTTCCGGCTGAGCTGCAGGAAATCCCAGCGCTCGCCGGTGCCGCCCCAGATCACCGGGCCGTAGTTCTCATGCATCCACTGGCCATCGCGGTTGGAGGCGGCCTCGGCGTGGGTCATCACCCGCTCGATGCCGATGTCGGCCGCACTCCAACCCCAGCTGCGGGCAACCTGGGCGGCCTCGCGGCAGAGGGCCTCGAGCTGGGCCTCGGTGGGGGGCAGCGTCCAGGGATCGGGGCGGCCCCCCATGCAGGCACAGGAGAGGGCCACAGCATTGCTGTTGCGGCGCCAGGTGTGGGCCGGCAGATCAATGCTGTAGGCGTGCAGCCGGTTCAGGCGGCCATCGCCGCTGATGATCGTGTGATAGAGCCCGGAGCGCACCCAGCTGTAGGACGTGGCGGCCCAGTGCAGGTAGATGGTGGCCGGCATCGGCGGAAGCGTGGGCTTGGCTGCCCAAGGCACTGGAGCAGCACACCAGACCGTAGCCACGGTCCCCGCTCCAGCAAGGATGGAGCCAGGCAAGCACCGTGATGGCCGACGCGCCCACCCACCCCAAGGCCGAGCGCCTGCGGCGTTCCCTGCTCAGCCAGGTGGGCAGCCACGGCCTCCAGTTGCTCATTTCGATTGGCCTGGGGGGCTGGATGGCCCGCTACCTGGGCCCGTCGGATCTAGGCAGGCTGAGCTACGTGACCGCCCTGGTGGGAGTACTGGCCCCCCTGGGCAGCCTCGGAACCTCGGCCAGCCTCGGAGTGCTGCTGTGCGAGCCGTCACCACAGCCGGGGCTGGTGCCCACAGCCCTTTGGCTGGAAATCGCCGGCACGGGGGTGCTCGCCCTGGTCTTGTTACCGGTGGCCTGGTTCAGCGGCGACCCTGTGGTGACGGGCCTGATCGGGCTCGCCATTCTGGCCAATCTGTTCCGCTCGGCGCAGGTGCTTGAAGTGGCCTTGCTGGCGATGGAGCAGGGATCGCGGCTGGCTGGCGTCAACGTCCGTCATGACCTGGTGAGAATGGCGCTCACCAGCCTCGCCCTGGGCCTGCGGGCGCCGCTGCTGGTGTTTGGCGTGGTGCAGGCCGCCACGGCCGCGGCCCGGGCCTGGCTTCTGGGAGCGGCGAGCCGGGCCACCAACCAGGCAGGCCACTGGGGCCAAGCCAACCTCAGCGCAGCAGGGGCACTGATCAGGAGAGGCTGGCCCTTGATGCTGGCCGGCCTCTCGGTATCGCTTTACATGCAGTCAGACCAGGTGATGTTGGCCTGGTTCAAAGGCCCGGAGGATGTGGGGCAGTACGCGGTGGCGGTTCGCGCAGCCGAGAGCTTGTATGTCTTGCCCCTGATTCTGGCCCGCACCATGTTGCCCCAGGTGGGGCGAGGGAGTGGCAAGTTCCGCACCGATAGATCGCTGCGCAAGCTCTATCAGAGTGCGTGGATTCTTGGCATGGGCATGATGATCGGTTCGGCCGTGATTCTACCTTCCCTGATTCCCATCATTTTCGGAGCAGACTTTCAGCCGGCCATGCTCACCCTGAGGTGGCTGGCACCAGCCTCATTCGCGGTGGCCATAGGATGCGCCAGCGCGGTTTGGCTGAACACTCAGCAGCTCGCCAGAGCGATCACCGTGCGCAGCGCCATCGGAGCCATAACCAACATTGCCTTGAACTCTATTCTGATCCCGCCGCTTGGCATTGTTGGCGCAGCGATGGCCACTTCTGCCTCCTATCTGGTGAGTGTGTTTGCGCCGGTGCTCTGGAGCCGCAGGATCGCCAGAAATTTCGCTTTTCTGATCGCACCACTCCCCTGATGGCCGGTTTTCTTCGCAACTGGATGCCGCCCGCACTGCTGCTTTCCTGCCAGCACCTTGTCAGAGAGCTGTGGCGGCAAGGGAGCACTGGATTGGACGGACTCGACCTCAGGCTGATCGACGCGATGCCACCCAGGAGGAATGGATACTTCATCGAACTGGGCGCCAATGATGGCCTGCGGCAATCGAATACCTACAAGCTTCAGCGGCATTATGGTTGGACAGGCTTGCTCATTGAAGCCAGCCCCCGCCGATTCGTTGATTGCATTCAGAATCGAAGCTTTGGTGATCATCCCGCCGTGAGGTGCGCGGCTTGCGTGCCCTTCGGCTATTCAGATAGATTTGTTGAAATGATAGAGGCAGACTTGATGAGTGTGGCCAAGGGTCTGAATGTAAGCGATGCTGCTGTTCTGAACCATGCTGCTCGGGGTATCCAGTTTCTGGATCATCCCCAAGCCAGCTTCGCCTATGGCGCCTTGGCATGCACACTCACGAGTCTTCTGGATGACGTCAGCGCTCCTGACCAGCCGGATCTGCTCAGTGTGGATGTGGAAGGCAATGAGCTGGCCGTGCTGATGGGCCTAGATTTCAGTCGATATCAACCAAAGTGGATCCTCGTGGAGACAAGGGATCAGAGTTGCAGTGTTTTCCTCAACAACCAAGGCTATCATCTGCATGAAGTCTTGAGTGATCATGGAAACTATCGGGATCTTCTCTTTTCGATCTGAACCAGCCTTGGCAACCTTTTCAGGTCCAAACCATCAGTTCAGGAGCTTGACCCTGCCCTTGTGTCGGCAGCTGATCTACAGCTGCCCGCTGGCATGAACACCAAGGACACCCCTCTCCTGCTTGTCGCCTGGCGCCGTCCCCATACCCTGCGGCAGGTGATTGACGCCATCCGCCCGGTCGCACCAACCCGGCTGTTCGTGGCCTGTGATGGACCCAACCCCGATCGCCCAGGCGAAGTGGAGAAGGTAGCCGCCACAAGGGCAGTAATCGAAACCGAGATCGACTGGCCTTGCCAGATTGAGCACCTCTACTCTGACACCAACCAAGGCTGCCGCCTCAGCGTCAGCCGCGCCATCAGCTGGTTCTTCGAGCAGGTGGTAGAGGGCATCATTCTGGAGGACGACTGTATTCCCCATCCCGACTTCTTCCCCTATTGCACGGAGCTGTTGGTCCGCTACCGGTACGACACACGAGTCTGGTGCATCAGCGGGAACAACTTTCAGAACGGCCAGTGGCGTGGCGACGGCAGCTACTACTTCAGTCGTTACAACCACTGCTGGGGCTGGGCCAGCTGGCGCCGCTGCTGGCGCCACTACGATGGCGAACTTCGCCAATGGCCGTCCCTCAAGGCCTCTGGACTGATCGGATCAATCTTTGAAAACCGCAGGGAGGCCAGATACTGGACACGCATCTGGGACCGCTTGCTCAGCAAAGGAGAGCCGGACTCCTGGGCTTACCGGTGGGCCTTCACATGCTTTGCCAATGGAGGCCTAACAGCGCTACCTAATTTGAATCTCGTAGAGAATGTGGGTTTTGGGAAGGATGCCTCCCACACCACGTCGGAACATTCAACAGGTGCACCCCTGAGCCATAGAGCAGAGCATCCATCCGGGCTAATACCATTGCAGCATCCCAGATTTACGGTGCGGAATGTCGCTGCAGACACCTATACGTATAGCCACCATTTTACCAGGTCTTTTCCATCTCGAGTTGCGCATAGGCTAAGACTGCTAAGCAGCTCTCGATGGCGAGGATCAGGGAGGGCTTATGATTGATTTAAGCAAGTACAATCTGTCTAGCATCGAGAGAGCTGGCGTTGAAGGTTATCTCAAACAAATCGGAAAGCACCCCAGCCTTGAGCAGATTTGGGCCTTGATGGACAAAGCATGGCGGGATGCGGGCTGCAGTCAAAAGAGATTTCAAGATAGCAAATATCATATGTTTTACGCCAACGCCGTATGGCTCCTGAATGGAATCTACATCGAGCAAGATCCAGTATCCATGGGGCACAGGCCCTCGATTGCAAATGCTATTGCCTCACTTGGGCTAAAATTCATTGTTGATTCCGGCGGTGGCTTTAGCACCCTTGCCAGGCTAATAGCGGATCGCCTTCCTTCCTCGCAAGTCTCCATCTACGATCCGTTCCCTCCAGCTCCTGGCTTGGAAACCTGCAGGGCGTATCCAAGCATCACTTACGTCGGCACGCTCACGCCGAACCGATTCGATGCACTGGTCTGCACCGATGTACTCGAGCATGTGCACGACCCCTTAGGCCTGCTAGAAGAGATGGTGGCAGCGGTGAAACCAGGAGGCCATCTCTTCATAGCCAACTGCTTTCAACCAGTGATCCTCTGCCATCTTCCCTGCACGTTTCACCTCCGCTATTTCTTCAGCTGGTGTGCCGAACCACTGGGGCTGCAACAGATGGGGCGATGCAAAGGCAGCCACGCCTGGATCTATCGCCGACGCTCTAAGGGGGCTATGAACCTACGAAAAGCGCGTTTCCGAGAGGCAGTGGCCAAGGCGCTGCATCCGCTCCTCTGCTGCTTTGCGATACCGGCTCGGCCCATTCTGAGAGGGATGAGAAACCTCCAATTGATTGGCCCAACACCTTGAACATCTGCCACGTTTCATTCTCCGACGGAAAGGGTGGTGCCGCCCGTGCGGCCGATCGGATTCACACCTCACTGCAAGAAGGAACAGCCCAGCAGGTATCCAGCTCCATGCGGGTCAGCCGGAAACAAAGCGACCAGGCCTCCATCCACGGCCCGAAAGGTCAACGGGCAGCACTCCCCCTGGCCCGCAGCGCACTCGGGGGCCTTCTCCCAGGCCTGCAGCGCACCTCCAACCCAGTGCTCCATTCCCCTTCCTGGATCCCCTGCCAGCTCGACCGAGAACTCAACGCCAGCGACGCCGACCTGCTGCACCTGCACTGGGTGCAGGGCGAGATGCTCTCGATCGAAGCCATCGGCCGTCTGCGCAAGCCACTGGTGTGGACCCTCCATGATTGCTGGGCCTTCAGTGGCAGTGAGCATTACCCCAATGGCACCGATGACCTCAGGTACCAGCAGGGCTACCACCGCCACAACCGCCCACCCGGCCATGGCGGTCTGGACATCGACCGATGGTGCTGGCAGCGCAAACGTCGGCAGTGGCGACGACCCATCCAGCTCGTGTGCCCCAGCCGCTGGCTGGCCGGTTGTGCACAGCATTCGGCACTGTTGGCCGACTGGCCGATGCGGGTGATTCCCTATCCCCTGCCTACCCACGTCTACCGGCCCTGGCCCCAGGTACTGGCGCGGCAGTTGTTCGCGCTGCCGGAAGAGGGGCCCCTGCTGCTCTTCGGTGCCCTGGGCGGCAGCCGCGACCCGCGCAAGGGCTGGGATCTGCTCGAAGCCGCCCTGCTTCAGCTCGCCCCCACGCTGCCAGGCCTCCGTGCAGTGGTGTTCGGCCAGTCGCAGCCCCACGATCGGCCACGACTCGGGCTGCCGATTCACTACCTGGGCAGCCTCCACGACGATCAGTCCCTGGCAATGCTGTACTCCGCCGCCGATGTGATGGTGGTGCCCTCTCGCATGGAATCATTTGGGCAGACCGCCAGTGAAGCCCAGAGCTGCGGCGTGCCGGTGGTGGCCTTCAACGCCACCGGCCTGCCTGATGTGGTGGAACATCAGCGCACCGGCTACCTCGCCACTCCCTACGATCCCGCAGACCTCGCCAGGGGCATCGGCTGGGTGCTGGAAAGCACCGAGCGGCGGGAATCCCTGGGCAGCGAGTCGCGCCAGCGCGCCGAACGCCTCTGGAACCCCGGCCGCATTGCTGGGCTCTACGCCGAGCTGTACCGAGAGGTGCTGAATTGCTCGCCCAGCCAAGGCAGATGAGGGCAGCAGCAGCCAGGCCCGAAGTGAGCATCATCGTGCTCACCCGCAACAACCCCCGGGACCTGGACGACACCCTCGCCTCGATCCGCCACCAGCAGGTGTCGGCCAGCCTGCAGGTGGTGGTGGTGGACGGCAGCGATGTGCCCGTGCCCCCGGAGGCGGTGGCGCCATTCGAGCTGGTGCGTGATCACCCGGCCGGCGGCATCTTCCCGGCCATGAATCTCGGTCTCAGCCACAGCCGCGGCCAGTGGGTGCAGTTCCTCAATTCGGGCGACAGCTGGCTCCATCCTCAGGCCCTTCAACGGCTGCTGGATCACGAACAGGCCCACCGCCGCCGCACCGGCAGCTCCCCGCGCGTGGTGTTCGGCCAGGCCCGCATCTGCCCCGTGCCGCCCAGCCGCTGCCGGCCCTGGCTGGTGCCGGATCCGGCGATGCGCAACCTGCGCCGCTGGATGCGCTTCTTCCTGCCCAACCACCAGAGCCTGCTGGTGGAAGGCGACTGGGCCCGCTCCAACCCCTTCAGGCTCGACGCGCCCTACAGCGCTTGCCTCGGCTGGATGGCGGCTGCCTTCGCCGATCTCAGCCGCGTGGCCTACCTGCGCGAGCCGGTGGTGACCTACAACCTCGGCGGCATCTCCAGCCAGCTGCCCACCTGGACCGTGCTGTGCCTGCGTCTCAAGGAACCCACCCGCAGCCTCACGGGCAAGACGGCACAGATCGTCAAGTTCGGCCTGAGGCCCTTCGCCCGCCACTACCCCCGTCTGATGGCCCTGCGCTCGCGCCTGGTGGGCTGGCTCGTCTGAGCCCCTACCCCACCAACCCCAGCCGTGCGCCGGTGTAGCCGCCGCGCTCGCGCACGGCCGTGCACCAGCCCTGCTGCTCCAGATACCAGCGCACCGTGGCCTCCAGGCCCGCCTCGAAGCTGTGGCGCGGCTGCCAGCCCAGCTCGCCGCTGATGCGGGCCGGGTCGATGGCGTAGCGGCGGTCGTGGCCGGGGCGGTCGCTGACCGGGGTGATCAGGCGGGCGTGGGGAGCGCCAGCCGGACGCAGCTGATCGAGCAGGGCGCAGATCGCCTCCACCACCTGCTTGTTGGTGCGTTCGCCGTGGCCGCCCACGCAATAGCTGCGGCCCAGCTCGCCGCGGGTGGCGGCCAGCAGCAGGGCATCCACGTGATCCTCCACATAGAGCCAGTCGCGCACATTGGCGCCGTCGCCGTAGAGGGGGATCGGCTCGCCGGCGGCGGCCTTGAGGATCACCACCGGGATCAGCTTCTCGGGGAACTGCCAGGGGCCGTAGTTGTTGGAGCAGTTGGTGAGCACCACCGGCAGGCCGTAGGTGTGGTGCCAGGCGCTCACCAGGTGGTCGCTGGCGGCCTTGCTGGCCGAGTAGGGGGAGCGGGGGTCGTAGGGGGTGGTCTCCGAGAAGCGGCCCGTGGGCCCCAGCGAGCCGAACACCTCATCGGTGCTGATGTGGTGCAGCCGGAAGGCGGCGCGCCGCTCCTCGTTCAGACCCTCGTAGTGGCCCCGCAGGGCCTGCAGCAGGTGGAAGGTGCCGCTCACGTTGCTGGCGATGAAGGCCTCCGGACCCTCGATCGAGCGGTCCACGTGGCTCTCGGCGGCCAGGTGCATGACCAGATCCGGATCGGCCTGGCGCACCGCCGCGGCCGTGGCCTCGGCATCGGTGAGGTCCACCCGCAGCAGCTGGTGGCGGGCCCCGGCGCCATCACCGAGCTCATCCAGCACGGCCTCCACGCTGGTGAGATCGCTGGCGTAGCCGCACTTGTCGAGGTTGAACACCGTGGCCTCGCTGTCGCGCAGCAGACGCCGCACCACGGCGCCGCCGATGAAGCCGGCGCCGCCGGTCACCAGCACGCGGCGGCGGGGACCGAGCAGGGAGGGGAGGTGGTTCACGGGGGAGCGGCGGCGGGAAACGGAAGGGGGCGGGAAAGGGAAGAGGGCAGCTGCTGCAACACCTGGCGCAGGGCCGCGCGCCAGTGGCGGGGCGGCAGCTCGAGCAGGCGGTGGCTGGCGGTGCACTCCAGCAGCGAATAGCTGGGCCGGCGGGCCGGGGTGGGGTAATCCGCCGTGGTGATCGGCCGCACCCGCGCCTGGCGCTGCAGCAGCCCCAGCTCCTGGCCCAGCTCGCCGATGGCCACGGCGAAGTCGTACCAGCTGGCGGCGCCCGCATCGCTCCAGTGCAGCAGGGGCGGCAGGGGCTCGGCCAGGTCGGCCGACACGGCGGCCTTCTCCCCACCGCGGGCCACCGCGATCAGCCGCCAGCAGGCCGCCGCCAGGGTGAGGGTGCTGGTGGGGCAGCCCACCTGGTCGGCCACCACGCCGATCTCCGGCTTCTCGGCATGCAGGCGCAGCATGGTGAGGCAGAAATTGCGGCCCACCGGGCCATACACCCAGCTGGTGCGCAACACCTGCGCGCGGCCTGCCTCTGCCAGGGCGCTGGCCAGCACCGCCTGTTCACCGGCCGCCTTGCTGGCGCCATACACCCCCAGGGGCGCCAGGGGCTGGTCGGGCCGGTAAGGCGTGCCCTGGCTGCCGTCGAAGACAAAATCGGTGCTCAGCTGCAGCAGCCGGCCGCCGCTGCCGGCCAGGGCCTCGGCGAAGGCCGCCGGCGCCGCGGCATTCACGGCGGCGGCCAGCTCCGGCTCGCTCTCGGCCCGGTCCACCGCCGTGTAGGCACCGGCGTTGAGCACCCAGTGGGGGCGCAGCTCCTGCACCAGCTGGCGGCAGGCGGCCGCATCGGCCAGGTCCAGGGCGCTGAGACCCTCGCCGCCGCTGCGGCTGGTGGCGATCAGCTCCAGGCCCGCAGGGGTGCTGGCAACCAGTGCCTGGCCCAGCTGGCCGGCAGCCCCGGTAAGCAGCACCTTGAGGGGCTGATCGGCTGACGCCATCGCGGCCGTGTTGGTCATGGGAACAGGTCCCCCGCGCCCAGCTCGGCGAAGAGCGGCGCCGCGCCGTCCTTGCCGCTCAGCTGGGGCTGGGCCCCGGCCAGGGCCTCCAGGGGCCAGGCGATCGCCAGGGCCGGATCATCCCAGCGGATGGCGCGCTCGCAGTCCTTGCTCCAGAAGTCGGTGGTCTTGTAGAGCACCTCTGCCTCGGGGCTGAGGGTGAGGAAGCCGTGGGCGAAGCCCGGCGGCACCCACAGCTGCTGCCTGTTCTCGGCGCTGAGCAGGGCGCCGCCCCACTGGCCCCAGGTGGGCGAACTGCGGCGGATGTCCACCGCCACATCGAAGATCTCACCCAGCACGCAGCGCACCAGCTTGCCCTGGGGGTGGGGCGGCAGCTGGTAGTGCAGGCCCCTGAGCACCCCCTGCTGCGAGCGGGAGTGGTTGTCCTGCACAAAGCTCGTGGCGCCCGCGGCGGCATTGAAGGTCTGTTGGTTCCAGCTCTCGTAGAAAAAGCCCCGCTCGTCGCCGAACACCCTTGGGCTGAGCTGCAGCACCCCCTCCAGAACGGCTCCTGAGGCACTGCGCAGCGGCTCAACCTGCATCGTCTGTCTCCAACACCTGCAGCAGATACTCGCCGTAGCCACTCTTGCGCAAGGGGGCAGCCAGGCCGGCGAGCTGCTCGGCGTCGATCCAGCCCATCCGCCAGGCCACCTCCTCAGGGCAACCCACCTTCAGGCCCTGGCGATGCTCGAGGGTGCGGATGTAGCTGCCCGCCTCGTGCAGGGAATCGCAGGTGCCGGTGTCCAGCCAGGCCATGCCGCGGCCCATCAGCTCCACCCGCAGCCTGCCCTCCTCCAGGTACTGGAGGTTGAGGTCGGTGATCTCCAGCTCGCCCCGGGCCGAGGGCACCACCCGCCGGGCCCGCTCCACCACGGAGTCGTCATAGAAGTAGAGGCCGGTCACGGCGTAGCGGCTGCGGGGCTTGGCGGGCTTCTCCTCGATGCTGAGCACCCGACCCTCGCCATCGAAGGCCACCACGCCGTAGCGCTCCGGATCGCGCACCGGGTAGGCGAACACCGTGGCGCCCTGGTGCTGGCCATTGCAGCCCTGCAGCTGGGGGCTGAAGTCCTGCCCGTGGAAGAGGTTGTCGCCCAGCACCAGGGCAGCAGGAGCGCCCGCCAGGAAGGACTCCCCGATCAGAAACGCCTGGGCCAGGCCATCGGGGCTGGGCTGCACGGCGTAGTCAATGGCCATGCCCCAGCGGCGGCCGTCGCCCAGCAGCCGCTCGAACGGCTCCCGATCGGCCGGAGTGGTGATGATCAGCACCTCGCGGATCCCCGCCAGCATCAGGGTGCTGAGGGGGTAATAGATCATCGGCTTGTCGAACACCGGCAGCAGCTGCTTGCTCACCCCAAGCGTGATCGGGTGCAGCCGGGTGCCGCTGCCACCGGCCAGAACGATGCCCTTGCGCTGCTGGCTCAAAGCGTCGGGGTGACTGGGAGGATGTTGCCATGGTGTTGTTGCCATGGTCGCGATCCAGCTGCTTCGCCATGCTCCCGGCGCCCCAGGCCTGCGCTGGTTCGGCCTCGGCCCCGGCCTGCGCCCCAGCCGCGCCCTGCTGAAGCTGCGGCACCTGTTCAACCACCACGCCTTCTGGGCCCAGCAACGCAGCTACGCCCAGCTGCGCACCCTGCTGGCCGGCAGCCCCGTGGTGGTGAGCCTGTGGCGGGGCAAGCGGCTGGTGGGCTTCGGGCGGGCCAGCAGCGATGGGGTCTGCCGGGCCGTGCTCTGGGACGTGGTGGTGGCGGGCGATCTGCAGGGACGCGGCCTGGGCCGCCAGGTGGTGGAGGGCCTGCTCAGCGATCCGCGCCTGCAGCAGGTGGAGCGGGTGTATCTGATGACCACCAACAGCGCCGGCTTCTATGAGCAGCTCGGCTTCCAGAGGGTGAAGAGCCAGCAGTTGCTGGCGCACCATCCCCAGGAGGCTGGCCCAGCCCCACCCAGCTAGCCCGGCAGGCCCGCCATCAGGCTGCCCATTTCGAGCGCCTGCAGGCCATAGCTCCAGCCCAGGTTGCTCTTGATGCCGGCCCGCTCCAGGGCCTGCTGCATGGTGTCGGTGGTGAGCACCCCGAAGATCACCGGCACGCCGCTCTGGCGGCTCACCGCCGCCACCCCCTTGCTCACCTCGCTCACCACCACGTCGAAGTGGGGCGTATCGCCGCGGATCACGGCCCCCAGGGTCACCACCACCTGATAGCGGCCGCTGGCGGCAAGGCGCTGGGCCACCAGGGGAATCTCAAAGCTGCCTGGCACCCAGGCCACATCCAGCTGGGGGCTGTTGGCTGACGTGTCGATGCCGTGGCGACCGAGGCAGTCGAGGCAGCCACTCAGCAGCTTCGCGGTGACCAGATCGTTGAAGCGGGCCACCACCACGCCGATCCGCAGGGAGTCAGCACCGACGAAGCGGCCCTCAAAAATTGCCACAGGCAGACGCCACTGAGTGGCGCGGCAAGGTTCTTTCAGGGTAGAAGGCGCTCTGGTACTGCGGCTTCAGACCACGAAGTAGCTCATGCCCCAGTTGACCAGCACCAGGGCCACCCAGGCGATCCCACCGATCAGGATCAGGCGGTTGGAGCGGCCGCTGTCTTCGCTGGTGGCGTAGAGCACGGGCACCGCCACGATCAGGGCGAAGGACATCACCACCAGGGCCAGAACGGTGAGCGTGTTGAGGATCTGCATGGATCTGCGGCGTCGCCGGGCCGGTCAGTGCCGGGATTCTCACACGCAGGCCAGGGGTCTCCGGCGCGGCCAGCCCCGATCCTTCACAAGTTGTCGGGCTCCGGGATCGGGCAGCTGCGGCCCCGGTGGCGCAGGCAGCCGAGGCGCCCGGCCTACGATCAAACGGCCTCCAGCGCAGAGCCGTGGCCGCGGAAGCCGACCAGCAGCTTTCGCTCATGCCCGAGCCCGTCCTGCAGGGCTCCCTCTTCGCCGAGATCCACGGCCCGGGGCAGGCCGGTGCCAGCGGCGAGGCCGCAGCTGGGCACATTGCGGCAGGCGAGAGAGGCACGGCATCGGACCCGCTTGCCGCCGCAGCCGCCCGGCCGCGGCAGCGGGCGGCACGAGTCCGCCCTGTAAAGCCTGAGCCCGACGAGGCCGCCAACGCAGACGCCGTCCCCCAGGCCCCTGGCAGCAGCACCCCGGGCTCCAGCGCTTCGGGTGCGAGCGCTCCCGAGAGCGATCTGCCCCCCTGGCACCACCACAGCCTGGTGGAGCCGGCCCGGCTGCCGCCAATGCTGCGCCACTACGTGCAGCTCAAGCGCGACCACCCCGAGCGGGTGCTGCTCTACCGGCTGGGCGATTTCTTCGAGTGCTTCTTCGAAGACGCCATCACCCTCTCGCGGCTGCTGGAGCTCACCCTCACCGGCAAGGAGGCCGGCAAGACGATCGGGCGGGTGCCGATGGCGGGCATCCCCCACCACGCGGCTGAGCGCCACTGCGCCGAGCTGGTGCGCCGCGGCTTCAGCGTGGCCCTCTGCGACCAGCTGGAGAGCACCCCCGCCAAGGGCGAACTGCTGCGCCGGGGCATCACCCGCGTGCTCACCCCTGGCACCGTGATCGAGGAGGGGATGCTGGCGGCGCGCCGCAACAACTGGCTCTGCGCCGTGGTGCTGGAGCCGCCGGGCAGCGGCGCCGGCTGGGGGTTGGCGGTGGCCGATGTGAGCACCGGCGAGTTCCGCGTCAGCCAGCAGCAGGGCAGCGATGCCCTGCACCAGGAGCTGCTGCAGGTGGAGGCGGCCGAGGTGCTCTGGCCGGCGGTGGCCAGCGAGGAAGCGGCTGCCGCCGCGGCCTGGTGTCCAGCCACCCTGCGGCGCACCCCCCTGCCGCGCACGCCGTTCGAGGCGCCCGAGGCCACGGCCACCCTCAAGCAGCGCTTCGGCCTGGCGAGCCTGGCTGGCCTCGGCCTGGGGGAGCACCCCCTGGCCCTGCGGGCCGCCGGTGGGCTGGTGGCCTACCTCGATGGCACCCAGAGCGGCCAGGTGCCGCTCGATCCCCCCACCACCTGGCACCCCGACGAGGCCCTGGTGCTGGACGCCGCCACCCGCCGCAACCTGGAGCTCACCCGCACCCAGCTGAGCGGCGCCTTCGAGGGCTCCCTGCTCTGGGCCCTCGATCGCACCCACACCGCCATGGGGGGCCGCTGCCTGCGGCGCTGGCTGGAGGCGCCCCTGCTGGATCTGGAGAGGATCGAGGCGCGCCAGACGGCGGTGGGGGAGCTGGTGGGTCAGCGCCCGCTGCGGCTGGCCCTGCGCCGGCTGCTGCGGCCGATGGGGGATCTGGAGCGCCTGGCGGGCCGCGCCGGCGCCGGCAGTGCCTCGGCCCGCGATCTGGTGGCCCTGGCCGATGGGCTGGAGCGGCTGCCCCAGCTCGCCGGCCTGCTGCAGCGCTGCGCTGCCGCCCCCCTGGCGGCCCTGGCGCGGCCCTGGCCGTCGCTCGACGCCCTGGCCGAGGACCTGCGCCACGTGCTGCTGGAGACGCCGCCGCTCTCGCTCACGGAGGGGGCCCTGATCCATGACGGCATTGATCCGCTGCTGGATGGCCTGCGCAACCAGCTCGATGACCAGGACGCCTGGCTGGGCCGCCAGGAGGCCGCCGAACGGGCGGCCAGCGGCATCGCCAGTCTGCGGCTGCAGCACCACCGCACCTTCGGCTACTTCCTGGCGGTGAGCCGGGCCAAGGCCGCCGCCGTGCCTGACCACTGGATCCGCCGCCAGACCCTGGCCAACGAGGAGCGCTTCGTGACGCCCGCCCTCAAGGGCCGCGAGGCCGAGATCCAGCAGCTGCGGGCCCGTGCCGCCGAGCGGGAATATGCGCTGTTCTGCCAGCTGCGCGGCCGGGTGGGCGAGCAGGCGGCCGCCATCCGCCAGGCCGCCCGGCTGGTGGCCGAGCTCGACGCCCTGGTGGCCCTGGCCGAGCTGGCCGCCAGCGGCGGCTACTGCCGCCCGCAGCTCAGCGACGGCCGGGAGCTGCAGATCGAGGCCGGCCGGCACCCGGTGGTGGAGCAGCTGCTGGTGGAGGAGCCCTTCACCGCCAACGGCATCGCCCTCGGTTGGGAGGGCCCGCAGTCAGCGCCCGATCTGCTGATCCTCACGGGGCCCAACGCCAGCGGCAAGAGCTGCTATCTGCGCCAGACGGGGCTGCTGCAGCTGATGGCCCAGATGGGCAGCTGGATCCCGGCCCGCTCGGCCCGGCTGGGCCTCGCCGATCGCATCTTCACCCGGGTCGGCGCCGGCGATGACCTGGCCGCCGGCCAGTCCACCTTCATGGTGGAGATGGCCGAAACCGCCAACATCCTTCACCACGCCACGGCCCGCTCACTGGTGCTGCTGGATGAGATCGGCCGCGGCACCGCCACCTTCGATGGCCTCTCGATCGCCTGGGCCGTGGCCGAGGAGCTGGCCCAGGGCATCGGCGCCCGCAGCGTCTTCGCCACCCACTACCACGAGCTCAACGAGCTGGCCGAGCTGCTGCCCAACGTGGCCAACGCCCAGGTGCTCGTGGAGGAAACCGGCAGCGACCTGCGCTTCCTGCACCGGGTGGTGCCCGGCGGCGCCAGCCGCAGCTACGGCATCGAGGCGGCCCGCCTGGCCGGCATTCCCGCCTCGGTGCTGCTGCGGGCCCGCCAGGTGCTGAGTCGCATCGAGGCCAACAGCCACGTGCGGGTGGGTCAGGACGCCGCCTGACGGCAGCCGGCCCGCAGCAGGGCGTTGCAGGCCGCGCCCACCAGGGCGGCTCCGCCCCGGGAGCCCTCCAGCCGTACCTGGGCCAGGCCACTGGCGCCCAGGTGACGCTTGCTCTCCGCCACCCCCACGAACCCCACCGGCATGCCGATCACCAGGGCCGGCGCCGGCGCCGCGCCGGCAGCCACCAGCTCCAGCAGACGCTCCAGGGCCGTGGGGGCACTGCCCACCAGCACCACCAGGCCCGGCCCCAGCGCCGCCAGGGCACCCTCCATGCCCACGGCCGTGCGGGTGCTGCCCTCGGGCGCCCGCGCTGGTGCCCAGGCGAGCACGCTGTGCACCGGATTGGCGAAGCTGCGGGCCGCCATCGGCGCCACCGCCGCCGCGGCCATGGCCGTGTCGGTGAGGATGGCGCCACCGGCGGCCAGGGCGGCGGCGCCGGCGGCGCAGGCCCCCGGGCTGAAGCGCAGATCCGCCGCGATCGAGAGGTCGCCGCTGCTGTGGATGCAGCGCTCCAGCACGGCCCGCTCCAGGGGGTCGGTGGGGCCGGCCACAGCGCGCTCGGCCAGTTCGGCCCGGATCAGCCGCAGGCTCTCGAGAAAAATCGGATGATCCTGGAGGATGGGGGTCTCGATGGAACTCGGGGGGGATCGGTCGGGAGCGCTCTGGCCTGACCGCCCTCACAGCCATGGCGCTCCCCAACCCTATCCACCCCCGCCGCCATGCCGATCCACCTGCTCTGGGGCGATGACGACGCCGCCCGGGGCCGGGCCGTGGATGGCCTGATCGCCCGGCTGGTGGACCCCGCCTGGGCCTCGATCAACCTCAGCCGCCTGGATGGCCAGGATCCCGCCCAGGCGGCCCAGGCCCTGGGGGAGGCGCGTACCGCTCCCCTGGGGGCAGGGGCGCGGCTGGTGCTGCTGCAGCGCAGCCCGTTCTGCAACCAGTGCCCCGCCGAGCTGGCCGATCAGCTCGAGGCCACCCTGCCGCTGGTGCCGGAGAGCTGCCATCTGCTGCTGGTGAACACGGCCAAACCCGATGGTCGCCTGCGCACCACCAAGGCGCTGCAGAAGCTGGTGAAGCAGGGCCAGGCCGAGGAGCAGGGCTTCCCCCTGCCGGCGATCTGGGATGGCGCCGGCCAGCTGGAGCTGGTGCAGCGCACCGCGCGGGAGCTGGGCCTGCAGCTGCAGCCGGGCGCCGCCGAGGCCCTCAGCGAGGCCATCGGCAGCGACAGCGCCCGGCTGGCCAGTGAGCTGGAGAAGCTGGCGCTCTACTGCCAGGGCACGCCGGCCGGCTCGGCAGCACCCCAGGCGGACAGGCCGATCAGCGTGGAGGCCGTGCAGGCCCTTGTGGGGGGCCGGAGCACCAGCGCCCTGGCCGTGGGCGATGCCCTGCTGCAGGAGCGGCCCGCCGAGGCGATCGCCCTGCTGGATGCCCTGATCGAAGCGGGTGAACCAGCCCTGCGCATCGTGGCCACCCTCTCCAGCCAGATCCGGGGCTGGCTGTGGGTGTGCCTGCTGGATCAGCGCGGTGAGCAGGACGTGGCCGTGATCGCCAAGGCGGCCGGCATCGGCAATCCCCGCCGCATCTATGTGATGCGCAAACAGATCAGGGGGATCCCCGGCTCCCGCTTCCTGGCCCTGCTGGCGCTGTTGCTGGAGGTGGAGGCCGCCCTCAAGCGCGGTACAGCCCCCGGGGATGCCTTCCGTGACGGCTTTCTGCTCGGCGCCGCCGCCCGGGAGCTCACCCCGGCGCAGGGCCGCAGTCGATAATCGGCCGTTGCGATCACCCCTGATCCCTCAACCCCATGGCCCTGCTGGTTCAGAAGTTCGGCGGCACCTCGGTGGCCGACGTGGCACGGATCCAGGCGGTGGCCCGCAGGGTGGCGCAGTGCCGCGACGAGGGCCATGAGCTGGTGGTGGTGGTGTCGGCCATGGGCCACACCACCGACGAACTCTCCGGCCTGGCCCGGGCGATCAGCAGCGATCCGCCCCAGCGGGAGATGGACATGCTGCTGGCCACCGGGGAGCAGGTGTCGATCGCGCTGCTGGCGATGGCCCTGCACGCCGAGGGCGTGCCGGCGGTGTCGATGACCGGCACCCAGGCGGGGATCATGACCGAGTCGGCCCACGGGCGCGCCCGCATCCTCGAGATCCGCACCGAACGGCTGCGACGCCTGCTGGATGAGGGTCAGGTGGTGGTGGTGGCGGGCTTTCAGGGCACCAGCAGCGGCCTGGCCGGCACACCGGAGATCACCACCCTCGGCCGGGGCGGCTCCGACACCTCCGCCGTGGCCCTGGCCGCGGCCCTCGGCGCCGAGGCCTGCGAGATCTACACCGACGTGCCCGGAGTGCTCACCACTGACCCCCGCAAGGTGCCGGATGCCCAGCTGATGGCGGAGGTGAGCTGCAACGAGATGCTGGAGCTGGCCAGCCTCGGTGCGGCCGTGCTGCATCCCAGGGCGGTGGAGATCGCCCGCAACTACGGCGTGCCGCTGGTGGTGCGCTCCAGCTGGAGCGAGGCGCCCGGCACCCGGCTCACCAGCGGCGCGCCGCAGCCGATCGGCCAGGGCGGCCTGGAACTGGGCAAGCCGGTGGATGGCGCCGATCTCGAGAGCCGCCAGGCCGTGGTGGCGCTCTCCCACGTGCCGGATCGGCCCGGGGTGGCGGCCCAGCTGTTCGAGGCGCTCGGAGCGGCGGCCCTCAACGTGGACCTGATCGTGCAGGCCACCCATGTGGGCACCACCGACGAGGCCTGCAGCTTCACCAACGACATTGCCTTCACCCTGCCCGAGGCCGACCTGGAGCAGGCCCAGCTGGTGTGCCGCGAGGTGCTGGCCGGCATGGGCGCCGAGCTCGGGGCCGGAGCCGCCACCCTCAGCGGCGAGGCGGGGCTGGCCAAGCTGAGCATCTCCGGCGCCGGCATCATGGGCCGCCCCGGCGTGGCGGCGCGGCTGTTCGACACCCTGGCCCGCTACGGCATCAACCTGCGGCTGATCGCCACCAGCGAGGTGAAGGTGAGCTGCCTGGTGGCGGGCGACCAGGGCAGCCGCGCCCTGCGGGCGGCCGCCGAGGCCTTTGAGCTGCAGGAGAGCCAGCTGCGCCACGACCCACCCCCCTGCCACAGCGGCGAGGCGGCCGTGCGGGGCGTGGCCCTCGACAGCGGACAGGTGCAGGTGGCCGTGCGCCAGGTGCCGGACCGCCCAGGCACCGCCGCCGCCGTGTGCAGGGCCCTGGCCGATGCGGGCATCAGCCTCGATGCCATCGTGCAGTCGGAGCGCACTGGCCTCAGCGGTAACCACCGCACCCGTGACATGAGCTTCACCCTGAAGCGCGACGACCGCAGCCGCGCTGAACAGGCCCTCGGGCCGTTACTGGGCCAGTGGCCCGGCTCCCGCTTCGAGGAAGGCGCGGCCATTGCCAGGGTGAGCGCCGTGGGCGCCGGCATGCCCTGCACTCCGGGCACCGCCGCGCGCATGTTCCGCTGCCTGGCGGAGGCCGGCATCAACATCGAGCTGATCGCCACCAGTGAGATCCGTACCAGCTGCGTGGTGGCCGCCGAACAGGGGGTGGGGGCCGTTCAGGCCGTGCACCGCGCCTTCGATCTCGGCGGCAGCACCACCCACCGGGCCGAGGGCAGCGAGGCCCCGGAGCTCAACGGCGGCCCACCAGTTTCTGCCGCAGCCCCTTGATGCGGTCCCTCAGGTTGGCGGCCTCCTCGAACTCCAGGTTCTTGGCCGCTGTTTTCATTCTGTCCTCGAGCTGCTGAATCAGTTCCGGCAGGGAATCGAGGGGAACGGCATTGTGCTCGGCCTGATCCGTGGCCTGCTCAAGCTGCTCGTCGTTGAGACGCCTCGACACCTCCAGGGAAGCCAGGATGGAATTCCCGGCCCGCTTGCCTGCGGGTGTGGGGGTGATGCCGTGCTTCACGTTGTAGGCATGCTGAATGGCGCGACGGCGTTCGGTCTCGCCGATCGCCTTGGCCATCGAATCGGTGAGGTTTTCGGCATAGAGCAGGGCTTTGCCCTCCACATGACGGGCGGCGCGGCCAATGGTCTGGATCAGGGAGCGCTCGGCCCGCAGGAAGCCCTCCTTGTCGGCATCGAGGATCGCCACCAGGGACACCTCCGGCAGATCCAGGCCCTCGCGCAGCAGGTTCACCCCCACCAGCACGTCGTACTCGCCATTGCGCAGATCCTGGATGATCTCGATGCGCTCGATCGAGTGGATCTCGGAGTGCAGATAGCGCACCCGCACCCCGTTCTCGGCCAGATAATCGGTGAGGTCCTCGGCCATGCGCTTGGTGAGCGTGGTCACCAGCACCCGCTCCTGCTTGTCGGCGCGCTGGCGGATCTCGCCGAGCAGGTCGTCCACCTGGCCCTCGGTGGGGCGCACCTCCACCACGGGATCGAGCACGCCGGTGGGGCGGATCACCTGCTCCACCACCTGGCCGCGGCTCTCGGCCAGCTCCCACTGGCCGGGGGTGGCGCTCACGAAGATGGTCTGGCGGGCCTTCCGCCAGAACTCCTCGCCCTTGAGGGGCCGGTTGTCGGCGGCGCTGGGCAGGCGGAAGCCGTGCTCCACCAGCACCTGCTTGCGGCTCTGGTCGCCGTTGTACATCGCCTGCAGCTGACTGCAGGTGACGTGGCTCTCATCCACCACCAGCAGCCAGTCATCGGGGAAGTAGTCGATCAGGCACTCGGGCGGGGTGCCGGCCTGGCGGCCAGCGAGGTGGCGGGCGTAGTTCTCCACGCCGTTGCAGTAGCCCACCTGCTCCAGCATCTCCAGGTCGTAGGTGGTGCGCTGCTCCAGCCGCTGGGCCTCCAGCAGCCGCCCCTGGCCATTGAGCAGGTCGAGCCGCTCATGCAGTTCGTGGCGGATCGCGGCGATGGCCTCCGACAGCCGCTCCTTGGGGGTCACGAAGTGCTTGGCCGGATAGATGTTGATCGTGTCGAGACTCTGCAGGATCTCGCCGCTGGTGGGATCCACATAGCGGATCGCCTCCACGTCATCGCCGAACAGCTCGATCCGCACCAGGCGGTCTTCATAGGCCGGGCCGATCTCCAGCACATCGCCCCGCACCCGGAAGCGGCCGCGGGAGATCTCAACGTCGTTGCGGGAGTACTGGTTGTTGACCAGGTCACGCAGGGAGGCACGCAGGTTGAGCGTGTCGCCCACCTGGAATTTCACCGCGGCCTTGAGGTATTCGCTGGGGATGCCCAGGCCGTAGATGCAGCTGATCGAGGCCACCACGATCACATCGCGGCGCTCGAACAGGGAGCGGGTGGCAGAGTGGCGCAGCATGTCGATCTCTTCGTTGATCGACGCCGTCTTGGCGATGTAGGTGTCGGAGACGGGCACATAGGCCTCCGGCTGGTAGTAGTCGTAGTAGGAGATGAAGTATTCGACGGCATTCTTTGGAAAGAACTCGCGCAGCTCATTGCAGAGCTGGGCCGCCAGGGTCTTGTTGTGGGCCAGCACCAGGGTGGGGCGCCCCGTGCTGGCGATCACATTGGCGATCGTGAAGGTCTTGCCGGTGCCGGTGGCCCCCAGCAGGGTCTGGTAACGCTCACCCCCTTCCACACCCTGCACCAGGCCGGCGATCGCCGTGGGCTGATCGCCCTTGGGCTGGTAGGGGGCGTGAAGCTCGAAGGGAACCATCATGCCTCCCATTCTTGGCGAGCCTGGCCCGCCGCCGCGGTGCCGACAGCAGCGAAATGGCCGCCTTCGCCTCGGACACCCCCAAGGCCCCGGGTCAGCCAGCAGCCACCTGGCTCATCAGTGCCGAGACGCGGGTGAAGTCCACATCGAGGCCGAGCATGCGCAGGATCACCGCGGACAGCACCGCGTAGACCACCGCCCCCAGCACGGCGCTGAGCAGACCCTGGCGCAGCCTGAAGCCCTGGATCAGCCAGGCCGCCAGGCCGAACAGGATCACGGTGATCAGCCAGTTGAACAGCAGACTCACCGGACTGATCACGCCACCCAGGCTGGTGACGGCCCAGACGGGCCCGAGCACGAGTTTGAGCGGCCAGATCAGCAGGGTGCCCAGCAGGCCGATCACCACGGCGGCCAGCAGGGCGATCGGGAAGCTCTCGATCTCAACCCCCAGGGGGAGCCAGGCGACGATCAGCAGCACCAGTGCACGGATCGGCCACTGCAGCAGCCAGACGAGGGAGCCCATGACGGTTCAGGTGGAACTTCTGAAACGTAGGCCTGGCCAAGACCACTGGCACTCAGTTGTGACTGAGGTTTGCCGAGACCCTGCCCGCCTTCAGAGTGTCGCCGCCAGCGGGCAGGGCAGGGCCGCCCGCAGCTCCCGTACCACCAGCGCCATGGCCCAGGCGTCGTCCAGCCGGTTCACGGCGGAACCCACACCCACCCCAGCGGCGCCGGCCGCCACGGCGAGTGGCAGGGTGACAGCCGAGAGGCCCGAGGCGCAGAGCACCGGTGCGGCAGGTGCTTCCGGGCCGGCGGCGGCGGCCAGGGCCCGGCTGATGGCATGGGTGGCCGCCAGGGTGGGGGCCGCCTTTTCGATCAGACCCAGAACGCCAGGGCTGAAGGGGCGGGCACTGGTGCCGCCCTCGGTCTGAATCAGGTCGGCGCCGGCGGCCACCAGGTCGAGGGCCAGCTGCTCCTGCTGGTCGAGGGGCAGCACGTGCGGCACCGTGACCGACAGCACCACCTGGGGCAGCAGCTCCCGGGTGCGACGGGTGATCGCCAGCACCTCATCGGCCTCGAAGCGGCGACCGAGCGGGTAGAAGGCGTCGTAGTTGCCGATCTCCACCATCGCAGCGCCCGCGGCCACGGCGGCGGGGAAGAGCTCGGGATCCACCGCTGACACGCAGATCGGCAGACCGGACACCGCAGCGGCCCGCCGCACCAGTGCCGGGTCACAGGCCACGTCGATCAGGTCAGCACCCCCCTCAGCCGCCGCCTGGCTGATGCGCTCCACGGCGGCGGCATCGAAGTTGGTGAGGCCGGCGATCACCTTGATCAGGCGATGCTCCTCCAGGGCGCTCCGCAGCGGAGCAGGCAGCTGGGCAAGGCGGGAGGGGCCGGACGACATCGCAGGAACAGCTGCACAGTGGGGTCATTCTCCCACCTGAACCCCCGTCGTCAGGGTGTCCGATCCCCAGCCCCAGCCCAGCGCCGCGGCCGACTGGAGCGCCGATCACCTCCGCCTGCACCGCCATCTGCGGCGCCATCCGGCCCTGCTGCCCGATGGGGCCTGCCTGCTGCTGGCCGTTTCCGGTGGCCAGGATTCCATGGCCCTGGTGGCGCTGCTCACCGCCCTGCGGCGGCTGCACGGCTGGCGGCTGCACCTCTGGCACGGCGATCACGGCTGGCGGCCCGATTCGGCCCGAACGGCGCAGCAGCTGGCGGCCTGGGCCGCCGGGCAGGGCCTGCCGCTGCTGGGGGAGCGCTGGCAGGCCGAGGCAGCGGAGCCTGCCGCCAGCGAGGCCGCTGGCCGGGCGTGGCGCTACCGGCAGCTGGGGATCTGCGCCGCGGCGCTCGGGGCCAGCCGGGTGGTGACGGGCCACACCGCCAGCGACCGGGCCGAGACGCTGCTGTTCAATCTGGCCCGGGGGAGCCACCGCCGGGGTCTGGCCAGCCTGCGCGGCCTGCGTGCCCTGGAGGGCGAGCTGCAGCTGGCCCGGCCCCTGCTGCCCTTCAGCCGTGCCGACACCTCCCGGCTCTGCCACCAGCTGCAGCTTCCGGTGTGGCCTGACCCCAGCAACGCAGACCGGCGCTACAGCCGCAACCGTCTGCGGCAGGAGGTGCTGCCGGTGCTGGAGGCTCTGCATCCCGGCGCCGCCCGGCGCCTGGCCGCCCTGGCCGAGCAGCTCGCCGCCGATGACGACGCCCAGGGGGAACTGCTGTCCCTGGCGCTGGCCGCCCTGGGGGCCAGGGCGGCCGCTGGCGCCGGGGGCGATCAGGATCAGGAGCTGCCCCTTTCCCTCCTGCGCACCCTGCAACGCGCCAACCAGGGCGCCCTGCTGCAGCACTGGCTCAGCCGCCACCTGGGGGAGCGGCTCAGCCGCCGCAGCCTCGAGACGCTGCTCGATCGCATGGCCGCAGGGCCTGGAACGGGCACCCTCCAGCTGGCCGGTGGGTGGCATCTGCACTGGGAACGCAGCACACTGGTTCTCACCCGTGCCCCAGCAGCCGAGATCGATGGCCGAGACCCAGGACTCCCATGAGCAGCGCTATGCCGCGATCGAGCGGGTCTACAGCGAACGCCAGTGGGCCGAGGTGGAGTCCCTCGGGGAGGCGCTGCTGGTGGACCTTCCCGACGATCCCGCTGACCCTCTGCGCCTGCGGGTGATCCTGCTGCTTGCCCACACCCGGCTGTACGGCATCGGGGATGTGGCCACGGCCAAGGGGTACTACCGCGCCCTGTTGCGCCACTGCAATGATCCCAGCCTGACTCAGATCGCCGAGCAGGGACTGGAGGACTCCGGCGTGGTGGAGCGCCAGCAGGGAAAGTCCGCCCAGCCGAGCACCGCGCAAGCGGCAATGCCCTGGCTGGAACAGCTGGATCGGGGCCCGCGTTCAGAGCCTCCGGCCGCAGACGCACTTCGACCTGATCCGATTGCCGTGGAGGTGATTGAGGAACCCGAGCAGATCGAGGTGGCCCAGGCGGATCCCGAGCGGCGCCAGGTGGTGGAGGTGCAGGAAGTGAACCGGCTGCAACCGGCCGGCAGCGTGCTGGAGGCCCTTCGCACTCCCGATGCGCCTAAGGGGTTCAGCCCCGAGGAGATCAAGGAGCTCTCCCGGGGCCTGCTGCACGTGAGGCTGGGCTGAAGCCCAGCCGAGCTCAGCCCGCGGCAGCCGCCGAGCGGCGGCGGGTGCGGCCTGCGATCTCGGGCTCGGGGGCGGCCGCAGCCGGCACGACCGCAGCCGGCACCACCTTCGCCGCGGCTTTGGTGACAGGAGTCACCACTGAGGCCCCCGCCGGGGCAGCTGAGGCCGCCGCCGGGGCAGCTGAGGCCGCTCCCACAGGAGCTCCTTCCCGCCGGGGGGTGCGATCCAGCGAGCGGCTGTCACGGCCGCCGGCGCGACCGCGGGGGGCCGGCCGGGAATCGGGCTCGGCATCGGCCCGCCCCTGGTAGGCCGGGGTGCCGGCCGGGGCCGGCTGCACGAGGCAGAGGATCAGGGGCTCCACCTGGAGTTCACGCCGCAGACGGCGCTGCAGGCCCAGCTCCACCTCCCGTTGCACGCCCACCCAGTCCACATCCGGGGCCTTGCCACCGGTGTTGCGGCTGAGCTGGCTCCAGCGGTTCTCCAGCACCCAGGTGATTTCGCGTTCGGCCCAGAGGCTGAGCTTGCGGGCATCGGCCGTGGTGACCACGCCCCGCAGGTTCACCCGCGGCGGCGCAGCCATCACGCCATCGGTGCTGATCACCGCCAGCAGGGTGATCACACCGTCTTCGGCCAACTGTTGGCGTTCCTTGAGTACCCGGGAGTCGACGATGCCGTTGCGGGAGGCATCCAGCAGCTCGATGCCGGCCTTCACGGGCTCACCCAGGCGAATCGAATCGGGGGTGAGTTCCACCACATCGCCGTTGTCGATGATGAGGGTGTTCTCGGGCGGAATGCCCATCGACATGCCGGTCTTGGAGTGGGCCACGAGCATGCGGTGCTCGCCGTGAACGGGCACGAAGAACTTGGGCTTCGCCAGGGCCAGCATCAGCTTGTGGTCTTCCTGGAAACCGTGGCCGGAAACGTGAATGCCTTCGCCTTTGCCATAGACCACCTTGGCCCCAAGCATCATCAGGCGGTCGATGGTGTTCACCACGGAGATGGTGTTGCCCGGGATCGGACTGGCCGAGAAGATGATGGTGTCCGAAGGCTTCACCTGCACCTGGGGGTGCTCCCCCCTGGAGATGCGGCTGAGGGCGGCCAGGGGCTCGCCCTGGCTGCCGGTCATCAGCAGCAGGGTTTCGCGGTCCGGCAGGTCACGGATCTGCTTGATCGGCACGAACAGATCATCGGGGGCACGCATGTAGCCGAGTTCGCGGGCCTTGGCGATCACATTCAGCATCGAGCGGCCCAGCAGGCCCACCTTGCGGCCATTCTTCATGGCCAGCTCCAGGATCATCGACACCCGGTGGATCGAGCTGGCGAAGGTGGTGATGATCACCCGGCCATCGGCCTTGGCGATGTGCTGGTCGAGCTTCGGGAACACCGAGCGCTCGGGAGGACAGAAACCAGGCACCTCGGCGTTGGTGGAGTCACTGAACAGGCAGAGCACCCCCTTGTCGCCGTAGTGGGCCAGGCGGGCCATGTCGAAGTGCTCGCCGTCCACAGGGGTGTGGTCGAACTTGAAGTCCCCGGTGAAGATCACCGTGCCCACCGGGGTGGTGATGGCCAGCGTGAAGCTGTCTGCCATCGAGTGGGTATTGCGGATGAACTCCACTGAGAAGTGCTGGCCCACCTTCACCACATCGCGGGGGCCGACGGTCTTGAGGATGGTGCGATCCATCACACCGGCTTCCTCCATCTTGCCGGTGAGCATCGACAGCGCCAGGCGCGGCCCATGGATCACCGGGATCGTGAAGTTCTTGAGGTGGTGGGCAATGCCGCCGATGTGGTCTTCATGACCGTGGGTCACGATCATGCCGCGGATGCGCTTCTGATTTTCCTTCAGATAGCTGGTGTCGGGCATCACCACGTTGACGCCGTGCATGCCATCGCTGGGGAAGGCCAGACCGGCATCCACCATCATCAGCTCATCGCCGTACTCGAACACACAGGTGTTCTTGCCGATCTCATGAAGGCCGCCGAGGGGAATCACCCGCAGGGCCGGTTGCTTGCCGCTGGATCCGTTCTGGGTAGAACTATGACGAACCTGGGAATTTGACATGTAAAAAACTCGAAGAGTCAGAAGTTGAAACTGGAAGGTTGCTGATTGCAGATCAGCCATTCAGCCTTGGCGTCTCAGGTAGGACGCAGGGCAGCAAGGGTTTCGCAGAGGCGTTGTTTCACGTCGTCGTTCGCGGGGAGAAGGGGAAGTCTTGGGGCACCCACCGGCCAGCCGCTGAGGGCGAGGGCCGCTTTCACGGGCACCGGGTTGGTGGTGCAGAACAGGGCCCGGCACAGGGGCAGCAGCTGTTCGTGCAGGGCCAGGGCGAGGGGCAGATCACCGTCGAGGAAGGCCTGCACCATGCGGCTGATGCGCGGGCCCTCCAGGTGACTGGCCACGCTCACCACGCCCACGGCCCCCACCGCCAGCATCGGCAGGGTGAGGGCGTCATCGCCGGAGTAGATCGCCAGCCGGTCGCCGCAGGCCAGGCGCAGGGCACTGACCTCGTCGGTGGTGCCGCTCGCCGCCTTGAAGGCCACCACATTGGGCAGGTCAAGCAGACGGGCCACGGTGGCGGGCTCGAGGCTGGTGGCCGTGCGCCCGGGGATGTTGTAGAGCATCAACGGCAGGCTCGGAGCCGCCTCGGCAATCGCCCGGAAATGGGCCTCCAGGCCGTCCTGGGGGGGCTTGTTGTAGTAGGGCACCACCACCAGGGCCCCATCGGCGCCGAGGGCTGCCGCTTCGCAGGTGGCCTCCACCGCTTCGGCGGTGCAGTTGCTGCCGCTGCCCGCGATCAGCCGGGCCCGACCGGCCACGGCGTCTTTCACGGCTGCGAACAGGGCGTGCTGTTCCGCCCAGCTGAGGGTGGGTGATTCGCCCGTGGTGCCGCACAGCACCAGTGCATCGGAGCCGTGGGTCACCAGGTGATCAGCGAGCCGGGCCGCCTGGGCCAGGTCCACCTGGCCATCCGGCTGGAACGGCGTGACCATCGCCGTGGCCACCCGTCCGAAGGGGGCGTGCAGCCAGGGCTGCTGCTGGGCGGCAACGCTCAAACCCCACCTCCCTGGGCCAGCGTCGGGGCCCCCGTCCGGGGTTGCTCTGGGGCCTGGAGCAGCAGCTCGGCGATCTGAACCGCATTGAGGGCGGCGCCCTTGCGGATCTGATCGCCGCAGAGCCAAAGCTCAAGGGCGTTGGGGTCGCTGAGGTCCTGGCGGATGCGCCCCACGGCCACCGGATCGCGACCGGTCACGTCGGTGGGCATCGGAAAGCGGTTGGCCTCGAAGTTCTCGATCAGCTCAACCCCGGCAGCCTGGGCCAGCAGGGCCCGGGCCTCCTCCACGGGGAAGGGCTCCGCAAAGCTGATGTTCACCGCCTCGGAGTGGGCCCGCAGCACAGGCACCCGCACGCAGGTGGCCGACAGCCGCAGCTCGGGCAGCTCCATGATCTTGCGGGTCTCGTTGAGCATCTTGAGCTCCTCCTCGCAGTAGCCGTTGGGCTGCAGGGGGGAGTTGTGCAGGAACAGGTTGAAGGCGAGGGAATGGGGCAGCACGGTGCTCACCGGCTCGCCGCCGTCCAGCACCGTGCGGCTGAGCTGACGCAGCTCCTGCATGGCCCGGGCGCCGGCGCCGCTGGCGGACTGGTAGGTGCTCACCACCACCCGCCGGATGGCGCGCCGGGCCTGCAGGGGCGCCAGGGCCAGGGTGAGCAGGATCGTGGTGCAGTTGGGGTTGGCGATGATGCCGCGGTGGCCGAAGGCGGCGGCGGGGTTCACCTCGGGTACCACCAGGGGCACGTCGGGATCGAGCCGGAAGGCACTGGAGTTGTCGATCACCAGGGCGCCGGCGCCGGCGGCCACGGGAGCCCACTGGCGCGACGCGGAGCCACCCGCCGAGGCGAGCACCAGATCCACCCCCGAGAACACCGCCTCGCTGACGCTCTCGATGGTGAGGGTTTCCCCCTGCCAGGCAAGGGGCTGCCCAGCGGAGCGGGGCGAGGCCAGGGGGATCAGCTCGGCCACCGGAAAGTGACGCTCGGCCAGCAGTTGCAGCAGCTCCTGCCCCACGGCCCCGGTGGCCCCGAGGATGGCCACCCGCAGGGGGCGATCCGGCAGCGTGGCGACCCCGGCATTGGCCTGGGGCTTGGCTGCAGCAGCAGTGTTGGCTGTGGTGGGCTGAGCTGTGGTCAAGGGCGGTGCGGGAAGGCGATGGGCAGAAGGAGGGGTTGCGGCGAGAACTGGGGCCTGGTGGTCAACCGAGGACTCGTCAACAGAGGACTCGTCAACCGAGGACTCGACACGATGGAAGCGCTTCGAGGGGACTGGAACGGTGAGGCTGTTCCAGTGGCCTGTGGGTGGCAGCCGCAAAGGGTGAGGCTGATCTGAAGGGAAGGCTTGAGCGGCCTCCGAAGCCAAGGAGAGGTAGGTCAGCGCCAGGCGCTTGGCGGTGCAGGGAGAAGCTGAATGGAGTGGCGGGGGGCTGGTTGGAAAACTTGGGAACAGCTCGGCTGGTTCGCTAGGGCAGGCTCTGGGATCGGAAGCCTGGGCGGCCGAGAAGGGTCAAGAGCTGGAAGGACGGCTGGCCTGGTTCTGCTGAGCAGAGGCCGCGGCGCTGGACTCTTGGGGTATGGCCGGCTAAAGGAGCGCCGTCGCCATGGGCGGAGTCCGATGTGGTCGCTCAGAACTGACCGGACAGCCACAGCGCGGCTGTGAGCGCGGCTGTGGCGGATGGATCAGGGAGACCACCACGGGGATCTCACGTCTTGATGCTGCAAAGACTACTGGCAACGGGGGCCTGCAAGCCACTTTCTTAGGATCGCGGGCTGCAACGAGCTGCCATGAGTCCTGCTGCCGCCTCTTCCGCCCCCACCAGCCCCTCCAGGGGCGACACCTTCAGCGTGACCGCCACACCGCGGCCGGGCAGCCGCATGGCCCTCGAAGTGGCGATCCCGGGCGAGCGCTGCAAGGCCAGCTACGAGACGGCGGTGGAGAAGCTCAGCCGCAGCATCAAGCTGCCGGGATTCCGCAAGGGCAAGGTGCCCCGGGCGGTGCTGCTGCAGCAGATCGGGCCCCTGCGGGTGCGCGCCACCGCCCTGGAGGATCTGGTGGATGCCGCCTTCCGCGATGCCCTGGCGCTGGAGGAGCTGTCCCCGCTGAGTCGTCCGGAACTGAACGAGGCCTTCGACGTGGTGCTGGAGCGGTTCCAGCCGGGAGAAGCGCTCACCTTCACGCTGGAGCTCGACGTGGAGCCCACCCCGAAGCTGAACACCACCCGCGGTCTCAAGGCCGAGGCCGAGGCGATCAGCTACGACCCTGCCAGGGTCGATGAACTGATCGAGCAGTCGCGCAAGCAGCTGGCCACCCTGGTGCCGGTGGAGGGCCGCAGCGCCGAGAGCGGCGACGTGGCGGTGCTGAGCTTCAGCGGCGTGTTTGTCGACAGTGGTGAACCGATCACGGGCGGCAGCAGCCAAGCCACCGAGGTGGAGCTGGAGGAGGGCCGCATGATCCCCGGCTTCGTGGAGGGGGTGATCGGCATGGCCGTAGGCGACGAGCGCACAGTGGAGTGCCAGTTCCCCGAGAGCTACCCCCAGGAGGAGGCCGCAGGTCGCCAGGCCCGCTTCGAGATCGGCCTCAAGGACCTCAAGACCCGCGAGCTGCCCGCCCTCGATGACGCCTTTGCCCAGCAGGCCAGCGACAAGCAGACCCTGGCGGAGCTGCGGGCCGATCTGGAGCAGCGCCTCCGGGACGACGCCGAAAGCCGCGCCAGGACAGCCCGCCACGAGGCGCTGCTGGGCGCCCTGGTGGAGCAGCTCGAGGTGGAGCTGCCGGAATCCCTGGTGCAGCAGGAGATCCGCAACCTGATCGAGCAGACCGCCGGCCAGATCGCCCAGCAGGGCATGGATGTGAAAAAACTGTTCACGCCTGAGCTGGTGCGCAGCCTGGTGGACAGCTCCCGCCCCGAGGCCGAACAGCGCCTGCGCCGCAACCTGGCGCTCCAGGCCCTTGCCAGCGCCGAGGCGATCAAGGTGGAGGACGCCGAGCTGGACGCCAAGGTGAAGGAAGTGCGCCAGGGGCTCGAGAATCAGGGCAGCATCGACACCGAGCGGCTGCGCCAGGTCGTAGGCGACGACCTCCTGCGCGACAAGTTGCTCGACTGGCTCGAGAGCCACAGCACCATCACCGAGGCCGCTGCTGCGAGCGAGGTTGCTCCTGCCGAGGAGGCTGCCCCGACCACCGAGGACTGAGAGGTGCGGGGGTTGTTCTGCACCTGGCTGCGGCAATCCCCCCAGCGAGCACCGATCCCATCGCCATAGATTGCGACCACCAGACCTTGCCGCGCGTGATCGACGCCCACTCCCCCACCGCCCAGCGGGCCCATCCGATCCAGAACCTCTGGATGGGAGGGCGGCCCGAGGCCACGATCGGGGCGCCCTCCGCCGCCCCCGGGGTACTGCCCACCGTGGTCGAGCAGTCCGGCAAGGGCGACCGGGCGTTCGACATCTATTCCCGCCTGCTGCGCGAGCGGATCATCTTTCTGGGCACCGGCATCGACGATGCCGTGGCCGACGCCCTGGTGGCCCAGCTGCTCTTCCTGGAGGCCGAGGACCCCGAGAAGGACATTCAGATCTACATCAACTCACCCGGCGGCTCGGTGACTGCCGGGCTGGCGATTTACGACACCATGCAGCAGGTGGCTCCGGATGTGGTCACCATCTGCTACGGACTGGCGGCCTCGATGGGGGCCTTCCTGCTGTCGGGCGGCTGCAAGGGCAAGCGCCTGGCCCTTCCCAGTGCCCGGATCATGATTCACCAGCCCCTGGGCGGTGCCCAGGGCCAGGCGGTGGACATCGAGATCCAGGCCAAGGAGATCCTTTTCCTCAAGGACACCCTCAATGGCCTGATGGCTGAGCACACCGGCCAGCCCCTCGACAAGATCACGGAGGACACCGACCGCGACTACTTCCTTTCACCGGCCGAGGCGGTTGAATACGGCCTGATCGACCAGGTGGTGACCGAAACCTCTGCCCCCCGGAGGCCGTCCTGACCCGGGTTGGCCAGCCAGTCCGATCCATGGGATCTTGTAGGGCCTTCGCCCTGCCGGACCGATGGTCAGGTCCACAGCCGCCCGGTTGCCGTTCCTGTCTCAGTCTGCCCGCCTGAACCTTCCTGTCTGATCCTTAAGGAAAGTGTCCTGAACCTGTTCCTGGGTCAATGCTGACCCCGGGATCCCCGATCTCCCGACCCCTGACCTGGACGTTCCGTCCTGCCGCTCCTGCCGATGGCCAAGTTCGACGCCCATCTCAAGTGCTCGTTCTGCGGCAAGTCCCAGGAGCAGGTGCGCAAGCTCATCGCAGGGCCCGGCGTCTACATCTGCGACGAGTGCATCGATCTCTGCAACGAGATCCTCGATGAGGAGCTGGTGGACAGCCACGGCTCGGGTGCTGGCCGCCATGTGCCCGAACCCAGCCGCGGCAAGAACGCCGCCAAGAAACCCGCCAGGCCGGCACCAGTCCTGGCGGAGGTGCCCAAACCCCAGGAGATCAAGGAGTTTCTCGACCGCCAGGTGGTGGGTCAGGAAGACGCCAAGAAATCCCTGTCCGTGGCGGTCTACAACCACTACAAGCGCCTGGCCTGGCAGGGTGACGGCAAGGGCGAGACCGACCAGACCGCCACCCGGCTGCACAAGAGCAACATCCTGCTGATCGGCCCCACCGGCTGCGGCAAGACGCTGCTGGCCCAGACCCTGGCCGAGATCCTGGATGTGCCCTTCGCCGTGGTCGATGCCACCACCCTCACCGAAGCCGGCTACGTGGGGGAGGACGTGGAGAACATCCTGCTGCGGCTGCTGCAGAAGGCCGACATGGATGTGGAACTGGCCCAGCGGGGCATCATCTACATCGATGAGATCGACAAGATCGCGCGCAAGAGCGAGAACCCCTCGATCACCCGGGATGTGTCCGGCGAGGGGGTGCAGCAGGCCCTGCTGAAGATGCTGGAGGGCACCACCGCCAACGTGCCGCCCCAGGGGGGCCGCAAGCATCCCTATCAGGACTGCATTCAGATCGACACCAGCCAGATCCTGTTCATCTGCGGCGGCGCCTTCGTGGGCCTCGACGACGTGGTGCAGAAGCGGATGGGCCGCAATGCCATCGGCTTCATCAACCCCGACGGCAGCAGCCGCCCCCGCAGCGTCAAGGAGCGCCAGGCGGCCAGTGTGCTGCGGCACATGGAGCCCGACGACCTGGTGAAGTACGGCCTGATCCCCGAGTTCATCGGCCGTCTGCCGGTGAGCGCCCTGCTCGAACCGCTCGATACCCGCGCCCTGGAGTCGATCCTCACCGAGCCCCGCGATGCCCTGGTGAAGCAGTTCCAGACCCTGCTCAGCATGGACGAGGTGCAGCTGCACTTCGAGCCCGGCGCCATCGCGGCGATCGCCGCCGAGGCCCACCGCCGCAAGACCGGGGCCCGGGCCCTGCGCGGCATCCTCGAGGAGCTGATGCTGGAGCTGATGTACGACCTGCCCTCGCGCCGCAACGTCAAGGACTTCACCGTGACCCGCGAGCTGGTGGAGCAGCGCAGCCAGGCCAAGGTGGTTCCCCTGGGCACCAGCCACGAGGGCGCCCAGGCCAGCGCCTGAGCTTCCGGTGGCCACCGCCGATCACCTGCAGGTGCCTCGCCAGCACGGCCTGTTCAACCACCACGGCATCGACCTGGGCGACGGCACGGTGGCCCACTACCTGGAGGGCCGCGAGATCCTGCGCAGCGCCAGCGACGACTTCAGCCTCGGCCAACCACTGAGCGTGGTGCCGTATCCCGAGGGCAGTTGCTCCCCGGATGGGGTCTGCCTCAGACGGGCCATGGGCCGCCTCGGGGAGCAGAACTACAACCTGCTGTTCAACAACTGCGAGCACTTCGCCCACTGGTGCAAGACCGGCCGGCATCGCAGCTCCCAGGTGGAGGGCTGGCTGCACACCGGCACCCTGGGGGCGCTGGCCCTGGGGCAGGTGATGCCGGCGGCGGTGCTCGCCGGCGCCCGCCTGCTGCTGCGGCAGGGTGCCCGCCTCGATGGCCTGAATCTGGAGGCCCTCAATCTGGATCAGGGGCAGCTGGACAAGGGCCTGGAGCTGGCCCGGCAGACCATCGCCCAGTTGGAGGGGCTGCGCCAGAAGCTGCAGGGGCGGCTGGATGAGGAACTCGCCAAGGCCGAGGCCCGCTGGGGCCATGGCCAGTTCGAGGCCCTGCGGCGCACGGCCCAGGGCCTGGCCGACCAGCTGGCCGAGGTGGAAGACATGGAGGCCGCTCTCGAATCCCGTCTGCATGGGCTGCTGGAGCCCGGGGACGACCAGTAGCCTCGACGCTTCGCCCCTGAGGCCGCCCCATGGGCCAGGCCTACCAGCCGCTCCACCACAAGTACAGACCTCAGCGCTTCGACCAGCTGGTGGGGCAGGAGGCCATCGCCGCCACGCTGGTCAATGCCCTGCGCTCCGGCCGTATCGCGCCGGCCTACCTGTTCAGCGGGCCCAGGGGAACGGGCAAGACGTCCAGCGCCAGGATCATGGCGCGCTCGCTCAACTGCCTCAGCGCCCCCGGGCCCACGCCTGAACCCTGCGGCCACTGCGAGCTCTGCACCGGGATCGCCTCCGGCAGTGCCCTCGACGTGATCGAGATCGACGCCGCCTCCAACACCGGCGTGGACAACATCCGCGAGCTGATCGAGCGCTCCCGCTTCGCGCCGGTGCAGGCCCGCTGGAAGGTGTATGTGGTGGACGAGTGCCACATGCTCTCCACGGCGGCCTTCAACGCCCTGCTCAAGACCCTGGAGGAGCCACCGCCGCAGGTGGTGTTCGTGCTGGCCACCACCGACCCCCAGCGGGTGCTGCCCACGATCCTGAGCCGCTGCCAGCGCTTCGACTTCCGCCGCATCCCCCTGCCGGCCCTGGAGCGGCATCTGGGCTGGATCGCCGCCCAGGAAGCGATCGCGATCACGCCCGAGGCCCTCCATGTGGTGGCCCAGCGGTCCCAGGGCGGGCTGCGCGATGCCGAAAGCCTGCTCGATCAGCTCAGCCTGCTGCCCCCACCCATCGAGGTGGTGGCCGTGTGGGACCTGCTCGGGGCGGTGCCGGAACAGGAGCTGCTGCACCTGGCCGCGGCCCTGGCGGGGGCCGAGCCACTCGGCCTGATCGAGGCCAGCCGCGAGCTGCTGGAGCGGGGCCGGGAGCCGGCGGCCGTGCTGCAGGGGATGGCCAGTCTGCTGCGGGATCTCGTGCTGGTGGGCCTGGCCCCCGAGCGACTCGAGCTCACGGCCGTGTCCCCCCAGTTCCGCAGCCAGTTGCCGGATCTGGCCAGCCGCCTGGGCCAGCCACGCCTGCTGCAGTGGCAGGCCCAGCTCAAGGGCAGCGAGCAGCAGCTGCGCCACAGCGTCAACCCCCGCCTCTGGCTTGAGGTGCTGCTGCTGGGCCTGCTGGCGCCGCGGCAGCCCGTGGCCGCCAGCCAGCCTGAGGCGCAGCGGGCTGCTGCCGCGCCGCCGCCAGCAGCCACTCCTGCCGTCACCCCAGCCGCCACGCCGCCGGGGCCCCCGGTGGCCCCGCAGCCGGCTGCGACATCCCCGCAACAGCTGGCCCCGGAGCCACGGGCGGTGAACCTCAGCGAGCTCTGGCAGCAGATCCTGGCCTGCCTGGAGCTGCCCTCCACCCGCATGCTGCTGAGCCAGCAGGGCCGCCTGGTGGGGCTGGATGAACGCCGGGCGGTGGTTCAGGTGGCCAGCCAGTGGGTCGCCATGGTGCACAACCGCCAGGCCCTGGTGGAGCAGGCGATCGCCAAGGCCCTCGGCAGCCCCCGCCAGCTGGTGCTGGAAGCCGGCCGAGAGCCCACGCCCGCAGCACCGGCAGCCCCGCCGCCCGAACGCGTCGTGCGGGCAGGAGCTCCCAGCCCCGCCCCAACCCCCACCTCCACGCCCAGCGCCACAGCCACGCCCACCGCCACCGCCACGGCCGGGGCCGCACCGCCACCTCCCCCGAGCCGGCCCGCGGCCCCAGCGGGTGCGGCCGCACCGGCTGCACCTGCCGCAGCGCCGCCGACCCCGGCCCCACCTCCGAGCCCAAGCCATCCAGCCCCCAGCAGCAGCTCAGCAGGCCCGACCAGGGCCGCCGGCGAGCCAGGCCCGGGCCACTCCTCCCCCCTGGATGACAAGGCCCGCCGGCTGGCGGACTTCTTCAACGGCGAAGTGGTGGAACTGGATGGGCCCCTCGACGACGCTGACCAGGACGTGGCCTGAGGGCCAGCGCCCAGGGCTGCGCTCAGGCCACCGCCGGGTCTTCCACGGAGGCGTCCTCGGCTGAGGGGTCAGCGGAGCCCGACTCCCCCAGGTGCAGCGTCTTGGCCCAGACCAGGCGCTTGGGCAGCAGGGCCATGCGCAGGCTGGTCCAGGGAATCACCACGAACCAGTGGCCGAGATAGGCAATGCCGAGGGCCAGGTTCCAGGGAGCCATGGGCGGGAAGACCGGGCCCTCCGAGGGTCGGCGGCAGCCCAGCAGGATGGAGCAGCCCGACAGCCCGAACGCCACGAACGACAGGGGCCAGATCAGCGGCGGCGTGGTGGTGAGCAGGGCGCCGAGCAGATCGGCCATCGCCACCACGGGCATGGCGTACTGCAACAGGAAGAAACTGCAGAGATCGAGCCGGCGGCGGCGGCTCAGCTGCCGGGACAGCAGCCCGGGCCCGTAATCAAAGAAGCGCTGCAGGCCACCCTCGGCCCAGCGCTGGCGCTGGCGCCAGAGGGCCGCCAGGCTGAGCACGGCCTCCTCCCGCACCGGGGGATCCCAGAGGATGCCGATCGACGCCCCCTGCAGCAGCAGACGGAAGCTGAGGTCGAGATCGTCGGTGACCGTGGCCTCGTTGAAGCCGCCGGCGGCCAGCAGGGTCTCGCGGTGCAGCAGCTGGCCGTTGCCCCGCAGCTCCACCACACCGCCGCGGCTCTGGCGCCCCTCCTGGACCACGGCGTCGAGGGCCATCTCCATCGACTGGGCCCGGGTGAGCCAGTTGCCCAGGGGGTTCACCACCGCCTTGCGCAGCTGCACTGCCGCCCACTCGCCCGCCTCGGCCCAGGGGATCAGCCGCTCGAGGCTGTCGCTCTGCAGATCGGCATCGGCATCCAGCACCAGCATCCAGGGAGCCTGGAGCTGCTGCAGGGCCAGGTTCAGGGCTCCCGACTTGCCCCCACCGGCATCGGCCTCGCGCCGCAGCACCCGCAGGAAGGAAAAGCGCTGGCGCAGCTCGGCCAGCAGCTGGGGGGTGGCATCGGAACTGCCGTCATCCACCACCCACAGCTGCAGCCGGCCGGCGGGGTAGCGCAACGCCGCGATGCGCTCCACCAGCCGGCCGATCACGGCCTGCTCGTCGCGGGCGGCCACCACCACATCCACCGCACTGGCGCCTGGGCTGGGAATCCCTGCGGGGGAAGGGTTGGGGGCGGCCGCCTGCCGGGCCGCACCGGCACGGCCCCGGCCCAGGGCCGGCAACAGCACCGCGTAGACGCTGTAGCCCCCCAGCAGCAGGGCCATGCCGGTGGAGGGCCAGAGCCGCACGGCTGGATCGAGCCAGTGGGGCACCATGCCGGCCCAGCCGCAGGCGATCACGAACAGCGCCGATTTGCCGCGGCGGCGGTCAGCAACGCTGGCCGCCGGGCGAAGGCCGTTGGTGGTACTGCCGTCCGCGGCCATGGCGTTCCCGGAAGTGTGCGGACTCTAAGGGGCACTCCCAGGTGCTTTGGTGTCCAGGGCAGACAGGGGCTGCAGCGTGGTGCCGGGGTAGTAGCGGCTGAGGATGCGCTGCAGGGTCCAGCCCCGCCCGGCCAGGTCGATGGCTCCAGCCTGGGAGAGGCCGGCTCCGTGCCCGAAGCCGCCGCCATCGAAGCGCCAGCTGCCGGCACCGCTCGGGGCCACCACGAACAGGGTGCTCGGCAACTGGCGCAGGGTGCGGCGGATCGCATCCAGCCGCAGCACGGTGGAGCCACCACTGCCCTGGATGCCCAGGGCCAGCACCCGCCCGCTCACGCCCCGCTCCAGCACCGACACGGTCTTGGGTGTGCCGAGCTGGGGCGCTGTGGCCCGCAGGGCCTGGCCGAGCTGCCCCGCCGTGATGGTGCGGCTCCAGCGGAAGCGCGGGTGGTCGGCGCCGTAGAGGGCCGAGCCCCCTGCCAGCAGGGCCGGCAGCTGGGCGGCAGCCAGGGGCAGTGGGAAGCGGGCCTGGAGGGCCTGCGGGCCATCCAGATTGGGCTTCAGGTAGGGGAGGGGAGGCCCGCTCCAGACCTCCTCAAAGCCGGCCGCCACGCCGCCATTGGTGGCGTGATACACAGCGTGGATGGGCTCCCCCTGCCAGCTCAGCACCTGGGAGCTGGTGGCCGCGATGGCCTGGCGCACCGCTGCACCGGCCTGGCGTGGATCGGCATAGACCTGGCACTGGGTATCGGCACAGAGGTGGTAGCCGTCCACCTGGAAGCGGATCTGGTTGCGCAGGGCCCAGGTGCGGGCCAGCACGGCCTGGGCGGCGAGGGCGGCCGGCGGGGAGCCGGCGCCGATCTCGTGGGGCACCACCCCCTGGAGATAGCGCTCCAGGGGAACCTCCTCCACCAGCGCCCAGCTGCCGTAGGCATCGGGCTGGAGCCGGAACGGCCCCTGGAACAGCCCCCCCTGCCAGAGCAGTCCCCCCGGGGTCTCCAGCCGCACGGGACCCTCCATCAGCACGGGGCCATCATCACGGCGCAGCTCCAGCACCGGCCGTTGGCTGAGGGTCTGCTCAAAGCGCCGGGCCGGGCCGAGGCCCTCCGGCAGGGGCGCCTCCAGCGGCGCCCACACTTCCCATTCGCGCGGATTGGCGATCAGGGGGGCCACCCCGGCGGCACGCCAGCGGCTGGCGGTTTCCTCGGCACTCTCGAAGCTGGCGAAGGGGCCCAGCACCTGGCGGCGGATCTGCAGCGGCGGCTGCACCGGCACGGTGCGCCAGTGCAGCACCAGACGCGGCGAGCTGTAACGGGCACCGGTTGCCGTGACCAGGGTCATCAGGCCACCGCCGCTGCGCAGCTCCAGGGGGGTCGCGGTGCTGAGCCGGGGGGCCAGGCCCACCCAGAGCACCGGGTTGGCGGGGGCGATCCGGGGCGGGGGCGGCACCGGCCAGCGCAGCGTCGCCTGGGGCGGGGGCGGGGCGAGGGGCGCAGCCGAGCAACCCGTGCCCACCAGCAGGGCACCGGCCCAGAGACTGCTGAGGACCAGGTGGCGCAGGGGTGCGGTGGGGGACATCGGCTGGGGGCGGACGGCAGGAGGAGCTTGGAGGATGGCGGGGCCAGGTCGTAAGGTGGTTGTTTGTGCCCGCGCCGGGGAGACATGCCAAAGCTCAAGACCCGCAGAGCAGCCGCCAAGCGGTTCAAGGCCACCGGCACCGGCAAGTTCATGCGTCGCCGGGCCTTCCACAACCACCTGCTCGATCACAAGAGCCCGAAGCGCAAGCGCTACCTGGGCACGATGGCCGTCGTCGACGAGCGCGACGCCGACAACGTCAAGGGCATGCTGCCCTACGCCTGAGGGCTCAGACCACCCGTTCCGCCCTCTGTTCATCTCCACCTGATTCCCTGCCATGGCCCGCGTCAAGAGGGGCAACGTTGCCCGTAAACGCCGCAATAAAGTTCTGAGATTGGCCCGCGGCTTCCGCGGTGGCAATGGTTCCCTCTTCCGCACCGCCAACCAGCGGGTGATGAAGGCCCTCTGCAACGCCTACCGCGACCGTCGCCGCCGCAAGCGCGATTTCCGCCGCCTCTGGATCGCCCGGATCAACGCCGCGGCCCGGATCAACGGCGTCAGCTACAGCCGCCTGATGGGTGGCCTCAAGAAGGCTGACGTGCGCCTGAACCGCAAGATGCTGGCCCAGCTGGCCGTGGTCGACCCCGCCAGCTTCAGCAGCGTCGTCGGCTCCGCCCAGGCCTGATCGCCGACGACCCGATCCCACCTCCCAGCCCCGGCGCCCCTTGGACACCCTGCTTCCCCAGGCCTATCTGATCGGCCTGGTCGTCTTGCTCGGCGTTGCCGCCGTAGTGGTGGCGCGCCAGTTCTGGAGCGTGCGCCAGGACGAGGTGACCCTGGCCCGCCTGGAACGCCAGGGCAATCAAGCCAGCAAGACGGAGGCCAAGGATGCCGCCAGCTTCTATGAGCTCGGCTCGGTGCAGCTGCGCAAGCGGCTGTTCGGCCAGGCGGTGGAGAGCCTCACCGAGGCCCGCCAGTTGGCCACGGCGGAGGAGGCCCCTGAGGAGGCCCTGGCCCTGATCGAAAACGCCCTGGGTTTCGCCCTGGCGGCCCAGAACAACTACAAGCTGGCCCTCAAGCACTACCGCGCCGCCCTCAGGGCCAAGCCCGATTACCCGGTGGCCCTCAACAACCTCGCCTACGCCCTGGAGAAGGTGCAGGACCCCGAGCAGGCCCGTGCCACCTATCAGAAGGTGCTTGAGCTCGACAGCGGCAACCGCACGGCCCTCAAGCGCCTGAATCGGCTGGAACGCACCCAGGGAACGGCGGCCTGAAGGCCGCCAGATTCACCAGAGGCCTCGAACCGGCGCACTCGGAGCTGGGCCCGGGGCATTCAAGGGCTGGGAGTTGGGCTGCATCTCCAGCCGACCGCCCGAATTGGTGAGCCGCGGGGCATTCCAGCCGGCCAGCGTCAGGCCCTGCTGGCCCGAGAACATGCCGCCCATCTCCAGGCCGCCCACATTGCAGCGGCACAGCAGGATCAGATCGAGCTGGTCAGACTCGGCATTGAGGTTGCCCTGCACCTGGGTCGAGGCGCCGTTGACGGTCATGGTGCCGCGCAGGTCCACGAGCTGACCAACCGCTCTCACGTCAGAGAGACTCAGGGCGACGGGCACGACCTCACTGCCCCCGAAGGCCTGGTAGGTGCCCACCCAGGACCTGGGCATCTCCCGCACCAGCAGCTCGGCCCGACCCACCGGGTCAAAGGTCTCGACGCTGCTGTCGCGCTCGCCGTCGCCCGTGTCACTGACCCCGGCGGGGAGGCTGAAGGGAAGAAAGCTGTCACTGCCGAAGGTCTGCGCCGCCACGGGCGCGGCCGTGAAGGGCAGGGCTGCGAAGGGCAGCGCGGCGAGGGGCAGGGCCGTCAACAGGAGCGTTCGAAGCACGGCGGGGCCGGAGTTAGTGGGAGGCTAGAGCCATTGTGAGCCATGCGCCGGAAGCCATCGTGGTGCCCAACCCAGCCGGGATCCCCCTCTCCGCCAGCGCCGCAGCGCCCGGCGACCCTGCCGCTGGCAGCGACGACCTGGTGATCGGCGGACGCCGCTTTCCCAGTCGGCTGATGACCGGCACGGGCAAGTACGCCGATCTCGCCACCATGCAGGCCAGCCTGGAGCGCAGCGACTGCGCCATCGTCACCGTGGCGGTGCGCCGGGTGCAGAGCGGCGCGCCGGGCCACGGCGGCCTGATGCAGGCGATCGACTGGCAGCGCATCTGGATGCTGCCGAACACCGCCGGCTGCGCCACCGCCGAGGAAGCGGTGCGGGTGGCCAGGCTGGGGCGGGAGCTGGCCAAGCTGGCGGGGCAGGAGGACAACAGCTTCGTGAAGCTGGAGGTGATTCCCGACAGCCGCCACCTGCTGCCCGATCCGTTCGGCACCCTGGAGGCGGCCGAGCAACTGGTGAAGGAGGGCTTCACGGTGCTGCCCTACATCAATGCCGACCCGCTGCTGGCCAAGCGCCTGGAGGAGGTGGGCTGCGCCACGGTGATGCCGCTGGCCTCACCGATCGGCTCCGGCCAGGGCATCCGCAATGGCGCCAACATCGCCCTGATCATCGAGAACGCCAGCGTGCCGGTGGTGGTGGACGCGGGCATCGGTGTGCCCAGCGAGGCGGCCGAGGCCATGGAGATGGGGGCCGATGCCCTGCTGATCAACAGCGCCATCGCCCTGGCCGGCAACCCGCCCCTGATGGCCCAGGCCATGGCCCAGGCCTGCCAGGCCGGCCGCCTGGCCTTCCAGGCCGGACGGCTGCCGCGACGCCCCCAGGCCAGCCCCAGCTCCCCCGGCCAGGGGCGCGTGGGCAGCTGATCGCCCTTCCGCCGGGCGCCGCATGAACTTCCGTTGACGTTCTGGCCGCGGCGGCCTGACAGCCCGGACATCTCTCCATAAGGTGAGCCCTCCTAGAGCCCTGGTCCATGCAGGTCACCGAAGAAGACGGCGGCAAGCTCAATGCCTTCGCCCGGGAGCCCCGCATGGTGGTGATGGAGGAGGGCGAGCGCAGCAGCAGCCAGTCGCGGTTGCTGCTGATCGGCGGGGCCGTTCTGGTGCTGGCCCTGGTGGTGGTGGCCGTGGGGATCAGCGGCTGAGAGCGCCGGAACGCCTGTAGTAGCTTGCCCGATGAGCGACAGCTCGTCCTGCAGGGGTCTGGGGTTTTCGGAATGAAGGTTTCGGAATGAAGGTGTTCGTTCTCGGTGGCGATGGCTTCTGCGGCTGGCCCTGCGCGGTCAACCTGGCGGATGCCGGCCACGATGTGGTGATCGTCGACAACCTGAGCCGGCGCAAGATCGACGTCGACCTGGAGGTCGAGTCGCTGACGCCGATCGCCACCATCAGCGAGCGCCTGCGGGCCTGGGAGCAGGTGGGGGGCCGGCCCATCCGCTTCGTGCGCATGGACATCGCCCAGGAGTACACCCGCCTGCTGGATCTGCTGCGTGACGAGCGGCCCACGGCCGTGGTGCACTTCGCCGAGCAGAGGGCAGCCCCCTACTCGATGAAGTCCAGCGCCACCAAGCGCTACACCGTTGACAACAACGTCAACGGCACCCACAACCTGCTGGCCGCGATCGTGGAGAGCGGCCTCGACATTCACATCGTGCACCTGGGCACGATGGGGGTGTACGGCTACGGCTCCCACCGCGGCGCCACGATTCCCGAGGGCTACCTCACGGTGGAGGTGCCCCAGCCGGATGGCAGCCGCTTCACCGAGAAGATCCTGCACCCTGCCAGCCCCGGCAGTGTGTACCACATGACCAAGACTCTGGATCAGTTGTTGTTCCTCTACTACAACAAAAACGACCAGGTCCGCATCACTGATCTGCACCAGGGCATCGTCTGGGGCACCAACACGGAGCTCACCGAAAGGGATCCCCGCCTCACCAATCGCTTCGACTACGACGGCGACTACGGCACGGTGCTGAACCGCTTTCTGATGCAGGCCGCCATCGGCTACCCGCTCACGGTGCACGGCACCGGCGGCCAGACCCGCGCCTTCATCCACATCCGCGACTCCGTGCGCTGTGTGCAGCTGGCCCTGGAGCACCCGCCTGCCCTGGGCGAGAAGGTGAAGATCTTCAACCAGATGACCGAGAGCCACCAGGTGGGCGAGCTGGCCCGCAAGGTGTCGTCCCTCACCAACGCCGAGATCACCTACCTGCCCAATCCGCGCAATGACGCCGTGGAGAACGACCTGATCGTGGACAACCGCTGCTTCATCGAGCTGGGCCTCAACCCCACCACCCTCGACGACGGTCTGATGGCCGAAGTGGTGGATGTGGCCCGCCGCTGGGCTGACCGCTGCGACCGCAGCCGGATCCCCTGCGTGTCGGCCTGGACGACCACCCAGGCCCAGGCCATCCAGACCGTCTGATCCAGACGCTCTGATCGAGACTGCCTGATCCAGCTCTCCCCCCTGCGGCACCCGAGCCTTGAAGATCGCCTTCTTCACCGAGACCTTCCTGCCCAAGGTCGACGGGATTGTGACCCGCCTGACCAAGACGGTGCAGCACCTGGTGGACCTGGGGGATGAGGTGCTGATCTTCTGCCCTGAGGGCGCTCCGGCCGAGTACATGGGTGCCCGGGTGGTGGGGGTGCCGGCCATGCCGCTGCCCCTCTATCCGGAGCTGAAGCTGGCCCTGCCCCGCCCCGCCGTGGCGGAGGCCCTCGAGGAATTTCAGCCCGATCTGGTGCATGTGGTGAACCCGGCCGTGCTTGGCCTGGGTGGCATCTGGCTGGCGAAGACCAAGGGCTATCCGCTCATCGCCAGTTACCACACCCACCTGCCCAAGTATCTGGAGCACTACGGCATGGGCATGCTGGAGCCCCTGCTGTGGGAACTGCTCAAGGCCGCCCACAACCAGGCCAGCCTCAACCTCTGCACCTCCAGCGCCATGGTGCAGGAGCTGAGCGAGAAGGGCATCCAGCACACCGACCTCTGGCAGCGGGGCGTGGACACCGAGCTGTTCCGCCCTGAGCTGCGCAGCCAGGCGACGCGGGAGCAGTTGCTGGGCGGCCACAGCGACACCGGCAAGCTGCTGCTCTACATCGGCCGGCTCTCCGCCGAAAAGCAGATCGAACGCATCCGCCCGGTGCTCGAGGCCCTGCCCGAGGCCCGCCTGGCCCTGGTGGGGGATGGCCCCCACCGCCAGGCCCTGGAGAAGGTGTTCGCCGGCACCGCCACCACCTTCGTGGGCTACCTGGCCGGCGAGCCGCTGGCCAGCGCCTATGCCAGCGGCGACGCCTTCGTGTTCCCGAGCAGCACCGAGACCCTGGGCCTGGTGTTGCTGGAGGCCATGGCGGCCGGTTGCCCGGTGGTGGGGGCCAACCGCGGCGGCATTCCGGACATCGTCAGCGATGGCGTCAACGGCTGCCTGTATGAGCCCGATGGCGCCGACGGCGGCGCCGCGAGTCTGGCGGCGGCCGTGGGGCGGCTGCTGGGGGATCCAGGCGAGCGCCAGCTGTTGCGCCAGGCGGCCCGCAGCGAGGCCGAGCGCTGGGGCTGGGCCTCCGCCACCCAGCAGCTGCGCGGCTTCTACTGCCGCCTGCTGGAGCGGCCCCAGCTGCAGCTGGTGGCCTGAACAGTTGCGCAACCTGAGCCGGCACGGGCTCAGTTGGGCCGGGGGCTGTCGCGGAACCAGGTGGTCATCAGGGCCTTCACCATCGGTGCCGCCACCGTGCCGCCGTAGCCGCCCGAATTCTCCCCGAAGGCCACGATCACCAGGCTGGGTTTGTCGGCTGGCGCATAGCCGCCGAACCAGGCGTGGTCGGGGCGGGGGGGATCCTCACCGGTGCCGGTCTTGCCGGCCACCGGCGGCAGGCTCGGATCGTTGAGCAGCCGCGCCGTGCCCTCGGTGACGACCATGCGCAGGCCCTGCTGCAGCACGGCCACGGTGGAGGGCTTGAGGCCGATGCGGGTGCGGGTGGGCGGCTTCTCCACCAGGTGGGGCGTGACCAGCCAGCCGCCATTGGCCACAGCCGCATAGAGGCGCGCCATCTGCAGCGGCGTCACCAGCAGGGCCCCCTGGCCGATCGAGGAGGTGATCGTGTCCACGGGGGTCCAGGGCTCATCGAGCACCTTGCGCTTCCAGGCCTGGTCACCCAGCAGGCCCGCCGTTTCCTCATCACTGAGCTCGATGCCCGTGGGGCTGCCGAAGCCCAGCCGGCGCGCCGCGGTGAACAGGGCATCGGGACCGATCTTCAGGCCGGCCCGGTAGTAGAAGGTGTTGCTGCTCACCGCCAGCGCGAAGGGGAAGCCCACGAGCCCATGGGCGCCGTGGTCGCGGTAGCAGAGCCCGGCGTAGCAGAAGGAGCTGGTGGTAAGCACCTTGTCATTGGGGCTGTAGACCCCCGACTCCAGCGCCGCCGCGGTGGTGACCACCTTGAAGGTGCTGGCGGGGGGAAACCCCTGGAAGGCGCGGTTGAGCAAGGGCGCCTCGGGGCCGTTGAGGGCGGCCCACTGCTGGCTCGAGGGGGCCGGCGAAAACACATTGGGATCAAAGGCCGGACGGCTGGCCAGGGCCCGGATCGCCCCCGTCTCGGGATCCATCGCCACGATGGCCCCCTTGCGCACCTTGTCGAGCGCCCGCTCCGCGGCCTGCTGCAGCGGCAGATCCAGGGTGAGCTTCAGGTCCTTGCCCGCCTCGGCCGGCTTGTCGCCGAGCACCCGCTGCACCTGACCGGCGGCATTCACCTCCACCTGCTGGCCACCCCACTGGCCGCGCAGATGGGATTCGAAGGCACTCTCGAGACCCGTGCGGCCCACCCGATCGCGAATGCGGTAGCCCTTGTCGCGCTTGCGCTCGTATTCCTCTTCGGTGATGCCGCTGGTGTAGCCGAGCACATGGGCCGCCAGGCGGCCGTGGGGATAGCTGCGCAGCACGTCCACATCCACCTCCGCACCGCGCAGCTCACTGGCCTGTTCGCGAAAGCGCAGCACCTGCTCAGCCGCCAGGCCCTCCGCCAGGGTGATGCGGAAGCCCTCGGCGTTCTGGCCGCTGCTCCGCTTCTGATCGAGGCTGACGGGATCAAGGTTCAACAGCCTGGCCATGGCATCGCGCAGGGGCGGCCAGGCGTCGTCCGGCACCTCCCGGGGCTGGATGTAGAGGTTGTAGGTGAGCCGACTGGTGGCGAGCACCTCGCCCTGGCGATCGAGCAGACGGCCGCGGATCGGGCTGCGCGGCATCAGCCGGATGCGGTTCTGGTCGGAACGCTCCCGGTTCTCAGCGCCATGCACCAGCTGCAGCCAGGCCAGCCGAGACACCATGGCGCCGCTGCAGAGCAGCACCACCAGCAGCAGCAGCAACGGCTGCTGACCCATGCCGCTGTGGCGGCCTGCCTGGCCGTAGGCCATGGCTAGGGGGTCTCCCCATCCGGGGCCAGCCGCAGCTCCAGCAGCCGCAGGCTCTCCGCCACTGAAGCGAGGCGGCGCTGCAGTTCCTCCGGATCGCTGGCCGCCTGAGCACTGGCTGGATCGGCCCCATCGGTGACGGGATCCACATCCCGCACACTCACCTTCATCACCGGATTGCCGAGTCCGGGACTGACCCGATCGAGCTGCTCTCGCACCTGGCTGGCAGCCTGCTCGCCCTCCTGGCGCAACTGGGCCAGGGGATCGGCGCTGGAGCCATCAAAGGCGGCGATCAGCTCCTGGGGGCCACCCTTGCGCACCCGATCCACGGCGGCCAGGCCCAGGGGCAACATGTCCTGCATCAGGGTGAGCCGCAGGCTGTCGAGGGGATCGGCGGCCATGGACGGGAAGCAACAGGCTGCTCCCAGTCTGCCGCGCCCGCTGCCCGGGACGGCAGACCACGGCCAGCGCCTTACGACCAGGGCCAAGGGAAGAGGGCCTAGGGAAGGGGGTTGGCCTGCAGAGCCGGCACTCCGGGAGCCACGATCACCTGGCGGCAGGCCTGCTGACTGCCCCACCACCAGCCGGCCCCCACACTCAGCACCACCGCCATGGCCGCCGGCAGAAGGGCCTGCCGGGTCACCTCCAGGCCGATCCACTCGTTCCAGGCCCGCAGGGTGCGGTCGCGGTCGAAGCGGCGCCGCTCCTTGAGCTCCTCCTGCTGGCGGCGCCGCAGGGCCCGGCCCACCCAGCGCTCGAAGGCGAGCTTCTTGGTCACGGCCATCTTGCGCTCCACTTCGAGCAGCTGGCCGGCGGTGAGGTCGGGGTTGAAGGTGCTGATCAGCTCCAGGGTCTTGAGGAACATCTCCACGGAGCCCTCCTTGGCCAGCCGCTCCTGGGGATCCAGTTGCTCCCAGTTGAGCTCCGGGTAGAAGCGGCCGCGGTTGGCGGTGATCTGCTCCTCCGGCAGCTGGCCGGGCTCCCGCAGCCAGCGGTCGGTGTTGGCATCGAAGCGACGCCAGTAGAGGAAGGGGTTGAGGTAGATCGTCCTGCCGCCCAGCAGGATGCTGTCCTGCTGCAGCTTGCGCTGCAGGTCGGGATCGCTGGATGTCGCAGGAGCGGCCGTCACGGCGGAGCTGGCTCGGGTCCCGAGGGTAACGGAGGCCTCCCCGTCAGGCCAGCGGAGGCTCTGTCAGCGAACCAGGGCGATCACTCCCACTCAATCGTGCCGGGGGGCTTGCTGGTGATGTCGAGCACCACGCGGTTCACCCCCTTCACCTCATTGACGATCCGGTTGGAGATCGTTTCCAGCAGGTCGTAGGGCAGGCGTGACCAGTCGGCCGTCATGCCGTCCTCCGAGGACACGCAGCGCAGCACCACCGGGAAGGCATAGGTGCGCTTGTCACCCATCACGCCCACGCTGCGAACAGGCAGCAACACCGCGAACGCCTGCCAGATGCTGTGATACAGGCCGGCATCACTGATTTCCTCACGCACGATCAGATCGGCGTCGCGAAGAATGTTGAGCTTGTCGTTGGTCACCTCGCCGAGGATGCGGATGGCCAGGCCAGGCCCGGGGAAGGGATGGCGGCCCACAATCTCCTGGGGCAGCCCCAGGGAGCGCCCCACCTTGCGCACCTCATCCTTGAACAACTTGCGCAGCGGCTCCACCAGCTTGAACTGCAGATCCTTGGGCAGGCCGCCCACGTTGTGGTGGCTCTTGATCTTCACCGCCACCCGCTCGCCCGTCTTGGGATCCACGTTGGTGCCGGCGCTCTCGATCACATCGGGGTAGAGGGTGCCCTGGGCCAGGTAGTCGAAGGGCCCGAGGCGCTTGCTCTCCTCCTCGAACACCCGGATGAACTCCGTGCCGATCAGCTTGCGCTTCTCCTCCGGGTCGGTCACACCAGCCAGCTTGCTGATGAAGCGCTCGCGGGCATTGATGTACTCCACATTGATGTGAAAGCGCTTGTCGAAGAACTCCACCAGAAATTCGGGCTCCCCTTTGCGCATGAAGCCCTGATCGATGAACATGCAGGTGAGCCGATCCCCGATCGCCCTGTGCAGCAGGAAGGCCAGGGTGGAGGAGTCCACACCACCGGAGAGGGCCAGCAGCACCCGCTTCTGACCCACCTGGCGGCGCACGTCGGCCACGGCTTCCTCGATGAACGCCGCCGTGGTCCAGTCGGGCTCGCAACCACAGATCCGGTACACGAAGTTGCGGATCAGCGCCATGCCGCCCTGGGAGTGCACCACCTCGGGATGGAACTGCACGCCGTAGAGCTGGCGGCCATGGTGGGCGATCGCCGCCTCGGGGGTGTTGTCGGTGTGAGCCAGGCGCACAAAACCCTCGGGCAGGCGCTCCACCGAGTCGCCGTGGCTCATCCACATCGTGGAGTCCTGCTCCACGCTGGTGAGCAGATCCACCGGGTCATCCACATGCAGCGGCGCCTTGCCGTATTCGGCCCGCCCCGCCGCCACCACCGCCCCGCCCAGCTGCTGCACCATCAGCTGCATGCCGTAACACACCCCCAGCACCGGGATGCCGAGGTCCCAGAGCTCCGGATCACACACCGGCGCGCCGCTCTCGTACACCGAGTTGGGTCCACCGCTGAGAATGATGCCCCTGGGGGCGATGGCCCGCAGCTCCTCCACGCTGGTGGTGTAGCTCAACACCAGCGAGAACACCTCGGTTTCGCGCACGCGCCGGGCGATCAGCTCCGAATACTGGGAGCCGAAATCGAGAATCACGATGGCCGGAGCCCGGCTGGACTGGGACATCTCGTCGATGGGAGATGCGGGCTGGGCCGTGCCCTCAAGGCTGGACGTCGCGTCCCGTGGAGTCATCTGGGGAGCGGCGGACATCGGCAGCACGGAACCCCGGAGATTTGACCCAGCCTAGGCGGCGCCCCCTCCCCGCAGTTCGGCCAGCAGGGGGGCACCCAGGGGGCCCTGGGCACAGAGCTGACGGCTGCGGTCGAACAGCACCGCGCCCACCGCCAAGGCCTCGTGGCCGTAGCGGGCCAGGTAGGCGCGGCTGCGCTGCTCGATCGCCGCCGCGATGCGGGCGCGCAGCCTCGCCGCCAGGGCGGGCTGGGTGGCCTGCAGGTCTGCGAGGGCGGCTTCCACCGTGGCGGCCTGATGCAGGCAGGCCAGCTCCGGGCCCGCCAGGCCCTCCAGGGCCGCCAGGGCGGTGAGCACCTCGCTGCGGCCATCGGCCAGGTGGTGGTGGGTGTGAAAGATGCCGCCGGCCAGCTTGATCAACTTGCCCTGGTAGCCGAACAGCAGCAGCTGGCTCACACCCGCCTCGGCCGCCGCCACCAGCAGGGGCCCCAGCCAGTTGCCGGCCTTGAGCAGCAGCTGGGGAGGGAGGCCGAGGCGGGGGGCCAGATCGAGGCCGTTCTCACCGATCACCAGCACCAGGGCCCCGGCGAAGCCAGGGGAGGCCACCAGGCGGCGCAGCTGCTCCAGGGCCTGCTGCAGCTGGTCGGGGGCCGCGCTGCGCTGCACCAGGGCCTGCGTGCCGATCAGGGCCAGCCCATCCACCACCCCGAAGGCGGCATTGCTGGTGCGCTCGGCAAGACGCCGACCCGCCGGGATCACCAGGTGGAGCTCCAGGCGCCGTCCTGGCGGCAGCAGCGGCTGCAGGGTGCGCTGCAGCAGCTCGCGGGCATAGGCCGAGAGGCAGGGAGCGCCGGAGCTGGCGATCACCCCCACCCCCTCGCCAGCCACCAGTTCCAGCCAGTGCCCAGGGCCCTCCAGCCAACGGGCCTGGGCCCACACCGGCTGACCGCGGGTGAGATCCAGCACCTCAGGGCCCGGATCGGCCCTGGCCACCCCAAGCACCCAGCCTGCGGCCAGGGGCGCCGCAGCCTCCACCAGCACAGGCCGCGGGGGAGCGCCAGGCTCCAGCTCCAGGGGCTGCTCAGGGCAGAAGGGCTCGCCCAGCAGCCCCTGCACGGCGGCGCGGGCCGCGGCGGCAAGCCACACCGGCAGGATCAGGCCGGGTCCAGGGGTGGCGGGCTCAGCCGTGCCGCGTTCAGGTGTGGGGAAGGATTCCATGCAACGGGCAGCCGATGGGAGGGGGGCGCGGTGGCTCGGGGTTGGGCCCCTGTGGTCGGTTTTTTACATTGGTGGATTGCGCCGCCCCGCGGCCGCGCCACTCCACTGCTTCGCAGCACCCATGCAGGACAAGCTCAGCCTGATGATCCCCGGCCCCACACCGGTGCCGGAGACCGTGCTGCTGGCCATGAGCCGTCATCCGATCGGCCACCGCAGCGCCGACTTTCAGAAGATCGTCAAGCGCACCACCGAGCAGCTGCAGTGGCTGCACCAGACCAGCGGCAGTGTGCTGGCCCTGGCGGGCAGCGGCACGGCCGCGATGGAGGCGGGGATCATCAACGTGCTCAGCAAGGGCGACACCGTGCTCTGCGGGGACAATGGCAAGTTCGGCGAGCGCTGGGTGAAGGTGGCGAAGGCCTACGGGCTCGAGGTGGAGGTGGTGAAGGCCGAGTGGGGCCAACCGCTGGATCCCGAGGCCTTCCGCGCCGCCCTGGAGGCCGACACCGACAAGCGCATCCGCGCGGTGATCCTCACCCACTCGGAAACCTCCACCGGGGTGATCAACGACCTGGAGACCATCGCCGGCCACGTGCGCGCCCACGGCACCGCGCTCACCATTGCCGATTGCGTGACCAGCCTCGGCGCCTGCGACGTGCCCATGGACCGCTGGGGCCTCGATGTGGTGGGCTCCGGCTCCCAGAAGGGCTACATGATGCCGCCTGGCCTGGGCTTCGTGGCCATGAGCGAGCGGGCCTGGACGGCCTACGAGCGCTCCGACCTGCCGAAGTTCTATCTGGACCTCGGCAAATACCGCAAATCGGCCGCCGCCGACAGCAATCCCTTCACCCCGCCGGTGAATCTGTATTTCGCCCTGGAGGCCGCCCTGGGGATGATGCAGCAGGAGGGTCTGGAGGCGATCTTCGCCCGCCATGCCCGCCACCGCAGCGCGGCCCAGGCCGGCATGAAGGGGATGGGGCTGCGGCTCTATGCCGCCGAGGGCCATGGCAGCCCGGCGATCACGGCCGTGGCTCCCGAGGGGGTCGACGCCGAGGTGCTGCGCAAGGCCGTGAAGGAGCGCTTCGACATCCTGCTGGCCGGCGGCCAGGACCACCTCAAGGGCCAGGTGTTCCGCATCGGCCACCTCGGCTTCGTGGCCGATCGCGACGTGCTCACCGCCGTCGCGGCGATCGAGGCCACCCTGCAGGGCCTGGGCCTGCTGCGGGGAACGGCGGGGGCCGGCGTGGCCGCCTGCGCGGCGGCCCTGGCCGGCTGAGCCGCCGCGCAGGCGGCAGAGACTGGCAAGGGGGGCACCTTGACTCTTGCTAGTCTCAACAAGCCAACAACGCAGACAACATCAGGACGCCTGAGTTGGCTACACCTTGCGGGTGTAATTCAGTGGTAGAATGTCAGCTTCCCAAGCTGAACGTCGCCGGTTCGAGTCCGGTCACCCGCTTTCAGTCCAGGGCTGAGAAATCCCTACCAAAGCCAGTTTGGCAATGGCTTTAGTGCTGCCAGCGGCTGACTGCACCTCACTGGTGCTGCCAGGCTGTAGGGCCAACCTACTCACAGACTTTCTCACATTGCTGAGCCAGCCCCCTGGGAGATCGCCATCCGCGTCGAGACGGCTCATGCCTTGTCCCGCAAGGGATGTCCAAGGGGCTGGGCGCTCACTGCGCACAGCGGCTTTGCCAGAGTGAACATCACGGCCAAAGCGGGCGGCGGCAAGCGGCGTCAGATACAACTTCCGATCCCCTGGCACTTCGATCACATCAAGAAGATTGGCGTAGCCGCTTGCAGGATCTACGACGCTTTCAGCAGAAGAATCAGATGACGGATCCACTGCCACGCAAAGGCCCAGACTTAAACAGCAGACTGACTGGAATGGCCTGACCAAATGTTATCGCGGGTACAAAATCCGCAGCGGCGAAATCAAGGACTCGACCTGGACCACGGTGCATCGGCACCACATGAAGCTGGTTCCGAAAGCCTTCGCCACCCGTCAGCCACCCCGAAGCGCCACCCAGCTGCTGGATCGGCTCACCCGGCACTGGGCGGACAAGCCCGGTGGGCGAACCAGGCAGATTCAGATGCAGGCCAGCTCGGCCCTGTTGCGCTGGGCGGTGGCCCAGGGCCAGCTCCCGGCGGCCAGCTGGGAGCCACCAACCGACCTGAGCCCCTTTGTGGAGCGGTCACGCTCCGCGGAAGCAGTCACCCCCCCCCCTGGAGGTGGACCACATCCTGGCGTTGGTCCGGGCTTTGCCCGACCCGCGTTGGCGACTGGCCTTCCAACTGATGGCCGCCTATGGATTGCGCCCCGAGGAGCTCCAGCACCTCCAGTGACGCGATGGGCGCCTGTGGTGCACTTAGGAAAAGGTGGCATCACGCGGCAAGACCAAGCCTCGCGCCCTGCGGCTGCTGCCCTGTGATGACTGGGCAGCTGACTGGAAGCTGACCGAACAGTTCTGCCCTGACGATCTCCCTCCGATGCGTGCTGGCTTTTGCGGCAACGACATCAGGCAGTACCTGCACCGAAGCTCCCTCTGGAACAAGCTGCGGCAGGAGTACGAGTCCAAGGGCTAGAAGCTCGTGTCCTACTCCTGTCGGCACGGTCACGCCCACCGGGCGCCCGTGCTCTGCAACCTGCCGCCCAAAGTGGTGGCTGCGACGATGGGGCACTGCATGCAGACCCATCTGGCGGCCTACAGCCACTGGTGTGGGGATGTCGTGACGGATGACGCCTTTGCCAAGGCGGAGCAAAGGCTGGGCCAGGGGCTACACGCTCAGAGTTCAGCGGCGTAATGCCGCACGGCCGGGGAGAACCTGCTCAACCCTTGTTTCTCCAGGGTTGCTAGGTACTCCCGACTGGCTTGGGTGGGTTCTAGAGGCTGGACCGGTAATGCCGTTGCGCCACACAGACCCGTTCGGCATCCAGGTTCAGTTGATCCACCAAAAACAGATCGGGATGGCAGGCGCCAAGGCCATAGATCGACAGGGCCTACTCCGGGACATCATGCAGGTTGAAGGTGATGATCAGATCGGCTCCGCACTTGATGGCGGCAGCCAGAACATCACGGTCTTCCGGGTCTGGCGACTCCAGGGCTGGGATCTAGGGCTGATGGCCATCGACCAGCGCATCACGCACGTGGGCATTCATCAGCGAGCGGGTGCGCTCCAGCTGCGCTCTGCAGAGAACAGGCCGGTTCCGCAGCACGGCCGTCATCCACTCCTCATGAATCTGATCGCTCCAGCGAGCCCGGTAGAGATCCGTGAGCGCAAGGCGCAATCAGCAGATCGGGAAGTGGAGCGGAATAGAGAACACAAGCGTCGTAGACGACCGTGAAGCGATTCACCTCAGTAGCCCATGCCCAGCTCCTGGGCCTGGGCCACCAGCTCATCGAGGGCCGCGGCACGCTGCTGGTCAATGGCGTGCTTGTAGGCCATCAGGTCGGACAGGCGGATGCGCGCTGGCCGCCTTCCAGATCCAGGGAGAGGCTGGCCTGCCGCAAGCGATGGGTAGCCCAAAACCGCGCAAGATCCCGAAGCCTGCGCAAGTGCGTTGGGCTGGCGTGTCCTATGTCTGCACAGCCCCATGCCTGGCCCGATGATGACTGGCTCCATTTCCATGCGCCTGCTGATGGTCGTACCGGTGGTGATGGCAACCACGCTGGTCGCTTGGCCCGGCCAGGCCGCAGACGACACCCTCCGCCAATCGGTGCAGCAGCTGCAGCGATTTCCCTTCCGGCCCGACTGCGACGGCAACACCCAGGAGATCGTGGCCTGCCAGTGGCGCCAGCTGAATCAGGGTGACGCCATGCTGCAGCGCCTGCTGGTGAGCTCGGCCCTGCTGGAGCAATGGCGCGCCGGCCGCCGAGGGGTCTGCGAGCGAGTCGCGACGAAGGCGGAGGGGGGCTCGATTCACCCAATCGTCTGGCTGAGCTGTGAGAACAAGCTCAATGCTGCTCTGATCAATGAGCTCAACCAGCCCCTGGTCCCCTGATCGTGCCTCCACATCAACAAATGGCGTCGACTCCAGCCCATAGTGGTGACCTCCACGTTCACCAGGAGCCACTGCAGTGGCACCCGGGCCTGTGCTCAGCCCCAGCAGCGGTAGTGCTTGCTGGGTTGCAGAACCCCCGGCAGCCGAAGCTGGCGGAGGGTTTCGCGGCTCATCCCCAGAGCTGCTCACGCCTCTGCCGTCGTTACCCAGACCGGTAGCTGCCGGCAAAGCTGGCGCCCCTGTCGCCGATCAGTCGGCCTTCACGCAACCAGCTGGATCGGCGGTGTTGTCTCTTGGAGGTGAATGGATCCGGAACATCCACGGCTGAGCCCAACAGCGGGTGCTGCAGCTCCAACGCCGAGCCTGATGCTGACGGGCCAGCTCATCCACGCGGGCACGGTGGCGGCAGATCTCAGCAGCTTCTGCGCTGTGGCGCTGAGCGGTCACCCTCCTCATACCCGCAGGTCTTGGCTGCCCGCACCAAGGCTGATCCACTTGGGCAGGGGGGCTGCACAGCCGGGGCTCAGGAGCAGCAACTCCCGTTTGGGGTCTGTCCAGACGTTGCCACCACGCAGCTGCTGAATCAGGGCGTCGAGCGAGGTGGGAAGCGACGTCCTGGCCGGACTAGACCAAGACCAAATTCATGCCGAGTGGCCATGGAACCGGTGAACATCCACCAGGCCAAAACCCATCTCTCCAAGCTGCTGCAAGAGGTGACAGCCCCTGGGGTCAGTCGCAGCCCGATCAAACTGGATGAAGACTTGGATGCGCCTCTTGATGGGCTGTTTGAGGCGCTGCGGTGACGCGGCTGCAGCTCGACACCGATCTGATGTTGTGGTGGCTGAACGGCGATCCGTGCCTTGCTCAGGAGGTGGTGGAGTGGGTGCAGGCGCCGGAGGCGGAGGTGTTCGTGGGCGAGGCCTCGCTTCGGCAGATGGTGATCGTGAGCTGATCGAGGGCGCCCCGAGCTTGTCTGCGCATGCAGTTGAACCACCTGGATTCTCAGGTCGTCAGGTCGAAAACAAGTTCGGGAACTACACCGCTTCCCCGTACTCCTGCCAATGCCGAGCCATCTGGTCTCTCTCGCGACAACTAGCCTCAGCAGGTTTGTGATGCGATCAGGCCTCCCTCTAACCCCGCGGCTTGATGAGCTGCAGCACCTGGGGACCGGTGTTGGCCAGGCGCCGCTCTGACTTCAGCAGTTCGAGAATCAGGCGGGCCGATTCGTCCAACTGGCCCTCCGCGGCCGCCTGCCGGGCAGCGGCGTCGAGCTGGCTGATCTGGGCCTGAATGGTGGCGACGGGCTGGGGCTTGGTGGGAACGCGCCTTGATTGGGGAAGCCGTGGGGAGAGGGCCGAGCGTGGTCTGGCGTGGATGTCGGGGGAGAAGGTGACTGTCATGGAATGACGGAATACAGGGCTGAAACAGGCCTGGCGGGTGCTGCGCAGGGAAAAGGAATGGGCCTGAATTGGTATGGCGCCAGCGACCCCCATGGCTGTAAGCCCAAACTTCAGATGTCGTGGCTTGAACAGACCCTGACATCGATAAGTGATGCCATAACCATACCATCGATGGCTATTGCCACAACGCACATCTGTGAGCCTGGAACAATTCCGTACTGGCTGTCAGGTGCCCGGTTCGAGCCCACCGGCTCCAAGGGCCGAGATCTGACCACGCAGGCGCTCACAGCGCTCGGCATCGCCGCGGCTCACGGCGACAGCGAGGGCAAATTCAAGTTTTTCGCGTTGGTGATCCGCCTCACTGATCAGGATGCGGGGGAAACCAGCCCCACAACGGGGCGGGTTCTGCCCCTGGGGCAGGGCATTGACAGGACTCTGCTGGGGGTGGGAGGAGGGGGCGTGAGACGACGTGGTGTAAGCCATGTTTCACTTTCTTTCCATTCTGCCACCGCTGACCAGTCAGTGCTTCTTCTGCCCTCAGGCCGCCTGATCGTAGGGCTCAGCCGAGTCGTATGGATCAGCTGGGGCCTGGGCGTCCATGGGGCTGAAGCAGGTCTGGAGAGTCGTGTCCTCCACGGGATGGCCCTCGTCGGCTGGGGCGGCCTCGAGATCCAGCAGGCAGCGGCAGTCATGCAGCAGCCGTTCGACGTTGTCGAGGCTCGACATTTCCTGCAGATCGGGTTCAGCCTCCTGCTGCTGGTGGCCGTCGAGCTGCAGGGCCATGGCCTGAACATGCTGCTCCAGGGTGATCAGACGCCGCGACAGGGCATGAATCGTCTGGGCCAGGTCTTCAGCGTTGCGGGTGATCCGAAAGGAAACCGACTCGGGGGCCATGGCATCAGGCGCGGTGGAGCCGATGACAGCACACTTTGCTGGCGCAGCCAAGGTCAGACTGGGGCAATGAGCCACCCCTGGAACCTGGTCGTGTATGCCTGTGCCGGGCTGGCGGGCGGCCTGCTGGCGCTGCGCACCGGGATTCCCGCGGCCCCCCTGGCCGGCGCGCTGCTGGCGGCGGCGCTGGTGAGCATCGTCGGGCAGCTCGAACCGGCCCAATGGCCCGGCGGGACGCGCACCCTGCTGGAGATCGGGATCGGCACGGTGATCGGCACCGCCCTGAACAGCGCCGTGCTGCAGCAACTGCAGCAGCTGTGGCGGCCGGCCCTGGTGATCACCCTCAGCCTCGTGCTCGCCGGCTTGGCAGTGGCCCTGGCCTGCAGCCGGCTGTTCGGGGTGGACCCCACCATCGCCCTGCTGGGCGCCGCCCCGGGCGGCATCAGCGGCATGAGCCTGCTGGGGGCCGAGTTCGGCGTGGGGGCTGCCGTGGCGGCCCTGCATGCCGTGCGGCTGATCACGGTGCTGCTGGTGCTGCCCCTGGTGCTGAAGCTGGTGCTGCCCCAGGGCACGGGTTCGCCCTGAGCAGCCCACCACCCTCGACGCTGGCCGTCTCGATCGATACCTTGAGCCCTGCTTGCCGGATCTGTTCCCATGGCCCTGCGCCAGACGTTCGCCCTGTTCTCGCGGCAGCGGCCCCGGTTGCTGGCAGCCCTGGCCCTGACGCTGGGCCTGGGGCAGGGGCTGCCCGCCTTCTCCCAGGCGACTGAAACCGGTGTCGTGCTGGAGGGGGCCGGCCCCAGGGGCGCCCAGATCTACTGCTTCATGCGCGGCAGCGGCAACAGCCACCAGGTGAGCTGGGACGCGGCCTATGCGGTGATCAAGCGCCAGAGCGACCAGCTGTTCAAGACCTCCCCGGAGCACGCAGCGGTGATGATCACCGAGGCCGTGGTGCAGTACTCCGGCTCCTTCCCAGACTGCGGCCGCTATCTCGGTGATCTGTTCAGCAAGCCCGAACCCGCCGCGGTCGCCCCTACCCCCATCCCGGTATCCGGAGCCACCCGTAGCGAGCGCTTCGGCTACTGAGGCTGCGTCCTGCCAAGCGAGGCTTGAGCCAGGCCGAGCCACCCCCCTGCTGCTGGCCACCCTGCTGCTGGCTGCCGCCGGCTGCGCCGAACAGCCCCTGCCCCAGCAGGCCCTCCGCCGTGACGACTGCCTGCGCAACGTGCGCCTCGAGCAGCTCGAGCAGCAGATCAGCCGCTGCGATGCGGTGGTGGCCGCCTTCCCGGAGGATCCCGGCCCCCGCAATGACCGCTACCTGCTGCGCAGCCTGGCGGGCCAGGACGCTGAGGCCTGTGCTGATCTGCGGGAGGCGGTGAAGCTGGCCGAACGGCAGCCAAACGAGGATCTCGATCCCCAGCTGCTCAGTGATCTCAAGGTGCGGCAGAAGCTCTGCAGCCAGGCCACCAGCCCCGCCCCCTGAACTCACCAGTTCTGCATCAGGTCACGCACCATGGCCGCCAGGTCGCGGCGGCGCAGCTCCTGCTGGCCGCGGCCCAGCAGTAAGGCGATGCGCTCCGCCTTGCTGGCGATCAACCCATCCACCAGCTGGTCGGCCACACCCAGCTGCAGCCAGTGGCAGAGCAGGGAGGCCGCCATGCCGATGCGGTGGCAGCGGTCTTCGGCCTGCTCCGCATCCCCGGGTGTCCAGGGGCGCTCGATCAACACCACATGGCGGGCCCTGTGCAGCGTGAAGCCCAGCCCGCCGGTGCCGTAGGTGGCGATCAGCAGCGGGCTGCGGCCCTCCTGGAAGTGGTCCACCAGCTGCTGGCGCCGGCGCGGCTCGAGGGCACCGGTGAGCAGGGCTCCGCCCAGCTCAGCCTGCAGCAGGCTGGCGGTGGTGCGGAAGGCCGTGAACACCACCACGGCCTCGCCCGCGGCCAGCTGGCGCTGCACCAGCTCCCTGGCCGCCGCCAGCTTGGAGTGGGAGGCGATCTGGCGCAGGGCCGTGAACACGGCGAGCACCTCGGCATCGCGGCGCACCTCCCCGCGGGCGGCGCGGCGGCGGTAGGCGTCCACCTTGCGCTGCAGCCGTTGCTCGAAGCCCAGGGCCTGGTCCGGCTCCAGCTGCACGGGGATCAGGGCGCGCTGCTTGGGCGGCAGATCGAGGCAGTCCTGCTTGCGCCGGTGCAGCACCAGGGGCCTGGTGAGGCGCTGCAGTTCGGCGAGGTTGGTGGCGCCCGTGGCCTGCCACACCCGCCGCCCGCCCTGGTCGCGCCAGTGCCCCTGGCAGAACAGCTCCTCGTAGGCCCGCTGATGCCGGGCCAGGGGGTGGCCGATCGCCGCCAGCAGGGGAAACAGCTGGGCCGGTCGACCGTTCTTCATCGGCGTGCCGGTGAGCAGCCAGATCGCCCGCAGCCGGGGGTGCCGGGCCAGCCGCAACAGGGCCTTGCAGCGGGCCGTGTGGGCGTTCTGGGCGAAGTGGGCCTCGTCGGCGATCAGCACCGTGCCGGCCGCAGGCAGCTCCGGCGGCAGCCGCGCCCAGCTGTGCAGCTCCAGCCGCAGGCCCAGAGCCAGGGCTTCGGCGCGCCAGTGGTCGTGCAGGCCCACCGGGGCCACCACCAGGATGCGGCAGTCCGCCAGGCGCACCATGGCCCGGGCCGCCGCCAGGGCCGAGAGGGTCTTGCCGAGGCCCATCGCATCCGCCAGCACCGCCCCGCGTCGCGCCAGCAACCAGCGGCCGGCGGCGCGCTGGTGGGCCAGCAGGCGGCGGCCATCCTCGAGGGGCTGGTCCAGATCGGCGGCCCGCACCAGCTGCCGGTGGGGCGGCAGCGGCGGCAGGGGCTGCTCCAGCCAGGCCAGCCAGGTGGCCAGCTGGGGCTCCACCGGAAAGCGACCGGCCAGGGCCTGCTGCAGCGCTGCGGCGGCCTCCTGCGGAAACTCCCAGCAGCCCCGCCGCGCCAGCCACTCCCCCCGGGGCCGGATGGCCCGCAACTGGGCGCTGGTGACCGCATCAAAGGGGCTGACCACCTCGATCAGTCCGGTGGCACCCAGCCGCAACAGGCAGCGCATGCGCGGAATGGCAGTCCTCGACACATTGCCACCCTGGACACTGGCTGCAAACTCCCCCCAACCGAGCCAAGCGCATGCAGGCCAGGGACTGGGCGGCAGGGAACGCAGGCGGCAGCAATGCCGTTTTTCTCGAAGAGCTCTGTCCCAAACTGCGCGCCCGGCGCTGGCGTCAGTCCCTGCACCAGCACACCAACCGGCGCTGCATCTACTGCGGCTGCCGCTCGGAATCGATCGACCACGTGCTGCCCAAGAGCCGGGGCGGGCCGAGCGTGAACGAGAATTGCGTGCCGGCCTGCCTCGGCTGCAATGGCCGCAAGGGCGACAGCGAGGTGTTCAGCTGGTACCGCCAGCAGCCCTTCTACGATCCGCGCCGTGCCATGGCGATCCGGGCCTGGACCCAGGGCGAGATGGCCCTGGCCACGCGCCTGCTGGCCTGGACCAGCTCACCCGCCAGTGCGCCAGCCGCTGCGGCTTCCCTGGCGCCTGAGGGCCCCAAGGCCGGCGAACGCCCTGGCGACCACGACCTGGTGGCGCTCCCTCAGGCCAGCGATGGTGCTGAGGCCGAGGCCCCTCACCAGACGCGGCAGGCCGCCGGCCCGTTGTGGCGCTGGCAGATGGCGGCCTGATCCTGGGGGGCCTCCGGGGCCAGCAGCGCAGCCAGCAGCAGCAGCCCTGCCGCCAGCAGAGCGGGGAGGGGCCAGGAGCGTGCCCGAAACTGTATGGAGCGCGCTGCAGGGCGCTGCAGCGGCGGAGCCCAGCACCAGCTGGCCTGAACAGGAGAGGACACCACCATGGGAAACGTCGGAAGTGATACAGGTGTACTGGCGCCTTCTGGGGATGTCAAGCCCGCCGCGACGCTGCTGGTGCTGGGGGCAGGCTTCACCGGCAGCCGTCTGGCGGCAGCCGCCGCTCAGCTGGGCTGGGCGGTGACGACCACCAGCCGCCAGGCCCCGCAGAACCCAGGGCCCGGCCACTGGTTGGCCTTCGACAGCAGGGAGGGCCTGGTGCCCGAGCCCGATGCTCTGGCTGGGGTGACCCATCTGTTCGTGTCCATTCCCCCGGACGGCCAGCCCGGCGATCCGGTGCTGCGGCTGCTGGGACCCGTGCTGCGCCAGCTGCCGCTCCAGTGGGTGGGCTATCTCTCCACCACCGGGGTCTACGGCGACAGCCGCGGCGCCTGGGTGGATGAGCAGGCGCCCACCCCGGCACGGCCGGGCCGTAGCCAGGCCCGCCTCGAGGCCGAGCGGGCCTGGCGCAGCAGCGGCCTGCCGGTGCAGATCTTCCGGCTGCCGGCGATCTACGGTCCGGGCCGCACCCCCTTCCGCGCCCTGCAGGCCGGCGAGAGCCGGCTGATCCACAAGCCCGGGCAGGTGTTTTCCCGCATCCACGTCGATGACATCGTCGGCGCGGTGCTGCACTGTCTGGCCCTGCCGGCCCCCGATCGGCCAACGCTGCTGAACGTGGCCGATGACTGCCCCTGCTCCTCCACCGAAACCCTCAGCCATGCCGCCCACCTGCTGGGCCTGCCCCTGCCGCCCCTGGAGCGCTACGAGCAGATCGAAGCCAGTCTGAGCCCGATGGCCCGCAGCTTCTGGCAGGAGAACCGCCGCGTCAGCAACCGCCGGCTGTGCGACGAGCTGGGCTACCAGCTGCGCTATCCCAGTTACCGGGAGGGATTTGGAGCGAGCTTGTCGGCGTAGGGCGAGCCCTTGGGATAGCAACGGGTGCGATCCTCGGGGTCACACACGAACGGGAAGCCTATTTCCCGCATCAGCAGGCCCCAGCGCAGCTGTAGCCAACCCCGGTTGAATCCCGTTCCCAAGCCAAACAGCAGCAGTCCCAGCAGCAGCCAGCGCACCATGGGCGTCTCCCTCTTCCGTTCCACCCCATCCAACTCCGCTGAGGGCCATCTGGCCATGGCCCTGGGGGATCCGGCGGGCATCGGTGCTGAGGTCACGCTCAAGGCCCTGGCCCAGCCCGAGGCGCGTGGCCTGGAGCCGGTGCTGGTGGGCTGCCGCCGCTGGCTGGAGGGCCAGTACGAAGCCCTGAGGCCCCTCAGCCGTGAGCCCCTGCGCGATCCGGCCGAGCTGGCCATGCTGGACCTGCCGCTGGAGGAGCCCGTGGCCCCGGGCCGCAGCGGCCCAGCCTGCGGGGCCGCGGGCTTCCGCTGGCTCACGGCGGCAGTGGAATTGGTGCAGCGGGGCGACTGCAAGGCCCTGGTGACCGCACCGATCGCCAAGGCCAGCTGGCACGCCGCCGGCCATGCCTACCCAGGCCAGACGGAGCGGCTGGCGGAGCTGGCCGGGGTGGCGGAGGCCTCGATGCTGTTCACCGCCCGCGCCCCCCAGGGCCACTGGCGGCTCAACACGCTGCTGGCCACCACCCACATCCCCCTGGCCGCCGTGCCGGCCAGCCTCGATCCGGACCGGGTGCAGCGCAAGCTCGACCAGCTGCTGACCTTCTGCCAGCGCTTCTCAACCCGGCCGCAGCTGGTGGTGGCCGGCCTGAATCCCCACGCCGGCGAGGCCGGTCAGCTGGGGCAGGAGGAGGTGGCCTGGCTCAACGACACCCTCAGCCAATGGCAGGCCGGCCATCCGGAAGCCGAGCTGCTCGGCCCGTTGCCGCCGGACACCTGCTGGTTGAGTGCATCCGAGGCCTGGCAGCGGGGCAGCCCAGGGCCTGATGGCTACCTGGCCCTGTACCACGATCAGGGCCTGATCCCGGTGAAGCTGCTGGCCTTCGACGCGGCGGTGAACACCACCCTGGGGCTGCCGTTTCTGCGCACATCACCAGACCACGGAACGGGTTTCGCGATCGCCGGCCAGGGGGTGGCCCGGGCCGCCAGCATGGCGGCCGCGGTCAGCACGGCCCTGGAGCTGGGCTGAACTCAGCCGGGCTTGACGCGCATCAGCACCTGGCCGAACTCCACCGGCGTGCCGTTCTCAACGAGGATCTCCACCACCTCACCGCTCACCTCTGCCTCCAGCTCGTTCATGAGCTTCATGGCCTCGAGGATGCAGATGGTCTGACCCACCTTGATGCGGGCTCCCAGGGCCACGAAGTTGGGCTCACCCGGAGCAGGCGCGCTGTAGAAGGTGGCCACCATCGGCGCGGTGATCTCCACAAGGTCGCTGCGGCTGGCGGCCGCGGCCGGTGGGGGCGTGGAGGGGGCCGCAGGCCCCGGCGGGACTGCCGCGACAGGGGCCGCCACCGGGGCCGGTGGCTGCACCGGAGCCGGCAGCGGCGGGGGCGCCAGGCTGGGCAGGTTGCGGCGCACTTCCAGCCGGAAATCGTCGCCCTCCAGCTTGAACTCCTGGATGTCACTGTCACCCAGCAGGGCCAGGAGCTGCTGGAGCTGGTCGTGATCGAGCTGCATGGGGATCAGGTCTCCCGCCCGAGATAGCTGTCGCTGCGGGTGTCGATCTTGATCTTCTCGCCGATGGAAAGGAACAGCGGCACCATCACCTGGGCACCGGTTTCCACGATGGCGGGCTTGGTGCCGCCAGTGGCCGTGTCGCCCTTGACGCCAGGATCGGTCTGGGTGATCTCCAGCACCACCGAGTTGGGCAGCTCCACTTCCAGGGGCTTGCCGTTCCAGGACACCACGTTCACCTCCATGCCCTCCTTGAGGTATTTGCGGCTGTCGCCGATCTGCTTGGCCGTGAGCCGCGTCTCCTCGTAGCTGGCCATGTCCATGAACACGAAGTCGTCCCCCTCCATGTAGGTGTGCTGGAGGGTGCTCTTCTCCAGCACGGCCTGGGGCACCATCTCGCCGGCGCGGAAGGTCTTCTCCACCACGTTGCCGCTCTGCACGGCCTTGAGCTTGGTGCGCACGAAGGCCGAGCCCTTGCCCGGCTTCACATGCAGGAACTCAACGACCCGCCAGACCTGGCCATCCAGCTCGATCGATGTCCCGGTACGAAAGTCGTTGCTGGAGATCATTCCGGCGGATCGGATCTGGCGGATTGTACGGCTGGCTACCGGCCCCGCCCCCAAACCTTCTGTGCAGGCGGGGCTGGGCCCGGAAAGGCTGTGCCAAAGTCCGACCAGAAGGAAGACGCTGTGATGGCCGCACCGTGGATCCACCGGGCCGTGGCTCGCGCCATGGCATGGGCCGTGGCTCTGTTGCTGGCCCTCCCCCTGCAGGCCTGGCCCGCTGCGGCTGCCCTGCCGGAAGGGAACGCGGTGAAGGATCCGGCGGCCATCCTGCGCAATGCCCTGCCGGTGGAAGCCCCCGCCCTGCAGAGCCTGCAGCACCGGCTCGAAGCCACCAGCACCGACCTGCGCGCCAAGCGCTGGTCGGCCCTCAACGGCACCGTGCGCCGCAGCCAGTCGCAGCTGAGCAGTCGCCGCAAGGAGATTCAGGACGGCTTCGAGGCCGGCCAGGTGGAGCAGGCCTCAGCCCTTCTGGACCAACTGGAGGGCGACCTTCAGACCCTGGCCAGCGCCGCCGAGGTCCAGGACCGGGACCGCTTCCTCGACGCCCGCCGTCAGGCCCTCGCCACGATCGGCGCGGCCGAGGACCTGCTGGTGGGTCCCTTCCCGTTCACTATTCCAGGCGAGTTCGACGCCCTGCCGCGTCTGCTGGGCCGGGCCACCGTGGAGATCAGCACCAGCCGCGGGCCCCTCGTGGCCGTGGTCGACGGCTACAACGCCCCCCTCACGGCCGGGGCCTTCGTGGATCTGGCCCTGAAGGGCTTCTACGACGGCCTGCCCTTCACCCGCGCCGAGGACTTCTACGTGCTGCAGACCGGCGATCCCAAAGGACCGCTGGACGGTTACGTCGATCCCACCACCAAAGAGCTGCGGCGAGTCCCCCTGGAGATCAAGATCCCCGGCGAGCCCGTGCCCTTCTACGGCCAGACCTTCGAGGATCTGGGCCGCTACAAGGCCGAGGCGGTGCTGCCCTTCGCCACCCTGGGCACCCTGGGCTGGGCCCATTCCGACCAGAGCCTCGACGATGGCTCCTCCCAGTTCTTCTTCTTTCTCTACGAAGCAGAGCTCACCCCGGCGGGCCTGAACCTGGTGGATGGCCGCTACGCCGCCTTCGGCTATGTGGTGGAGGGCTTCGACGTGCTGGAGGAGCTGGGGGTGGATGACGTGATCGAGCGGGTGCGGGTGGTGGACGGGGCCGAGAACCTGCAGCCCCACGCCTGAGGAGCGAACCCCATGGGCCGCGGCCACGATCCCGCCCTGGCCGAGCTGGGTGAAGCGGAACTGATCCGCCGCCTGGGGGCCTTTGCGCCGCCGGCCCAGTTCCAGGACGATGGGGCCATCCTGGCGGCCCGCGGCCCGTTGGTGCTCAACACCGACGTGTTGGTGGAGGGCAGACACTTCAGCGACGCCACCACCGAGCCCTTTGACGTGGGCTGGCGTGCCGCCGCCGCCAACCTCTCCGATCTGGCCGCGATGGGCTGCACCGACGCCCTCGGGATCACGGTGGGGCTGGTGGCCCCGGCCCAGACGCGCTGGTCGTGGGTGCAGGGGGTGTACGCGGGGCTGCAGGCCTGCCTGAACGCCCACGGAGCTGGGGCCATCCTGGGGGGCGATTGCAGCGGCGGCGAGCAGCGGATTCTGGCGGTGAGTGCGGTGGGTGAGCTGGCCACGGCTGCCGGGGCAGTGACTGGCGGGGCTGAGGCTGCAGAAGCTGGGACTGGAGACGGCGCCATCAGACGCGGCGGTGGCCGATGCGGCGATCTGCTGGTCGCCACTGGCCGGCATGGGCTCAGTCGCCTCGGACTGGCCCTGCTGCAGGGAAGCCTGGCGCCGGGGCTGCGGGATCGCCTCGACGCCGATCTGGTGGCCCGGGCCCTGACCGCCCACCGCAGACCCTCGGCCCGTTTCGATGCCGTGCGGGTCCTACGGGCCTCGAGGCCAACGGCCTGCCCCTGGCGGGTGGGCGGCACCGACAGCAGCGACGGCCTGGCCGTGGCCGTGGAGGCCGTGGCCAGAGCCAGTGGCTGCCAGGCCGTACTGCAGCGGGGCGCCCTGCCGCTCGATCCGGCCATGGCAGAACTGGAGCAGGCGGTGGCCTGGTGCCTCGGTGGCGGCGAAGACTTTGAGCTGGTGCTGGCCCTGGAACCAGCCTGGGGAGAAGCGCTGCTGGCAGACCTGCCTGGAGCCGCGCCCCTGGGCATCCTGCGCAGCTCAAGCGAGGCCAGGGTGGTCTGGGAGGACGGCAGCGCCGTCAACGCAGGGGCTATCGCCTACCGCCACTTCAAGGCCTAGGTGTGCAGGATGGCGAGAGCAGCGTGCGGGCGGTGCCCGCCTGGGCTCACCTCCAGTGGCGCGCCACCAGTTCGGCCAGGTCGACGACCCGCTGGCTGTAGCCCCACTCGTTGTCGTACCAGCAGATCACTTTCACCATGTTGTCGCCCATCACCAGGGTGAGGTCGGAGTCCACGATGGTGGACTCATTGGTGCCGGCATGGTCGCTGGACACCAGCGGCAGATCCGAATACTTGATGATCCCCTTCATGCCGTTCTCGGAGGCGGCCTTGAGGGTGGCGTTCACCTCCTCGCGGCTGGTGCCGCGGCTCACTTCCAGCACCAGGTCCACCACCGACACGTTGGGGGTGGGAACCCGCAGGGCGATGCCGTTGAGCTTGCCCTTCATCGGCGGGTACACCAGAGCCACGGCCTTGGCGGCCCCGGTGCTGGTGGGCACGATGTTGATGGCGGCGGCCCGGGCACGACGCAGGTCGCGGTGGGAGGCGTCGAGAATGCGCTGGTCACCCGTGTAGCTGTGGGTGGTGGTCATCGTGCCCTTGACGATGCCAAAGGCCTGATCAAGGGTTTTGACGATCGGCGCCAGGCAGTTGGTGGTGCAGCTGGCATTGGACACGATGTTCCAGTCTTCGTGGCGGTACTCGGCGTCGTTCACCCCCATCACGAAGGTGCCCACGCCGTCGCCCTTGCCAGGAGCTGTGATCAACACCTTGCTGGCCCCCGCCTGCAGGTGCTTGCCGGCACCGTCCTTGTCAATGAACACCCCGGTGGATTCGATCACCAGGTCCACGCCCCACTCCTTCCAGGGGAGGTTGAGGGGGTTGCGATCAGAGAAGCACTTGATCGTCTTGCCGTTGACGACGATGGCGTCGTCGGTATAACTCACTTCCGCATCGCGGATGTGCCCCAGCATCGAGTCGTACTGGAGCAGGTGGGAATTCGTCCTCGGGTCGGAGGTGTCGTTGAGCCCCACCACTTCGATGCCGGTGTCAGCACCACGGCTGAGCCAGCAGCGCATGAAGTTGCGACCAATACGGCCGAATCCATTGATCGCAACTTTCAATGTCATGGCAAAAAGCGGAAGAAGCCGCTTGGCAAGGGGGATTTGGCTGCCGATCATACAGAAATCCCCTCCGCCCCCCCTCCCGGTTCCAGGCCCTCCGGCGGAACCCTCCGCCGAGATGCAGGAACTCGTAATGGCGCGAGAGCCCCCGGCCGGACTAACTTCTGCTGCAGCAGCCTCCCGGTGCGGAACCCACCTTGATCCCCCAGCTTGATCGCCACCAACCTCTGCACTTCATCGGGGTCGGAGGCATCGGCATGTCGGCCCTGGCAGGCATTCTGGCCGCTAGGGGCTACGTGGTGAGCGGCTCCGATCCCCGTGACAACGCTGTGCTCAGTTGCCTCAGGCGCCACGGGGTAAGGGTGTTCCAGGAGCAGACCGGGGCCACCGTGGAGGCGATCTGTGCTGACGCCGGCAGTCTCCCCCAGGTGGTGATCAGCTCCGCGGTTCCCGAAACCAATCCCGAACTGATCGAAGCCCGCCGGGCCGGGCTGGCGGTCTGCCATCGCTCTGACGTGCTCGCCGCCCTGATCCGCGATCAGGACACCATCGCCGTTGCCGGCAGCCACGGCAAGACCACCACCAGCAGCCTGATCGCCACTCTGCTGGCCGCTACAGGGCACGACCCCACCGCCGTGATCGGGGGCATCGTGCCCGCCTTCGCCAGCAACGGCCGTCATGGCTGCGGCCGGCTGCTGGTGGCGGAAGCCGATGAATCCGATGGTTCGCTGGTGAAATTCACCCCGAGCCTCGGGGTGCTGACCAACCTCGAACTCGATCACACCGACCACTACCCCGATCTCGAAGCGCTGATCGCCACCTTGCGGCAGTTCGCCCAACGATCCCGTCGGCTGCTGGCCAATCGCGACTGCGCCATCCTGCGGGAGCACTTCGAGGCCGATCACTGGTGGTCCACCACCCGGGCCGAGGGGGTGGACTTCGCCGCCCTGGCCATCGAAGAGCGCGGCGACGGCACCACGGCCGAGTTCTACGAGCAGGGTCAGCGGGTGGGTCAGCTGCAGCTGCCCCTGCCAGGCCGCCACAACCTGAGCAACGCCGTGGCTGCCGTGGCCGCCTGCCGCCTGGAAGGAGTCGGATTCGCAGACCTGCAGCGGGCCGTGGCCGAGCTCAAGTCCCCGGGCCGTCGCTTCGACTTCCGCGGCACCTGGAACGGCCGGCTGGTGGTGGACGACTATGCCCACCACCCCAGCGAGGTGGCCGCCACCCTGGCGATGGCGCGGCTGATGGTTCAGAGCGGCTGCAGCCCGCTTCCGGAGCCGCCCCGGCGGGTGATCGCCGTGTTCCAGCCCCACCGCTACTCGCGCACAGCCCAGTTCATGGCCGGCTTCGCCCAAGCCCTCCAGGAGGCCGACACCGTGGTGATCGCGCCTCTCTACCCAGCGGGTGAGGCACCGATCGCTGGGGTCAGCAGTCGGGCCCTGGCCGAAGCCCTGCAGGGTCTCGCCCCCGCGCTGCCGGTGCTGGTGGCCGAGACGCTCGACGGCCTGGCCAATCAGGTGGCCGCCTGCAGCCTGGCTGGCGACCTGGTGCTGGCCATGGGCGCCGGCGATGTGAACGGCCTCTGGGACAGGCTCAGCCAGCTCCAGGGTCAGGCCCTGGAGCTGGCGGCCTGAACGGATGAGCTCCAGCCTCAGCCCGCTGCCCGCCCTGCGCCAGGCCACGGACCTGCGAGCCTTCACCACCTGGAAGGTGGGGGGCCCTGCGGAATGGTTTGCCGAACCCTGCTCCGACGCGGAGCTGGCGGCCCTGGCAGCCTGGGCCTGGGGGCAGGGGCTGGCCCTGCGTTGCATCGGGGCGGGGTCGAACCTGCTGATCGCCGATGCGGGCCTGGCCGGTCTCACCCTCTGCAACCGGCGCTTGCAGGGCGCCAGCCTGGATGGCTCCAGTGGCTGGGTGGAGGCTGCCGCCGGCGAACCCATCCCCAGCCTGGCGCGCAAGGCGGCCAGGGCCGGTCTGAGCGGCCTGGAGTGGGCGGTGGGCATCCCGGGCACGGTGGGAGGGGCCGCCGTGATGAATGCCGGCGCCCAGGGGGGCTGCACGGCCGAGTGGCTGCATTCCGTGCGCGTCCTCGACCCGGCCCGACCCGACCAGGTGGTGGAACTCGAGGCCAGGGACCTGGACCTGGCCTACCGGCACAGCAGGCTGCAGCAGGAGCCCTGGATCGTGCTGTCGGCCCGCTTTCGGCTGCAGCCCGGCCATGACCCCGCCGTGGTCAGCCAGCGCACCAGTGCCAACCTGCACAGCCGCACCAGCACCCAGCCCTATCAGCAGCCGAGCTGCGGCAGTGTGTTCCGCAATCCCGAGCCCCACAAGGCCGGTCGGCTGATCGAGGGGCTGGGCCTCAAGGGCCTGCGCATCGGCGATGCGGAAGTGTCCAGAATCCACGCCAATTTCATCGTCAATGCCGGCGAGGCCCGCGCCGTCGACATCGACGCCCTGATCGTGGAGGTGCAGCGCCGGGTGCTGGAGCGCCACGGCATCGCCCTCCATCCCGAGGTGAAGCGGCTGGGCTTCTAGAGCGGCGCCGAGGGGGGCCACCCTTAGCCTGGGCGCTGCTTTTGAAACGGCATGGCCGGCTTCGGACTTCCCAACTTCGGTCAGCTCACTGAGGCCTTCAAGAAGGCTCAGGAACTCCAGCAGAACGCCCAGAAGCTCCAGGAGGAGCTCGACGCGATGGAGCTGGAGGGCAGCAGCGCCGATGGACGCGCCAGCGTGTGGCTCTCCGGCAACCAGCAACCCCTGAGGGTGCGGCTCGCTCCGGAGCTGCTCGCCGACGGTGTCGAGGCCTGCGAAACCGCCGTGCTCGAAGCCCTTCAAGCCGCCTACACCAACTCCACCGGCACCATGAAGGGCCGCATGGAGGAACTCACCGGCGGGCTGAACCTCAACCTGCCGGGGCTTGGGGGCTAGGGGTCTCAGGTCTGGCCGGGGCCCCGGTCTTCCCGTTCTTCCTGTTGGCGCTGGCTGCGGCGTGAACTGCGACGGTGCCGGGCTGCGAGTCGCGGTTCCAGCCCGCCCCCGCGGCTGAGCAGACCGGCAGGTTCCGGGCTGGAGGCCGGAGCACCCTCGAAATCCTGCTGCAAAGCGTCGAGGCACTGGCAGTAGAGGGGCCAGCGCTCCCAGGCCGTTCCCACCGCGCAGCCCGGCTCCCCGCGGTGCAGGCAGTTGCTGAAGCGGCAGGGCCCCTGGCGGGCCAGCCCGGCACGCACCTCCGGGAAGAGCGCCCCAAGGGCGGCTGGATCCCCCGGCAGGCGGGGGCGATTGAAGCCTGGGGTGTCGGCCACCAGGGCACCGGGGGCCAGGCCGAACAACTCCACGTGGCGGGTGGTGTGCCGGCCCCGCTGCAGCCGCCCTGAAACGGCCGCCACGCGCAGGTCCAGGGCCGGCAGCAGGGCGTTGAGCAGGCTGCTCTTGCCCACCCCGGACGGCCCACAGATCACGGCGATCCCAGGCTGCTGGAGGCGCTGCCGCAAAGCGTCGAGCCCCTGCCCCGTGGTGGTCGCCACGGCCAGCGGCGCATAGCCCCAGCCCTGCAGGCGCCGGCACCAGTCGGCCACCGCAGCGGCGGGCAGCAGGTCGGCCTTGGAGAGCACCGGCAGCACGGGGGCGCCGCTGGCCTCGGCCGTGATCAGAAAGCGGCTGAGCTGCAGCGGATCGGGCAGCGGCTCCGCCAGCGCCACCACCACCACGATGCGGCTCACATTGGCCACGGCGGGGCGTTCCAGCAGGCTGCTGCGGGGATACACGGCCGCCACGGCACCCCGACCGGCCCGCCAGTCGATGCCCTCGACCCGCACCCGATCCCCCACGCAGATGCGCTGACCACTCTTCGCCAGCCGGGTGCGGCGGGTGCAGAGCAGCTGGTCGGTGCCCCCGGGGCCGGGCCCCTCCAGCGCCACGCTGCAGTAGTTGGCCTGCAGGGCCATCACCAGGCCGTTGACCGCCTCGCTCAGGCCCCCCGGGGCCTCAGGCCCCATGGCGGCGCACAAACAGGCGGATGGCCCCCTGCTCCGCCTCGGGATGGGGAACCGCCTGCACCGTGTGGCCCTGCTGCCGCAGACCGGCGCTCACCTGCTCCTCCGCTTCGCCGCGATCGAGCTCGAGCTGCAGCCAGGCGCCCGGCTCAAGGCCTTCGAGGGCCAGTCGGGCCCGGATGAAGTTGAGCGGGCAGGCAGTGCCGCGAAGATCGAGCTGGAGGCTTGGGGTCGGGGTGGGCGGCACGGCTCAATCGCGGTGGCCGAACAGGCCGCCGAACAGGCCGCTCTTGTGGGGATGCTTGTGGCCCCGGTTGGTGTGGTGACCCGCCAACTGCTCCAGCAACTCCCGCTCCTCGCCGCTCACCTTGGTGGGCAGCTGCACCCTGACGCTGAACAGGTGGTTGCCGCGGGCCACAGGGTTGCCCAGCTTCGGCACCCCCTTGGCCTGCATGGTGAGCACGGCGCCCGGCTGGGTGCCCGGCGGGATCTTCAGCGGCTCCGGTCCATCGACCGTCTCCACCTCGATGGTGTCGCCGAGGATCGCCTGCAGGTAGTTGAGCGCCACCTCGGACTGGATGTTGATGCCGTCGCGGCGCAGCTGGGGATGGGGCTGGACGCTCAGGAAGACGTACAGATCCCCGGGCGGGCCGCCCCGCTGGCCGGCATTTCCCTCCTGGGCCACCCGCAGCCGGGTGCCCGAATCCACCCCGGCGGGAATGTTGATGCGCAGCTTCTTGCGCACCTGCTGCAGGCCCTGGCCGCCACAGGCTGGGCAGGGGTCCTCGATCATCTGGCCGCTGCCCTCACAGGTGGGGCATGGCGCCACCTGGGTGAAGCTGCCAAAGGGGGTGCGGGTGGCGCGACGCACCTGGCCGGCCCCGGAGCAGGTGGTGCAGGTGGTGGGGCCGGCGCCCTCCCTGGCGCCGCTGCCCTTGCAGCTGGTGCAGGTTTCGAGGTGACGGATCTGCACCTCCCGCTCGATGCCGAAGACGGCCTCCGCAAAGCTGATCGTGAGATCCAGGCGCAGATCGTCGCCCTGCCGGGGTCCCCGGCGCCGGGGACCGCCACCGCCCTGGGCGCCACCGAAGCCGCTGAAGAAGGTCTCGAACAGGTCGGCAAAGCCGCCCATGTCGCCCATGTCGGGCATGCCATCGCCGCCCCCGAGCCCGGCCTCGCCGAACTGGTCGTAGCGGGCGCGGCTCTGGGGATCACTCAGCACCTCGTAGGCCCGGCCGATTTCCTTGAACCGCTCCTCGGCGCCGGGATCCTTGTTGATGTCGGGGTGGTACTGGCGGGCCAGCCGGCGGTAGGCCCGCTTGAGGCTGTCAGCATCGGCATCGCGGCTGACAGCCAGCAGGTCGTAGTAGTCCGCCATGGTCAACCCCCGTGGGGTGGGGCACTGGACTCGTGCTGCGGCTCTGCCTGAGTCGCTTCCGCGGGGGCATCAGCGTCAGCGGGTCCCGGTCCCATGGACACCTTGACGAGGGCATGGCGCAGGACTCGTCCATTGAGGTGATAACCCCGCTGCAGCTCCTCGATCACGATGTCCTCTGCGTGCTGGTCACTGGGCTCGCGCAACACGGCCTCGTGCAACATCGGATCGAAGGGCTCACCCTCCACCCGCATGGGTGAAACGCCCAGCTGCTTGAAGACGTCGACCAGCTGGCGGTAGAGCCCCTGGTAGCTGCGGTGCAGCGACTGGGCTTCTTCATGCTGGGGATTGAGCTGCTGACGGGCCCGATCGAAGTTGTCGAGAACCGGCAGGATCTCACTGAGAGTGGCGCAGGTGATCTGGAGCCGCTGGTCTTCGCTGTCGCGGCTCTGGCGTTTGCGGAAATTGTCGAAATCGGCCGCCAGCCGCATGTGCTGACCATTGAGGTTCTCGTGCTGGCTCCTGAGGCTGGCCAGCTCCTGCTCCAGCTCCCCCACCAGCTGGGCCGCGCTGGCGGGATCGGCCGCCGGGGGCGCCTCAGGCGGAGCCGCAACTGCCGTGGCGGAGGGGTCGAGCGCCTCAACGGCGGCAGGATCCGCCGCGGCCTCCATCGGAGGCTGTAGATCCTGGGTGGGGTTGGTTTCAGGAGTTACCACGGGTTCACCGCTCATGCGTGACAACGAGCACGTTCAGATCTAGACATGTTGAGGCTCAGGCGGTCGGCTCACAACGGCGGAAGCCCGCACCTCCCCATTCTGAAGCCAACCCTATGCCGCTCACTCCCTTCCCCCCCTTCCCACCACTGCCTCCAGGGCCCCTGCCAGGTGGTCTCGGTGGGGCTGGAGACGATCTCGGCACCACGGGACTGCTCGAAAATCCGCTGCTCGATCGCGCCGAACTGACGCCGGAGGAGGTCCGCAACCCAGGCCTGAGCTTCGAGCGCTGGGGCGAACTCGGCGCCTGTCCCATCGCCGAACGGCCCGGTGTGCTGGTGGTGGCCGTGCCCAGCGACTGGGGCCGCGAGCCGCGCATGGGCGTCCAACTGGCCCTGCGGGGCCTGGGCCTGGAGGCGGAGATGCGCCAGGCCAAGGGCAGCGACATCAAGGATGCCCTGGAGCAGGTGGCCCTGATGGCCTCCCTGCGACAGCCGGAGTCGCCCTCGGGCGAGGCTGCCGAGGCAGAAGCCAACGAGCTGGTGGAGCCTCGATCGCTCACCAAGGATCTCGAGCTGCCCAGCGCCAGCAGTCAGCTGCAGGAGGTGCGGGAACTGGAAGATCTGGAGGTCAACGACCCCGACACCAGCTCCAGCGCCAATGCCTCACCAATCGTGAGCCTGGTGGATCGGATCCTGATCGAAGCCCTCAGCATGGGCGCCAGCGACATCCACATCGAGCCCCACGACCAGACCCTTGAGATCCGCTTCCGGATCGACGGCGTGCTGCAGAAGTTGTTTGAGGATCTGCCCCGAAATCTGGTGCCGGCCGTCACCTCCAGGGTGAAAATCATGGCGGAGCTGGACATCGCCGAACGACGCCTGCCCCAGGACGGCCGCATCCGGCGCATGTTCCGGGGACGCAAGATGGACTTCCGGGTCAGCACCCTGCCGACCCGCAACGGCGAAAAGGTGGTGCTGCGGCTGCTGGACAGCGGTTCGACCCAGCTCGGGCTCGACGCGATGATCACCAATGCAGAAGCCCGCCAAACCTTGCGGGAGCTGGGCAGCAAGCCCTACGGCATGATCCTGGTGACGGGACCAACGGGATCCGGAAAATCCACCACGCTCTACGCCCTGCTGTCGGAGCGCAACAATTCGGACATCAACATCTCCACAGTGGAGGACCCGATTGAATACACGATTCCAGGCATCACCCAGACCCAGGTGAATCGCGACAAGGGGCTGGACTTTCCCACCACCCTGCGGGCCTTCATGCGCCAAGACCCTGATGTGCTTCTGGTGGGAGAGACCCGCGATCTGGAAACGGCGAAGACAGCCATCGAAGCGGCCCTCACCGGCCACCTGGTGCTTACCACCCTGCACTGCAATGATGCCGCCAGTGCCATCACCCGGCTCGATGAGATGGGCGTGGAGCCCTTCATGGTGAGCGCCTCGCTGCTGGGTATCGTGTCCCAGCGGCTGGTGCGGCGGGTCTGCAGCCAGTGCCGCATCAGCTACCACCCCAGCCCCGATGAACTGAGTCGGTTCGGCCTGCTGAGCAGTGAGGTCTCCGATGTGACCTTCTACCGGGCCGACACGGCCCATGGGCGCCGCAAGAGTGCCTGCCCTAACTGCAATGGCAATGGCTACAAGGGCAGGGTGGCCGCGTTTGAGGTGCTGCGCATCAACGATGCGGTCTCCACCGCCATCGCCCAGCGTCAAACCACGGATGTGGTGCGGCGCCTGGCCCTGGAGAGTGGCATGAAGACCCTGCTCGGCTATGGCCTGGAGCTGGTGCGGGAAGGCCACACCACCCTGGCAGAAGTGCAGAGGATCCTGCTCACAGATACAGGGCTGGAGAGTGAACGGCGCTCCCGCGCCTTGAGCACGCTCACCTGCCACGGCTGCGGTGCCGGTCTCAGTGATGATTGGCTGGAGTGTCCCTACTGCCTCACCCCCCGTTGAGGCGAAGCCTCTACAGGTTGGGCCTGCCAGGGCTCCCTCCCCTGACCGCTTCGCCACTCTCCTGCTCTGAGACCCATGGCCGTGCTGATCGAAGATCTGATGACTGAGCTGGTCGCTGCCGGAGGTAGCGACCTGCACATCAGCGCCGGGCTGCCGCCCTATGGGCGCTTCAATGGGCAGTTACGGCCGATTATTGACGAACGGCTCGACGAAGAGGAATGCAACAAGCTGATCTTTTCGATTCTGAATAATTCCCAACGCAAACGTCTAGAGCAGGACTGGGAGCTCGACTGTTCTTACGGTCTCAAGGGTGTAGCCAGGTTCCGTGTCAATGTCTACCGGCAGCGCGGCACCTATGCCGCCTCCCTGAGAGCCCTGGGCAGCACAGTGCCCTCGCTTGAGAGCCTCAACATGCCGCCGATCGTTGAGGAGGTGAGCCGCGCACCCAAGGGCCTTGTGTTGGTCACAGGGCCCACAGGATCAGGCAAGACAACTACCCTGGCGGCGATTCTGAACCACATCAATCAAACCCGCACTGAACACATCCTCACCATCGAGGATCCGATTGAGTTCACCTATCTTTCGGAAAAGAGCGTCATTCATCAGCGTCAACTGAACGATGACACCCGCAGCTTTTCAAATGCCTTGCGGGCGGCACTCCGGGAAGATCCGGATGTGATTCTCGTGGGAGAGATGCGTGATCAGGAAACCATTCAACTGGCCATCACCGCTGCGGAAACAGGGCACCTGGTGTTTGCCACCCTGCATACGAGTTCGGCCTCACAGACCGTGGACCGCATGGTGGATGTGTTCCCTGCCGGCCAGCAGAGCCAGATCAGGGTTCAGCTCAGCAGCAGCCTGGTGGCAGTGTTCGCGCAAACACTCTGCAAGAGGCACAAACCGATGCCCAATCAGCTGGGTAGGGTAATGGCCCAGGAGATCATGATCAGCACCCCAGCCATCGCCAACCTGATCCGTGAAGGGAAAACGGCCCAGCTTTACTCCCAGATGCAGATGGGTGGTGAGATGGCCATGCAGACCCTGGAAAAATCATTGGCTGACCTGGTGCTAGGCAATAAAATTCTGATGGATGAAGCGATCAGCAAGACCAGCCGTCCCGACGAGCTCAAGCGACTGCTGAGTCAACTCGGCTAAGGCCCTATCCATGCCCACCTTCATCGCCAACTACGTCAAACGGGGCAAGCAGTCCTCCATCAGGGTGGAGGCTGCCAACGCATTGCAGGCCAAACGCAGCTTGCGCATGCAGGGGATTCGGGTGACCGAGATCAAGGCCTCCTCAAGCACCTCTGCGATCAGTCAGAAGGCCGGACAGGAGCTGAAGCAGAAACTCCGGACCTCCAGCCTGATCAGTGCCTTTGAGAGCAGGCCTGGCGCCAGGGCCAAGGCGGTGTTCGCCAACAAAATGGCAGCCCTGGTGACGGCAGGGGTGCCGATTGTGCGCAGCATCGACCTGATGGCCTCCCAGCAGAAGATGCCGCTGTTCAAACGAGCCCTGCAATCAGTGAGCCTGGAGCTGAACCAGGGTGTGAGCCTGGCGGACGCCATGCGCCGCTGGCCGAAGGTGTTCGATCGCCTCACCCTGGCGATGGTGGAAGCTGGGGAAGCAGGCGGTGTGCTCGATGAGGCGCTGCGCCGTCTCGCGAAACTGTTGGAAGCCAATGCTCGGCTGCAGAATCAGATCCGGGGCGCAATGGCCTATCCGATTGCGGTGTTATGCATCGCCATCGCCGTGTTTCTCGGTATGACGATCTTTGTGATCCCCACCTTCGCCAAGATCTTTGAAGACCTCAATGCCGAACTGCCTTGGTTCACCCAGCTCATGGTGGACTTCAGCAAATTGATGCGGTCACCATTTTCATTCTTTCTCGTTAGCGCGATTGTCCTCGCAACCATTAGTGCCGTCAAGTTCTATCAAACACCCTTTGGCAGGCGCTGGGTGGACGGACTTTCCCTGAAACTGCCCGTGTTTGGCGATCTGATTCAGAAAACCGCCACCGCCCAGTTCTGCCGCACCTTCGGATCACTCACCAAGGCGGGCGTGCCGATCCTGCAGGCCTTGGAAGTGGTTCGTGACATCACCTCAAATTCCGTGGTTTCTGACACGATTCAGGGAAGCCGTCAGTCGCTGATGGAGGGCATTCCCCTGAGCGTTGCCCTGAGTCGTCGTCAGGTGCTGCCGGAGATGGCCCTCAGCATGTTGTCGATTGGAGAGGAAACGGGCGAGATGGACACCATGCTCTCCAAGGTGGCGGACTTCTATGAAGACGAAGTGGAAACGGCCGTGAAAGCACTCACCTCCCTACTGGAGCCGATGATGATTGTACTGGTGGGGTTCATCGTGGGTGCCATCCTGATTGCCATGTATCTACCAATGTTCTCGATATTCGATCAAATTAACTAGTTCCCAGCCCTCAGATCCCTGGCTGGCCGGCCGCGGCGATCGCCCTGCCAGCCAGCCAGCCGGAGGTCCAGCAGTGCTGAAAGTTGAACCCTCCGGTGACGCCGTCCACATCGAGCAGCTCCCCGGCCATGTACAGGCCCGGCACGGCGCGACTCTCCATCCGCGCCGTGGTCAGCTCGTCGAGGGGAACGCCGCCGGCGCTCACGAACTCTTCCCCGAAGGGGCCCCGACCCCGCACGCTGTAGCGGGAGCGGCGCAAGGCCTGGACCAGGGCCTGCTGGTCACCTCTGGTGAGGTCAGCCCAGCGCTGGGCGGGATCCACTTCCTGGCTCTGCAGCAGGTGCAGCCAGAGGCGTCGACTGAGCTCAGGCCAGGGCCTGGCATTGGCCAGCTGCCGCTTCGCCTGCTCTGAGCGGGCCGCGGCCAGCCGGGCGGCGAGTTGCTGTTCCGGGCGGCCTCCGGTCCAGTCCACGAGGAGCTGGGCGCGGTAGCGGGCGGCATGCAGCGCACGGGCGGCGAAGGCCGTGAGCCGCAGGGTGGCGGGCCCGCTCAGCCCCCAGTGGGTGATCAACACGGGGCCGTCCTGCTGCACTCTGCTGCCGTCAGGGAGCTCCAGGGTGAGCTGCACAGGGTCCATCACCACCCCCGCCAGCGCGGTGAGGGCCTGCGCCTCGAGGGCCAGCGTGAACAGCGAAGGCACAGGCGCCACCTGGGTGTGGCCCAGGCTCACCGCCAGGCGTCGGCCACTGGGGTGGCCACCGGTGGCCAGCACCAGCTTTTCGGCCAGCAGGATCGGCCTGGACGCCCCACTGACGCGCACCTGGAGCGCAAAGCCCTCCTCCCGGCGCAGCACCTGCTGGGCACTGGCGCCGAGGTGCACAGCCACGCCGGCGCGGCGGGCCGCCTGGCGCAGGGCCGAGACCACCGAGCTGGAGCGGTTCGAACGAGGAAAGAGCCGGCCATCGGCCTCTTCCACCAGATCGAGGCCGTGGTCAGCGAACCAGGCCACCGTGTCGCCACAGGCAAAGCGGGCAAAGGGCCCGCGCAAGGCCTTCTGGCCGCGGGGGTAGTGGCCCACCAGGCTGCGCGGATCCCAGCAGGCGTGGGTGACATTGCAGCGGCCGCCACCACTGATGCGCACCTTCTGCAGCGGCTCCGCCGTGGCCTCCAGCACGTGGATGTCACGCACGCCGGCCTCGGCAGCGATGATCGCCGCCATGAACCCGGCCGCACCGCCGCCCACCACCACCACCGCCGCCCGTTCAGGAAGCCCGCCCCGATCCGAGCGCGGCTGGCGATCCGATGGCCCCGGCACTGGATCAGGAGCCATGGATCGGCAGCATGGGGCGATGCGGCAGCACGGCCAGAGCAGCCACCGCTTCAGCGTGGCTCCGATGATGGACTACACGGATCGGCATTTTCGGATGCTGATGCGCCAGATCACGCAGCACAGCCTGCTCTACAGCGAGATGGTGGTGGCCAATGCCCTGCACCATGCCAGGCAGGCGCCGGATGCGGCCAGGTCTGGGGGGCGATTGGAGCGGCTGCTGGGATTCCACCCGGCGGAGCGGCCCCTGGCCCTGCAGCTGGGGGGAGACGATCCGGCCCTGCTGGCTGCGGCCGCCCAGTTGGCGGCCGAGTGGGGCTACGACGAGGTGAATCTCAATGTGGGCTGCCCCAGCGAGAAGGTGCGCAAGGGGCGCTTCGGGGCCTGCCTGATGGCGGATCCGCAGCAGGTGGCGGAGTGCGTGGCCGCCATGGCCGCCGCCTCGGCCCTGCCAGTGACGGTGAAGCACCGGATCGGCATCGACGATCAGGACTCCTACGCCGAGCTGCTGGCCTTCGTGGACACCGTGGCTGGCGCCGGCGCCAGCCGCTTCGCCGTTCACGCCCGTAAGGCCTGGCTCAACGGTCTCGATCCCAAGGCCAACCGCACGGTGCCTCCCCTGCGCTACGACGTGGTGCACCAGCTCAAGCGCGACCGGCCCCAGCTCACCCTGGAGCTCAATGGCGGGCTGGAGACCCTGGAGGCCTGCCAGCGGCAGCTGGAGCTGGTGGACGGCGCCATGGTGGGCCGGGCCGCCTATGCCCATCCGATGCACTGGGTGGGGGTGGACGAGCTGATCCATGGCGCTGCCAGCCGCCCGGCGCTCAGGGCTTCGGAAGTGGTGCAGGGACTGATCCCCTATGCCGTGCAGTGGCTGGAGCGGGGAGAGCGGCTCTGGCCCCTGGCCCGCCACCTGGTGCACCTGGTGCAGGGGGTGGGCGGGGCGCGCCGCTGGCGGCAGCAGATCAGCAGCGCCGCCAGTGGGCGGGAGGCCGGTCCGGAGGTCCTGGAGCATGCAGCCCAGTGGCTCGAAGGCCATGGGCTCTGAAGGCTGATCCCGGCGGGCTCTGGGCTGGCCCGTCAGGTCTCCTGGGTCCCATCGCCACCGCTGCTGCGACGACGACGGGTACGGCCCGCGCCGAAGGAATCGACAGCTCCGCCGTAGCTGCGGTCTTCCCAGCCCTGAGACCCGGATCCGCGATCGCCGCCGCCGGCGGCACCACCGCCATAGGCGGCGCCACCTGAACCGCTGCCGTAGCCAGCTCCCCCCCCGCCGTAGCCACCACCAGCACCGCCGCCATAGCCGCCCCCACCACGACGGGGGGCCCCGCCACCGCCACCGCCACTGCGGGGTTCGGCCTTGTTGATGCGCAGCGGCCGGCCCATCAGCTCGGCGCCCTGCAAGGCCTCGATGGCTCGGGACTCCATCTCGGGATCCGCCATCTCCACGAAGGCGAAGCCTCGCTTGCGACCACTGTCCCGCTCCAGGGGCAGGGCACAACTCACCACTTCGCCGAAGGGTGCAAACAGCTCAGCCACATCCTCCTGCTCCGCGCGGAAGGGCAGATTGCCGACAAAGATGCTCACGAACCAGGGGTAGGCACTCGGCCCCGAACGGCTCCAGCCTAGGCCCGCCCCGGGGCGCCTTCCCTCACCCCTCCAGGCGGCGGCGCACCACAACCAGCTGCTCCCTCACCCGCTCAAAGGAGGTGCCTCCCTCACTGCGCCGGGCCGCCACCACCTGGCGAGGATCAATGGCCTCATAGATGTCCTCGCAGAAGGCCGGGTGCAGGGCCTGCCAGCGCTCCAGGGGCAGATCCCGCAACAGCACGCCCTCCTGGAGACAGCCCTTCACCAGGCCACCCACGAGTTGGTAGGCCTCCCTGAACGGCACCCCCCGGGCCACCAGATAGTCAGCCACGTCGGTGGCATTGGAGAAATCGGCCGCCACCGCCGCCTCCAGCCGCCGGGGCCGGAACTCCAGGCCCTCCTCAAAGAGAATGGCCATGGCCTCGAGGCAATCGAGCACGGTGGCCACCCCGTCGAACAGGGCCTCCTTGTCTTCCTGGAAGTCCTTGTTGTAGGCGAGGGGCAGGCCCTTGATCATGGTGAGCAGGCCCATCAGGTGGCCGAACACGCGGCCGCTCTTGCCGCGCACCAGTTCGGGTACGTCGGGGTTCTTCTTCTGGGGCATCAGGCTGCTGCCGGTGGCGCAGCGGTCGCTGAGGGCCACGAAGCCGAACTCCTCGCTGGCCCAGAGGATCACCTCCTCACTGAGCCGGCTGAGATGGGCCAGCACCAGGGACGCCGCCGCCATGAACTCCACGCTGAAATCCCTGTCGCTCACCGCATCGAGGCTGTTGTCATAGATGGCGTCAAAGCCCAGCTCCGCCGCCGTCTGGCGCCGATCGATCGGCACCGGGGTGCCGGCCAGGGCCGCGGCGCCGAGGGGGCAGATGTTGACGCGGCCACGCACATCACCGAGCCGTTGGCGATCCCGCTCCGCCATGGCGATGTAGGCCAGCAGGTGGTGGGCCAGGCTGAGCGGCTGAGCCCGCTGCAGGTGGGTGTAGCCAGGAATCATGGTGTCCGCATGCCGATCGGCCTGCTGCAGCAGGGCGCGCTCAAAGCGCACCAAGGCCGCATCGATGGCGTCGATCCGCTGGCGCAGCCACAGCCTCAGGTCCGTTCCCACCTGGTCATTGCGGGAGCGGCCGGTGTGCAGTTTCTTGCCCAGCGGTCCGAGCAGCTCGATCAGGCGCCGCTCCACCGCGAAGTGCACATCCTCGGCCTCCAGGCCGGGGTTGAAGGCGCCGGCGGCCGCCTCACGCCGCACCGTCTCCAGCCCCTCGATCAGCCCACCGGCCTCCGCCTCGCTGATCACCCCACAGCGGCCCAGCATGCGGGCATGGGCGATCGAGCCGTCCAGGTCCTGCTGCAGCAGCAGGATGTCAAAGCCGATCGAGGCATTGAAGCGCTCGATCGCCGGATGCAGGCCCTGGTCAAAGCGGTTGCTCCAGCCGCCGGCCTCAGCGCCGGTGACACCAGCCTGCGGCGAGGGGGAGGACGGGGCGGCCATCGGGGGCTGGGGAGGCAGATCTGTCAGCTTGGCACTCAGCTTCCAGGGGCCGGCAGGCTGGGCAGCACGGGCTGGTCGCGAACTTTCAGCACCACGAGCGAGGCGTCGTCGTCGAGCTGGCGGTTGGCGCCGACGAAACGATCGAGGCGGGCGAAGAGCTGATCGAGGATCTCCCGGACGCCAAGACCCTCCCGGCAGGCGGCTTGAAAGCTCTGCACGAGCCGCCGTTCTTCGTAGCGCTCGCCACCCAGGCCGACCGCCTCGGTGAGGCCATCGGTGTAGTACAGCACCACGTCGCCTGGGTCGAGCACGGTGCCGTCCACGCCGTAATCGGCGTCGCTCTGCAGACCGATCAGCGGCCCCGCGGCATCCAGCCGCTCCAGTTGATCGGCCTGGCGCCGCCAGAGAAGGGCGGGGTTGTGCGCGGCATTGGCGTAGCGGAGCCGCCTGGTGCGGGGGTCGAAGTCGGAATAGAAGAGGGTCACAAAGCGGTGGGAATGGGAGAGGTCCTCCTGGGCCAGTTGGTTGAGGTCATGGAGAATCCGATCCGGTGGGTGGCCGCTCAGCACCTCGGCCCGCAACATGCCCCGCAGCAGGCTCATCAGCAGGCCAGCCGGCACCCCCTTGCCCATCACGTCCCCCATCACCACGGCCCAGCGCTCTCGTTCAGGCGAGTGGCCGGGCCGGGCCGGCCGGGTGGGAATGAAGTCGTAGTAGTCGCCTCCAACCTGGAAGGCCGGCCGGCAGCGCGCCGCCAGTTCGATCCCCTCGATCACGGGGCAACGATCCGGCAGCAGCTGGCCCTGCACCTCGGCGCCGATGCTCAGCTGGCGATCCACCCGCTCATGGCGACGCATGTCCTGGAGCAGGGTGTCGTTTTCGAGGGCCACCCCGGCCAGATCGGCCACCAGCTGCACGTGGCGGCGATGCACCTCGCTCCAGCTGAATCCCTGGCGCTGGCTGAACACGTAGAGGCGGCCCCGCTGGCGGCTGCGGCAGACCACCGAGGTGGCGAACAGCGGGCCGCCGCCGATCAGCCGCGACACGCGCAGGTCAAGGCTGCCCAGGTCAGCACCGTCACCGCGCAGCAGCGGCTTCTCGCTGCTGGCCAAGGCCCCCAGTTGGCGCAGCAGCTCACTGCAGCGGTCGTAGGGCGTGGCCTGAAGCTGCTCCTTCCAGAGGCGGCCGTCATCGTGAAACACCACCAGCACAGCCCCATCGGCCTCCACCAGCCGGGCCGCCACCGCCGGCACCAGCTCCAGCAGACGACTGAGGTTGGTCACGCTGCGCAGCGCGAAGGCCAGGGAGGCCAGCAGGTCCTGGTTGCGGCGCTGTTCCCGGTTCAGGCTGTCGAGCAGTTGCCGCATCGAGGCCGCCGCGGCAGGGTCCGGCACCGCCGCCGCAGGGGGCAGGTCAGCATCAAGGCGTGTGGGCGGCTTCTGGCTCAAGGAGCTGCCGCGGAGGATCAGCAGGGTAGCGGCGATCAGCCCGCCATCAGGGCCTCCACGAACTCAAAGCTGTTGAATGGCCGCAGGTCGCGGATGCCCTCGCCGGCCCCCACGAACCGGATCGGCAGCCGGGCCTCCGACGCCACCGCCAGGGCCACGCCGCCGCGGGCGCTGCCATCCAGCTTGGTGAGCACCACGCCCGTCAGGCCAGCGGCGCTGGCAAAGGCCATCGCCTGCCTCAGCCCATTCTGACCCTGGCTGGCATCGAGCACCAGCAATGACTCCACCACGGCCTCCGGCGCCAGTTTGTCGACGATGCGCCGCACCTTGGCCAGCTCCTCCATCAGGTTGTGCTTGGTCTGCAGCCGGCCGGCCGTGTCCACCAGCACCAGTTCCGTGCCCTGGGCCCGGGCCGCCCCGAGGGCGTCGTAGACCACGGCGGCGGGATCGGCGTTGGCACTGGGGTTGGAGATCACCGCCACACCACTGCGCTCACCCCAGACCTGCACCTGCTGCACGGCAGCGGCCCTGAAGGTGTCGGCGGCGGCGATCAGGCAGCTGTAGCCGCTGCGCACCGCCAGGTTGGCGAGCTTGCCCAGGGTGGTGGTCTTGCCCACCCCGTTGACTCCCACCAGCAACCAGACGTTGAGGCGGCCGCGCTCAGGGGCCAGCAGGGGGCTGGCGAGGCCCTGGCCGGGATCATCGAGGATCTGGCGCAGCTGTTCCTTGAGAAAGCGGATGCCCTCGGCGGGATCCACCACCTCGCGGTTGAGACGCTGGCGCAGGGCGTCCAGCACGCGATCGGTGGCGCTCACACCCACATCGGCCCGCAGCAGGGTGGTCTCGAGGTCGTCGAGGGTCTCGGGACTGAGGGGGTCATCACCAAGCCGCTCCAGCAGCTGGCTGACAAAGCCCTGACGGGTCTTCTCCAGACCCTGGCGCAGCCGCCCCAGCCAGTCGATCTCCTCCAGCGACACGTCCTCCACGCGGCGTCCCTGGGCCGCCAGCACCTCGGCCGACCAGGTGAAGGTGTCGTCGAAGGCCCCCAGCTGGGGTTCCGCTGGCCGGGATGGGGTTGGGGCACTGGGCTCCGGCGGCTTCTGGGCAGGGGACGCTGGCGTGGTGGCGGCATCGGCCGTGATCACAGCGGCAGCGGCGGTGATCGCCTGCTGGCGCTCGGCCCGCCTTGCCGCGGCCTGCTCGAGCAGCGAGACCGGAGCTGGAGCCGGGGAAACAGGAGCAGCCGGCGGCACCGGAGCGGCCACCGGGGTTACCACCGTGGTGGAGGGATCGGGCGTTGGGGGAGTGGCTGAGGCTGGGCTCGCTGAATCTGCAGTGGTGGCGCCTGCTGGTGGCGGAGCCGAAGCGGCAACCGCTGGCTCAGGCTCAAGGGGCTGGGGCGCCTGGGCAGCCTGCTCAGCCGCCAGCTGCTGGGCCTTGAGGCGGGCATAGGCCTCCCGGGCCCAGGCGAGAGCGTCCTGGTCGGTGGCTGGTGTGCCCCCAGCAGGGGCAGGCACAGGCGTGGCGGTCGCCGCAGCCCTGTGCGGCGCCGGCTCGACGAACGCCGGCTCGGGCACTGACTCGGACGGGGCCGGCTCTGACGTTGGCCCTGCTTCGGGGGAAGGAGTGGGGGGCGTGTCGTCGGCAGCCGGGGCCGGGGAAGCAGGCCTGCGCCTGAACCAGTCGAACACCATCAGGAGGCCGTCACTGCGTTGGTGAAGCGGCGCAGCACGCCATTGATCATGCGCCGGCCCTGTTCATCGCTGTAGCGGTTGGCCAGGTCCACCGCCTCGTTGCAGGCCACGGCGGCAGGGGTGCCGAAATCGGCGAGATCCACGGCGGCCAGCCGCAGGATGTCGCGGTCGATGCGGGGCAGCCTGGTGAGGCGCCAACCCTCCATCACGGCATCGAGGCGCCTGTCGATGTCCTCGCGCTGGCGCAGCACGGCTGCAGCGCGATCCAGGGCACCGCAGCGCACCTCCTCCTGGTCAGCGAGCATCAGCAGGCGCGGCAGTTCCAGGCTGGCCGAGAGGCGGTTGAGCGCCTGCTCGGCTGCGGCCAGGCCCTCGTGGAGATGCTGGCGCACCCGGGGCAGTTGGCTCGGGCCCTGATCCTGCAGTTCACTGTCCAGCAGGTGCTGCTGCGACAGCTGCAGATCGGCGGCGGAGCGGTCGAGGGCTTCGCGCACGTGCTGGCTGAGGCTGGCCAGGGCCTGCTGCAGCAACTGATCGAGGGCCAGATCGGCGGGAGCCTGGCTGGCGGCGGCCGCCTTGGCTGCAGCGCCATCGCCACGGTCACTGATCTGACCCAGCATCAGCAGGGCCAGTTCGCGGGAGAGGGTGCGGCTCTGCATCAGGACATCTGGGGGGCGCGCAGCTGGGCCAGCAGGCTGGAGAAGCTGCGGTTGGGGGTTTCGCGCTCGTCGGGGTTGACGATGCCGGCGGAGATGATCGTGCGGAAGGCGTCCTCGACGGAGAGGTTGAGGTCGCGCACGGAGGTTTCGGGAACCACCGCATACCAGCCGGTGGTGGGGTTCGGAGCGGTGGGGATGAACACGCTCAGCATCGGTTCACTGAAGCCGGCCTGCAGCGCGCTGCCCAGCACCCCCGTGACGAATCCCAGGGCGAACACACCCTCGCGCGGATATTCCACCAGCACCACGCGGCGGAAGCGGGTGGCATTGCCCTGCAGGAAGGTTTCCAGCAGCTGCTTGAGGGTCTTGTAGACGGAGCCCGCCAACGGGATGCGCAGCAGGGTACCCTCGCCGAACTCGAGCAGCCAGCGGCCCACGATGTTGCGGGCCATCAGTCCGATCAGCAGGATGGCCAGCAGCGGCACCACCAGCCCCACCCCCAGGTTGATCAGCTCCTGCAGCAGCGGGCTGAGGGTGTTGAACGGGTTGAACTGCTTCGGGATCGAGGTGAGGAACGCCAGCACGAAGCGGCTCACCGTGGTGGCCAGCCAGATCGTGGTCGCCAGGGGGATCACCACCAGCAACCCGGCGATCAGGTCGTTCTTCAGGTCCTGCTGGAGTCGGTTGCTCAGCGGCTGATCTGGTTTGGGACTGGATTGAACCAAGGCAAAACCCGGGGATCCGGTCGACAGCTGCCACAGGCACAACTTAGCCAGCCGGGCCGCCGCCCCGTCTCAGACGAGGGCGACCAGGGCCACCAGCACAAAGGCGACCGCCAGGACCATGGCGCGCCCCGTTCCGCCGAAGCGGCGCTGCTGCACGGAGAGATCGCGGCCGAGGCGCGCCTGGTCGATCTGCTGCTGCGCCTGGGCCAGCTGGGGTTTGAGCTGGGTGTCGATGAACTCCTGGGCCCGCTGCTTCTTGAGTTCGTCACTGGCATCGGCCGGAATCCGACCTTCCCGCTCGGCCTCGGCGATCAGCTGGTCCACAAAGGCCGGATCCTGCAGCTGCTGTTGCTGCTGCTCCAGCTGGGAGGTCTGCTGGGCGATCTGGGCTTCCGACTCCTGCATCTGGGTCATGAGGGAGCGCTCAGCCTCCACGGCAACGGGCACCGTCACCACCATCGCCACGGCCAAGAGGATGGCCAGCACTCCCGTGGTCCAGCGCAGGGCCGTACGGGAGGGGTTCCCCTCGAGGCGGCTGCCGAACAGCATCAGCAGCAGGCCCACCAGTGCCATGGGCGACTCGGCCACGAGTCGATCGACGAACACCTGGCGGAACGGCTCCAGCGACCAGTTCCAGGCGGCAACGAGAGCTGCGATCTGCAGCGCCATGAGCAGCACCAGGGTGAGGCCGATCCAGCGCAGGAGGAAGGCCAGGCGGCCGTGGGGAGCTGTACTCACTGGCGTTGCGTTGCAGAATGAGATTGCGTGGCAACTGTACGGGCGATGCCGAGCGGCACCCAGAGCGCCCGCTTCGGCCGTGGCCGCAATCCAGAGCCGACGGTCGATCCGGCCAATCTGGTGGAGGCGCTGAAGCAGCGGGCCCTGGCTCTGGGATTCGATCCCGTGGGGGTGGCCGCCGTACCGGGAGGGCCGCGAATGGAATTGCGCAGCGCCGCCCTGGTGCGTTGGTTGCAGCAGGGAGACCAGGCGTCGATGGCCTGGATGGCCGATCCGCGCCGCCGTGCTGCGGAGGCGCTGCTTCCTGGTGTGCGCAGCCTGCTGGCGGTGGGGCTGAACTATCACGTCGCCGCGGACCGGCCCCGCGGCGCCTTGAAGGTGGCCCGCTACGGCTGGGGTCGGGACTACCACCGGGTGATCGATGGCCGCCTGCGGCAGCTGGGCCGTTGGCTGGAGGCCGAAGTTCCCGGCTGCCGCTGGCGCGCCTGTGTGGACAGCGCGCCGCTGATGGACAAGGCCTGGGCGGAGGAAGCCGGCCTGGGCTGGATCGGCAAGCACGGCAACCTGATCCACCGCCGTAAGGGCTCCTGGCTGCTGCTCGGTCACCTGCTCACCACTGTGGCGTTGCCGCCGGACCGGCCGGCCGTGCCCCTCTGCGGCAGCTGCAGCCGCTGTCTGCCGGCCTGCCCCACAGGAGCGATCCGGGAACCCTTCGTGGTGGACAGCCGGCGCTGCATCGCCTTCCACACGATCGAGAGCCGTGAGCCCCAGTTGCCCGCCGGGATTGCCGGGCAACTGCAGGGCTGGGTGGCCGGCTGCGACATCTGTCAGGAGGCCTGCCCCTGGAACCAGCAGCCCCTCGAGAGCTCAAGCGATCCCGATCTGGCGCCGCGGCCCTGGTGGCTCAGCCTCTCGGCCGATGCCTTGGAATGGAGCGACGCGGCATGGGATGAACATCTGCGTGCTTCGGCACTGCGGCGGATCAAGCCCTGGATGTGGCGGCGCAACCTGCGGGCGGCCCTGGGGCGGCCGGAGCCTGAACCGGTTCGGAAGCCACTGCCTAGGGTGGAAGAGCCTTGATCCACGTCAATGAGTTCGCGCTGGCTGCGCGCCCTTGCACGCGTTGCCCTGGGACTGACCCTCAGCCAGACGCTCCCGGCCCAGGCCCTGGTTCCCTACACCTACGTTCCCAATCCCACGGAGCTTCAGGGCGCGGGCCTGGGCATTGCCCAGGCGGCCGCCAGGCTGCTGCGGCTGGGCCAGGCCGAAGACGCCGCCCGACTGGCCGCCCTGACGGTGCAGCTGCTACCGGCCGATCCGCGCGGCTGGATGCTGCTGGCGGAAGCCCAGCTGCGCAGCAACCAGCGCCAGGAGGCGGCTGTCTCCCTGGCCAGGGCCAAGGATCTCGACCCGAACAACGCTGGCATCTGGTTCGCTGAGGGCTCCCTGGCCCTGCGCGATAGCCGTCCTGAGCAGGCGATCGGCCTGCTGGAGCAGGGCCTGCGGCTGGACAGCCGCAACGCCAGCGCCTATTTCGACCTCGGCAACGCCCACATTCTGCTGAACCAGCCCTCCCAGGCGCTGAAGGCCTTCGAGCGGGCCAGTGGCCTGCGCAAGGACTTCTGGGAAGCCATCAACAACCAGGCCCTGGTGCTCTACGAGCAGGGCAACGTGGAGGAGGCGATCAGCCGCTGGCGGCGGGTGCTGCGGATCAAACCCGACGCCGCTGAACCCAACCTGGCCCTGGCCGCCAGCCTGTTCCGGCGGGGCGGTGAAGCCCGCAGCGAAGCCCTGGAGCGGGCCGGCAAGGCCCTGGACCTCGAACCCAACTACGTGCTGGACAGCTATCAGAAGGAGCAGCTGTGGGGACCGAAGCTGCGCACCACCACCCAGCAGCTGTTCGAGCAGCAGGAGCTCAAGGCCCAGGTTGACCGCGCCATGGCCAATGCCAGCCCGGAGGATGGCCTCGACCTCTGAGCCATCGGATCAGCCGTCGGCAGGGGTGGCGGCCGTCTTGAGCACCGCAATCCCCCATGGCAGCTGATCGGTAGGCTGAGCCCCACCTCTCGCCCCCAGACTTCAGCAGCGGATGGCCGAGGAGCGCGGCAACGAAGGCAACGGCGGATCCGGCTGGGCGGGCCGCATCCAGCCGATCGCCCTGCATCAGGAGATGCAGCGCTCGTATCTGGAATACGCCATGAGCGTGATCGTGGGGCGGGCCCTGCCCGACGTCCGCGATGGCCTCAAGCCCGTGCAGCGGCGCATTCTGTTCGCGATGCATGAGCTCGGGCTCACGCCCGACCGCCCCTACCGCAAGTGCGCCCGCGTCGTGGGCGACGTGCTCGGCAAGTACCACCCCCACGGCGACCAGGCGGTCTACGACGCCCTGGTGCGCCTGGTGCAGACCTTTGCCAGCCGCCATCCGCTGCTCGATGGCCACGGCAACTTCGGCTCGGTGGACGACGATCCGCCGGCCGCCATGCGCTACACCGAAACGCGGCTGGCCCCGATCGCCAACGAGGGCCTGCTGGATGAGATCGGCAACGACACCGTCGATTTCGCCTCCAACTTCGACGGCTCCCAGCAGGAGCCCACCGTGCTGCCGGCCCAGCTGCCGTTCCTGTTGCTGAACGGCTGCACCGGCATCGCCGTGGGCATGGCCACCAACATCCCTCCCCACAACCTCGGCGAGGTGGTGGATGCCCTGGTGGCCATGATCCGCAAACCCGATCTGAGCGAGGAGGAGCTGCTGGCCCTGGTGCCCGGGCCCGACTTCCCCACGGGAGGGGAGGTGCTGATGAGCAGCGGCGTGCGGGACACCTACCGGGTCGGTCGGGGCAGCATTCCGATGCGAGGGGTGGCCCACATCGAAGAGGTGCAGCCCGGCAAGGGACGGCACCGGCGCAGTGCCGTGGTGATCACCGAGCTGCCCTACCAGCTGAGCAAGGCCGGCTGGATCGAGAAGCTGGCCGAGCAGGTGAACGACGGCAAGATCGGCGGCATCGCCGACATCCGCGACGAGAGCGACCGGGACGGCATGCGGGTGGTGGTGGAGCTGCGCCGCGACGCCAGCGCCGACAACGTGCTGGGAGAACTGCAGCGGCGCACGGCCCTGCAGAGCAACTTCGGCGCCATCCTGCTGGCCCTGGTGAACGGCCAGCCGGTGCAGCTGAGCCTGCGGCGGATGCTGCAGGAGTTCCTGGACTACCGGGAACTCACCCTGCTGCGCCGCACCCGCCACGCCCTGCGCCGCTGCGAAGACCGCCTGGAGGTGGTGGAGGGTCTGCGCAAGGCCCTGGCTGCCCTGCAGGAGGTGATCGCCATGATCACGGCGGCGCCCGATGCCGCCAGCGCCCGCGCCAGCCTGCAGGTGCGGCTCGACCTGAGCGAGCGCCAGGCCGACGCCGTGCTGGCCATGCCCCTGCGCCGCCTCACCGGCCTGGAGCAGGAGAGCCTGCACAAGGAAGCCCAGGATCTGCTGGAGGAGCGCACCCGGCTGCGCCACCTGCTCGACGACCGCACCAGCCTGCTCAAGGCGATGGTGGCGGAGTTCAAGTCCCTCAAGGCCCGCTTCGCCACCCCGCGCCGCACCCGTCTGGTGGAGGGCGGCGACGACCTGGTGGCCCAGCGGGCCGCCGCGGCCAGACCCAACGCGGAGCTGCAGCGCCAGCAGGCCCTCGAGGCCCTGGCCCCGGACAGCCGGCTGGTGGTGCAGGCCGATGGAGCCGTGAAAATCGTGACGCCCCAGGTGCTGGGTCGGCTGCACCTCGACGAGGCGATCGAGCTGGGCGACCATCCCGCCCCTGGGCAGCTGGTGCTGCCTGTGGCCGGTCAGCCGCCGGTGCTCGCCTTCACCAGCGACGGGCGGGTTGCCCTGCTGCGCTGGGAGTTCGCCGGCCAGCAGCCGGGTCTGCTGGAGCGGTTCCTGCCCGACAGCCTCGATGGCGCCACGGTGTTGCAGCTGCTGCCCCTGCCCCAGGACAACCCAGAGCAGCCCCTGAGCATCGGACTGCTCAGCAGCGACGGCCGCTTCAAGCGACTCCCCCTCGACGCCTTCCAGGAACTCTCCGGCCGCGCTGCCACGGTGCTCAAGCTCAAGGACGGCGTGCGCCTGCAGCAGGCGGTGCTCTGCCGGGAAGGGGAGGATCTCGTGGTGGCGAGCAGCACGGGCAGGATGCTGCGGCTGCGGCTGCAGGAAGCGGATGTGCCGCTGATGGGCCGGGCCGCCCAGGGGCCGGTGCTGCTGCGGCTGCTGCCGGAGGAGCAGGTGGTGGGGGCCAGCTGCGTGGCCTCGGAAGGATCGGTGCTGCTGGCCAGCCGCTGTGGCCTGATCAAGCGGCTGGCGGTGCAGAGCCTGAGGCGCTGTCAGCGCGGCGATCTGGGCCAGATCGGCCTGCGCTTCAGCCAGCGGGGCGATGCCCTGGTGGCCCTCTGCGACGACCGCAGCAAGGTGGTGGCCGTGCTGGTGGGCGAGGGCCGCAGCAGCCGCTTCATCCCTGGGAGCCTCAAGCTGGAAGACGCCAGCAGTGCCCCAGGGGAACCCCTGCCCCTGCGTCAGACGGAAACACTGCGGGCCCTCGTGCCCCTGCTGGGCTGACCCGGGGCCCAGCGCCGCGGCTCAGTAGGCATCACAGGGCTCAGCGCAGGCTTGCGGCGATGCCGGCTGGTTCCAACATCAGCTTGCTGGAGCGCACGTCATCGTCCATGGCAATCGGATAGTTGCCATCGAAGCAGGCGGTGCAGAAGTGGGAGGAGTTGGCCTGGGCGGCCTCCACCATGCCCTCCTGGCTCAGGTAGGCAAGCGAATCCACGCCCAGGTGGGCGGTGATCTCCTCGAGGGTGAGCCGGGCGGCGATCAGGTGGTCCTGGCTGTCGGTGTCGATGCCGTAGAAGCAGGGATGGGTGACGGCCGGGGAACTGATCCGCATGTGCACTTCACGGGCACCGGCATCACGCAGGGCGGCCACCAGCTTGCGGCTGGTGGTGCCGCGCACGATCGAGTCATCGATCACCACCACCCGCTGGCCTGCCAACACGTCGGGCAGAGGGTTGAGCTTGACGCGGATTCCCGCCTCCCGCATCGCCTGGGTGGGCTGAATGAAGGTGCGACCCACATAGCGGTTCTTGATCAGGCCATCGGCATAGGGAATCCCGCTGATCTGGGAGTAGCCGATGGCCGCCGGAATGCCGGAGTCGGGCACACCGATCACGATGTCCGCCGCCACGGGGGTTTCGCGGGCCAGCACTTTGCCGATCCGCACCCGGTAGCTGTAGAGCGATTCACCGAAGAAGCGGCTGTCGGGCCGGGCGAAATAGATCATCTCGAACACGCACAACTTGGCGGGCTCGTCACACCAGAGGCTGCGCCGTGGCCCGGTCGTCTCCCCCTGCAGGAAGTGGATGATCTCTCCAGGCTGCACGTCGTCCTCAAAGCTGGCACCGATGATGTCCAGCCCGCAGCTCTCGCTGCTCACCACCCACTGGTCGTCGCCGGGCTCACCGAGGTGGCCGAACACCAGCGGACGGATGCCATGGCCATCGCGCAGGGCAAACAGGGAGCCGGCCGTGCCGATCACCAGGCTGAAGGCCCCACGGCAGAGACCCGCCGCTTCTCGGATGGAGGGATCCCAGTCGAGCCCACGGTTCACGGCCCGCTGCACGGCAAAGGCGATCAGCTCCGAATCGGTGGTGGAGGTGAGTTCGCTGGCAATCTCACGCAGGTCTTCGCGCAGCTGGGAGGCATTCACGAGGTTGCCGTTGTGGGCGAGAGCAAAGGGACCCAGCCGGGTGTTGAGCACCACGGGCTGGGCATTGCACACCTTGCTGCTGCCGGTGGTGGAGTAGCGGTTATGGCCGATCGCCAGGTGGCCGGGCATGCGCTCCAGCACATCCTGATCGAACACCTGGCTCACCAGGCCCATGTCCTTGTGCAGACGCACCTGCTGGTCGTCATCGAACACGGCGATCCCCGCCGACTCCTGACCCCTGTGCTGCAGGGCATAGAGGCCGAAGTAGGTGAGGTTGGCCACCTGCTGACCGGGAGCCAGCACGGCGTACACACCGCAGGCCTCTTCGGGCTTGTCAGAGCGCTCGTCGGGGGACGCGATGGACGGGGCGGGCTCCGGATGCTTCACCGCCACAAGCCCACAGTCACAGATGTCGTGGTCGCATTCTGCACGACCACACCGCTCAACTGGTGGGGGGCAGATCCACACCCATGCGGCGGGGAATGGCCTGCTCGAACTGCTGCGCCAGGGCGCTGATCGGCAGCTCCAGCAGGAGCTGGCCTGCCTGCCTGATCTGCAGCTGAGGCCTGGCGTCGACCGTTCCAAGCTGTTGGGCGGGCAGGTGCTCACCAGCCTGGACAAGCGCCTGCTGCCAGGCTCCGGAGCGGCTGGACGGCACCCCCACCAGCACGCGGGCGCCGCCCTCGGCGAAGAGCAGCCGATCGATGCGGTCGCCGCTGGCAGGCAGCTCCAGCCCAGCACCGAGGTCGGAGGCGATGCAGCTCTCGGCCAGCGCCACCGCCAGGCCGCCATCGCTGAGGTCGTGGGCGGCCGTCACCAGTTGGGCAGCGATCGCCTGGCGCAGGAAGGCCTGCACCAGCTGCTCAAGGGGCAGATCCACCAGGGGCGGACGGCCGGTGATCTGGCCGTGGATCGTGGCCAGGTAGCTGCTGCCCGCCAGCCCGAAGCGCTCGTCGGCTCCCCCGCCACGCTCCTGCTGCCCGATCGGCAGGCCCAGCAGCCAGATGGCATCGCCGGGCTGGCGCCAGCCCAGGCCACAGATCCGGCTGAGGTCATGCACCAGGCCCACCATGCCCACCACGGGCGTGGGGTGGATGGGCTGCATGCGGCCGTCAGGGAGCCTGGTCTCGTTGTAGAGCGACACGTTGCCGCCGGTGACGGGCGTATCGAGGGCGCGGCAGGCCTCCGAGAGGCCGCGGCAGGCCATGGCCAGCTGCCAGTAGCCCGTGGCGGTGTCGGGGGAGGGGAAGTTGAGGTTGTCGGTGATGGCCAGGGGCTCGGCGCCCACGCAGCTGAGGTTGCGGGCGGCTTCGGCCACGGCTGCCATGGCACCGCGCTCGGGGTCGAGGGCCACCCAGCGGTTGGGGCAGTCCACCACGGCCGCCACGCCGCGGCTGGCCCGCTGCATGGCCCCCTGCCCCTGCTGGGGCCGCAGACGCACCACCGCCGCATCGGCGGCTCCAGGGGTGACCACCGTGTTGGCCTGCACCTGGTGGTCGTACTGGCGGTACACCCAGCGCTTGGAAGCGATGGTGGGGTCATCGAGCAGGGCCAGCAGCACCGCGTTCCAGCTCAGGCGGGTGGCTGCGTTGGGGCCGGCGGCAGGCGTGATGCCGGCGGCGCTGGCCTCGGGCAGCTGGTCCTCGCTCCAGCGCCAGTGGGTCTGGATCGGCTCAGGGGGTTCGGCCAGCAGGTCGTGCTGGTTGATCGGCGTGTCCTCCGCCAGGGCGCTGGCGGGCACCTCGGCGGCCACCCGGCCGTGCTGCAGCACCCGCACCACGTTCTCCTGCAGCACCCGGCCCACCACCGCCGCCTGCAGCCCCCAGCGGGTGAAGCGGGCCATCAGCGCCTGCTCGCGCTCGGGCTTCACCACGAACAGCATGCGCTCCTGGGATTCGCTGAGCAGAAACTCGTAGGCGCTCATGCCGCTCTCGCGGGCCGGCACGCGATCGAGATCGAGCTCGATGCCCAGGCCCCCCTTGGCCGCCATCTCCGAGCAGCTGCAGGTGAGGCCGGCGGCGCCCATGTCCTGGGCGGCCACCACATCCCCGCTCTGAAAGGCCTCCAGGCAGGCCTCGATCAACCCCTTCTCCAGGAAGGGATCGCCCACCTGCACGGCCGGGCGGTCGTCGAGGGAGGCCTCGGTGAGCTCGGCTGAGGCGAAGCTGGCGCCGCCCATGCCGTCGCGGCCGGTGGTGCTGCCCACGTAGACCACCGGGTAGCCCACCCCCTCAGCGCCGGAGCAGACGATCTCGTCGGTTTCCATCAGCCCCAGGGCCATGGCGTTCACCAGCGGGTTGCCGGAGTAGCTGGGGTCGAAGGCCACCTCGCCGCCCACGGTGGGCACGCCCACGCAGTTGCCGTAGTGGGCGATGCCGGCCACCACGCCCTCCATCAGGCCCACGTTGCGCTCGTCCTCGAGGGGCCCGAAGCGCAGGGCGTTGAGCAGGGCGATCGGCCGGGCGCCCATGGTGAAGATGTCGCGCAGGATGCCGCCCACACCGGTGGCGGCCCCCTGGAACGGCTCCACGGCCGAGGGGTGGTTGTGGCTCTCGATCTTGAAGGCCAGGCGCTGACCCTCGCCCAGGTCCACCACGCCGGCGTTCTCACCCGGGCCCACCAGGATGCGGGGGCCGCTGGTGGGGAAGCCCTGCAGCAGCGGCCGCGAGTTGCGGTAGCAGCAGTGCTCCGACCACATCACGCCGAACATGCCCAGCTCGGCGCGGTTGGGGGCGCGGCCGAGGCGGCGGCAGATCTCCTCGTAGTCGGCCTGGCTGAGGTTCTCCTTGCGCAGGGCCTCGGCGAGGGGGAAGTCGGGAGCCGCGTCGTGGAGGGCAGCAACCACAGCCAGAGAGGATCAGGGACTGCCAGTGTGGCTGAGCGGCTGGGGACGCCCCGGATCAGCCCCAGGGATCCTCTTGCTGGTCATCCTCGGCATCCCTTGGTGCAGGCGGGCGGCGCCGGGAAGACCGTGGCAGCGGCGGTCCGTCCTGCTCCTCCTCCATGGCCTCGCTGGGCTCCTCCTGCCAGGGCTCTTCCCAGGGCTCCAGGGGCTCTTCGGCGGGCTCGTCCTGGAACTCGAGCGGCTGCCGCCATGAAGACTCCATGGCCGGGTCCCAGTCGGCGTCCCAGTCGGGATCCCAGTCAGCGGCGCGTCGGAGATCCGGCGACTCCGGCTCTTCACCACGGGGCCCCTCCCGCTGAGATGCCTCCCAGGGAGGGCCATCCCAGGGGGGCTCCTCCAGCCAGCCCTCCACCCGCTGTTCGACGCGATCGCCCACCTGCTGGAACTGGTCGCGCAGGCGGGTGGTTTCCTCCTGCATCTGATCCCGCCAGCGCCTGGAGCGCCGCAGAAACTGCTGGCGCACGCTGGCCCTCGCCAGGGGCAGATCATCGAGACCCTCCAGGGCCGTGAACACCTGGCCGGGCTGCTGGTCCACGATCCGCTCCGGGCTGAGGCGCCAGCGGCTGCTGCCCGGCAGCCGCGGATCACTGCGGCTCACCAAATAGTGGAGGATCCGGCCGCTGGCCAGCTCGATGGCGGCATCGGCCAGGGTGCCGATCGGCTCACGCCTGGCATCCAGCAGGGAGGCATCGATCAGGGTGGGCAGCCGCTCCAGGGTCTCCTGGTCGGTCTCGGCGGGTTCCCCCTTCACCAACACCTCCAGCTCCAGCAGCCCCCTCAGCTGGTCGAGACGCCAGACCAGGCGGCGAGGGCCGAAGGCGGACGGACGGCTGACCCAACCCAGCACCCGGTGCACCGGCGGGTGCATCCACACCATCACGCCGGCGCCCCGCTCCAAACCCTCCTGGCAGCGCACCCGGCGCCGCAGCAGATCACTGAGCAGAAGCTGATCGGGGAGCCCCACGCTGCTCAGCTGCGGATCTGCACCGGCATCACCAGGTAGGTGAAGTCCGAAGCCTCGCGGGGCCGTAGCACCGCCGGGGTGGTGGGGGCGTTGCAGTGCAGGTCCACCTGATCGGAGCCAATCGCCTTGAGACCCTCCAGCAGGTAGCGCACGTTGAAGGCAATCTGCAGCCCCTCGCCCTCGATCGTGGCCGGCAAGGACTCCGAGCCCCGGCCCACGTCCTGGGCATCGGCCTGCACCTGCAGCGTGCCGCTGGTGGGATCGGCGCTGATCTTCACCACGTTGTTGTGCGGGTCGGCCAGCACGGCCACCCGCTCCAGGGCGGCGATCAGGGCGCGGCGATCGGTGCCGATGCGTCGCGTGAACGCCTCGGGGATCAACTGGGGGTAGTTGGGGTACGTGCCGTCGAGGCTGCGGCTGGTGAGCACCTGGTCAGCCCAGAGGAACACCACCTGGCCGTGCTCGCAGAACAGGCTGAGCGGATCCTGGGAGTGGCGGCTGGAGAGCAGACGCTCCAGCTCGCGCAGGGAGCGGGAGGGCACGGTGACCGCGAAGGGCTCACCGATGGCGGCGTGGGCCAGGCGCAGCACCGACAGCCGGTGACCATCCGTGGCAGCGCACTCCAGGCCCTGAGCATCGAGCCGCAGGTGCACGCCGGTGAGCATCTGCTTGGCCTCATCGCCACTGCTGGCGAACAGGGTGGCCCTGAGTCCCTGAGCCAGGGCCTCGGCCTCCAGGCGCAGCGGCTCGCCGCTCTGCACCAGTGGCAGGTCGGGGAAGTCATCGGCGGGCATGCCGCGCATCTGATAGGTGCCCGAGAGGCTGATCAGATCCACCAGATCGGCCTGGTCAGGGCAGGTGATCGTGATCGGGCCATCGGCCGAAAGGCGCGAGACGATCTCGGCGAACAGCCTGGCCGGCAGGGTGATGGCGCCGCTCGTTTCCACCTCGGCCGCCATGCTGGTCTGAATGCCGAGGCTGAGGTCGTAGCCGGTGAGGCTGAGGCGGCCGGTGCCGGCGTCTGCGGTGAGCAGCACGTTGGCCAGCACGGGATGGGTCGGCCGCGTAGCGACGGCGCGACTGACCAGCTGAAGGCTGCCGCTGAGTTCTGTCTGGGAGCAGACCAGCTTCATGGCGATGCGGTGCCGTGCCGGAGGACGGTCTGACGGGAGGCTCCACGGTTCCACAGCGCGGCTGATTGCGCAACGGCGGTGATCCGGCGTTGGTCTGTCGTCTTCTTTCAAAAGATCAGATCATTAGAAGAAAGAGCAACCCGTCGCCGTAGAGGCTGTGGAAACGGCGGAAAACCTTCTGATCAGCTTGCAACAGCTGCAGAGTCGCGCTCTCAGCAGGGAGGAGAACCAAGGTGGCCCTGCGGAACAGATCGGCTTTTCCACACTTTCCCGGACCTGGGGAAATCGACGCTCACGCGCCGCTGATTCCAGACCCCAGCCCATCCCCCTGGAACGGCAGGTATTCCGCTGGCTTTCCGCAGTCACTTTTCCGAATGGCTGCGGGTTGCGTCCTGTTGGCAGACCATCAAAAAACCCCCGCTGAGCAGGGGCTGAAGGGGGCCCCGCGGGGCACTCTTCGACAGCGGCCCTCAGAAGCCCATCACTTCGGCCACCTTCGCCGTATCGGCCTCCAGGCCCGTGTGGAAGGGGGCATCGTTGTTCTCGATCGCCGTGGCCGGATCCTTGAGGCCGTTGCCCGTGAGCACGCACACCACGGTGGCTCCCGCCGGCACCTCGTCGCGGCGCTTGAGCAGACCGGCCACCGAGGCGGCGCTGGCGGGCTCACAGAACACGCCCTCTTCGCTGCCCAGCAGTTTGTAGGCCTCGATGATCTCGGCGTCGGTGACGGCCATGAAGCCGCCACCGCTCTCCGCTTCCACCCGCAGGGCCTTGTCGCGGTTCACCGGATTGCCGATGCGGATCGCCGTGGCGATGGTGTCGGGCTGCTCCACCGTGTGGCCGAGCACCAACGGCGCCGATCCTGCGGCCTGAAAGCCGAGCATGCGCGGCAGCTTGCTGCTCAGGCCGGCTTGCCGATACTCGTTGAAGCCCATCCAGTAGGCGGTGATGTTGCCCGCATTGCCCACGGGGATGCACAGCCAGTCGGGGGCTTCGCCCAGGGCATCCACCACCTCGAAGGCGGCTGTCTTCTGGCCCTGCAACCGGTAGGGGTTGACCGAATTGACCAGGGTCACCGGGTACTGGTTGGCCACGTCCTGCACGATCGCCAGGGCCCGGTCGAAATTGCCCTGGATGGCGATCACCTGGGCGCCGTAGAGCAGGGCCTGGGCCAGCTTTCCCTGGGCCACGTAGCCATCGGGGATCAGCACGAAGGCGCGCATGCCGCCACGGCGCGCATAGGCCGCGGCGGCCGCCGAGGTGTTGCCGGTGCTGGCACAGATCACGGCCTCAGAGCCCGCCTCCTTCGCCTTGGAGATGGCCATCGTCATGCCCCGGTCCTTGAAGGAGCCGGTGGGGTTGAGGCCGTCGTATTTGAGAAACACGCGCACGCCCCGTCCGATGCGGCTGGCCAGGGCCTGGCTTGGAATCAGGGGGGTGGCCCCCTCCCGCAGGGTGATCACCGGTGTGGCGTCGCTCACCGGTAACCAGGAGCGATAGGCCTCGATCAGCCCTGGCCAGTCCTGCATCGACCGGCGGCCGGAGCCAGGCCCCCAGCCCAGGCGACGCAGCGATTGGAGCAGGGGCAAGGGGGCAGGGGGTGGCTGGGCTGAATCTACGGCTCAGATGTGGGTGCCGGAGCGCTGCCTTCGGCGGCTGGGGCGTTGTTGCGCAGGCCGTCCAGGGGGGATTCGGAGAAGAAGCGCACCAGGTCGGCGATCGAGCTGGCCTTCTCCATCACGGCCAGCAGGGCAGGAATGTCCACCTGCAGCTCCTGGGTGGGATAGGCCTCCAGGAAGGAGAGGGCGGAGATCGAGCCATTGCCGTTCACCAGCCCCAGAATCAGGGCGGACCGCAGCGCAGGAATGCCCTGGTTAGGGGCGCTCAGGGGGAACACCACCTGGGCCAGGCGCTCCAGCAGGGCCTCTCCGATGCGGGTGTTGAGCAGCCGGCTCACCAGGGTGATCGGCAGCGGCAGCGACTGGTTCAGCAGGGTCGCCACCTCTTCAGGGTTCTGGTTGCTGAAGCGCAGCACGTCGGCGAGCAGGCCCCTGGCCTCTCCGGTGCTGGCCAGGTGCTGCAGGTCGGCCACCGGCAGGGAGCGACGGAAGGCGCCACTCACAAAGACGATGTTCTCAGCCGCCAGCAGGGCTGGGGAAGACAGGCTCAGGCTCAGGCCCAACAGGGCACCCAGAAGCCTTTGGCGAAGTGCTCTTGATGGCATGGCGCCAGCCTAGGAGTCAGGGCAACTGCAGTCAGCTCAGGCCATTCGCAGGGGAGCGGTCTGGCGCTTGGCGCGGCCTGGCGGACCGGGAGGCACCAGCACGTCGCGCACCAGATGCACCAGGCCTCGCTCGGCCAGGCCCCGGGCCACATCCAGCCCCATGCGTCGCAGCTCCGGTTCGCCCAGCACCCTGGGCAGCCGTTTCAGCAGCAGCTGGGGTTCGAAGCCGGGAACCGATTGCAGGATCCCGGCCAGCTGGCGCACCGGCTCGATGTCGAGCAGAGGTTCATCGGCTGTCGAGCGGGGCCGCTCTCGCACTCCGGGGGGTTGAAACCGGGGGGGCAGCCGCTGGCCCAGTCGCAGGGTGGCCTGCCAGGCCAGACCATCGACGCGCTGCACCACGGCATCCACCAGTTGCTGGCGCAGCAGGCCCCCATGGGGGGAGAACAGAAAGTCGAGCACCTGGTCGATCAGGCCGTCGAGATCGAGGCTGGCTCCCCGCGAGGCGCTGGCGATGAGATTGTCGAGCCGTTGCCAGCGGAAGATCTCGCCATCGAAGAGCATCTCCTTGAGGCTGCTGCGCAGCTGGGGATCGGGATCCTCCATCAGCCGCCGGGCGAAATAGGGGTAGGCGGCACCGAGGATTTTGAAGTCAGGGTCCACACTCAGGGCGATGCCTTCAAGGGTGACCAGCGAGCGGATGATCAGGGCGTAGTAGGGAGGAACCCGGAACGGGAACTTGTACATCACCCCGGAGAGATCGTCGGTGACGGCCTTGAAGTCCATACGGCTGACTCCCATCTCAATCGCCTGGCCGAACACGCCCTCAAAGGCGGGCACAATGGGCTCGAGATTGACATCCTCAGCCAGAAAACCAAGGCTGACAAAATCCTTAGAAAGCTTGCCGAAGTTTCGATTCACAAGATGCACTACCGCCTGAATCAGGCCGGTTCGAGCTTCCCGGCTCACCGAGCTCATCATGCCGAAATCCAGGTAGGCGAGGCGCCCATCTGCCAGGGCCAACAGGTTGCCAGGATGGGGATCGGCGTGGAAGAAACCATGCTCCAACAGTTGCTGCAGGCTGCAGTTCACGCCCACCTCCACCATGTCATCGGGATCCATGCCGATGCTGCGCACTGCCTCCAGGTTGGTGAGTTTCACGCCGTCGATCCACTCCATCGTGAGCACCCTGCGGCTGGTGGCCTCGTGGTAGATGCGCGGTACGGCGATGCGAGGGTTGTGGCGATGCAGTTCAGCGAAACGCTCGGCGTTCTGGGCTTCGTTGCAGTAGTCCATCTCCTCAAACACCCGCTGGCCCAGCTCATCGATCAAGGCCACCAGATCGCTGCGAATCAGACCCACATTGCGGTTGATCCAAGCGGCGATGTTGCGCACGATGTACAGATCGAGCGTGATCTGCTCCCGCAGCCCAGGACGCTGCACTTTCACGGCCACGCGTTCACCGCTGTGCAGGGTGCCACGGTGCACCTGGCCAAGGGACGCCGCCGAGATCGGCTCCCGTTCCAGCTGGGCATAGATGGTCTGCACTGGAGCGCCGAGGTCTTCCTCGATGCAGGCCATGGCCAGGGCCGAGTCAAAGCCGGGCAGCTGATCCTGGAGCTGGGCCAGCTCCTCGAGCAGCAGCGGCGGCACGATGTCGGGGCGGGTGGAGAGGGCCTGGCCGGCCTTGATGAAGGCCGGCCCCAGGGAGGCGATCAGGTCGGCGGCTTCACTGGCCCGAGAGCGGGCCACCTCTTGGTTCCTCAGCCGTCCCAGCAGCCAGTCGATCCCTACTCCGCTCAGGAACAGACCGATGGGCACAAGCGTCTGCAGCAGGCGCCGGATCAGCCGCTGGGGATGGCCGGCATAGATGCGGCTGATCGTGGCCGGGTCGTAGGTGAGCAGCCCGGCGGCCTCAATGAAGTCACTGAGCTCGCCGGTGGATGCCGCCAGGCCGGCCTGGCCCGGATCCGGGCCGGCCTGAGCCGCCTGGCGGATGGCCGCTGCCGCCTGTTCGATGGCGGTGGGGGGTGGGGTGACCTCCGGGGCAGGGCTGACCTCCGGGGCAGGGCCCGGTGGATCCGGCCGCACGCTCACCGGCTCGGGAGGCCCTTGCACCGTGTCCGGGCGACTGCTCACCATGGCCGCCGACTGCCGCGAATTCTGTCCCCCTTCTAAAGCACTGAACCAGCCGCTACGGTCGGGGCCTTCACTGGGTGCCGGTTCTTCGGTGCCATTCACGGAGGCTGCGTGCTCACGGCCCTGCGCCTGGAGAACATCGCCCTGATTGAGCACCTCGAGCTCGGCTTCAGCTCCGGCCTCACCGTGCTCACCGGTGAGACCGGCGCCGGCAAGTCGATCCTGCTCGATGCCCTCGATGCCCTGCTCGGGGGGGCTCCTGGTGGCTCGGCCTCCCGCCTGCTGCGCTCCGGCAGCTCCCGGGCCCGCATCGAGGCCTGTTTTTCACTCTCGCCTCCCCTGGAGCTCTGGCTGGCGGCCCAGGAGCTGGAGGAGGCCGACGAGAGCGAGATCGTGCTGGCCCGGGAATGGCGCTGGAGCGAGGGGCGGCTCAGCAGCCGCCACCGGCTCAATGGTGTGGCCATCAACCGCTCCCAGCTGCAGGAGCTGCGCCCCCTGCTGCTCGATCTCACCGTTCAGGGCCAGACGCAGCAGCTGGCCCGTCCTGGCCAGCAACGGCGCTGGCTGGACCGTTTCGGCGGCCCGAGCCTGCAGCAGGCGCTGGTGCTGGCGACCACAGCCTGGCGTGACTGGAAGCAGGACCTCGCCGCCCTGGAGCAGGCGCGGCAGGCCGCCGAGCAGTTGCAGCTGCAGCGGGCGGGCCAGGAGGCGTGCCTGGCCGAGCTGGAGGCGGCCGGCCTCGAGGATCCGGCCGAGCGCCAGAGCCTGGAGAGGGAGCAGGACCGACTGGCCCATGGGGTGCGCTTGCAGGAGGGCGTGATGACCCTGCTGGGCCGTCTGCTGGAGGGGGCTGAGGGCGCCCCCTCCGTGCTGGATCACCTGGCGGCCTGTGAGCCGGAGTGGCAGGCGATGGAGCAGTGCGATGGCTCTCTCGCCGAGCTGCGCGGCCGGGCGGCGGAGCTGCTGCTGCTCACCCAGGAGCTGGTGCGTGACCTCGACCGCTATGGCGGTTTGCTGGAGAGCGATCCGGGCAGCCTGGCCACCCTCCAGAGCCGCATCCACGCGCTCAAGAGCCTCGAACGCCGCCATGGGCAGGACCTGGAGGGATTGATCGCCCTGCGCGATCGCCTGGGCGAACTGCTCTCCCCCTCGGGCCAGGGCAGCTCCCTGGAGGTGTTGGAGGCCCGGGAGCTGGAGGCGCGCCGCCGCCGCGATGCCGCCCAGCGGGTGCTGAGCGAGGAACGGCGCCGGGCTGCGGCCAGCCTCGATGGCGAGATGCTCGAGGCCCTGCGGCCGATGGGGCTGGCCAACGTGCGCTTCAGCGCGGCGATTGAGGCCGCCGAACCCGGTGAGGCCGGTGCCGACCGCGTGCAGTTTCTGTTCTCTGCCAACCCGGGCCAGCCTCTGGCACCCCTGGCGGAGGTGGCTTCCGGGGGGGAGATGAGCCGGTTTCTGCTGGCGCTCAAAACCTGCCTGGCGGCGGCCGATGCCCACGTCACCCTGCTGTTCGATGAGATCGACAGCGGCGTCAGCGGCCGGGTCAGCGGTGCCATGGCCTCCCTGCTGCGGCGCCTGGCCCGCCAGCGGCAGGTGTTCTGCGTCACCCACCAACCGCTGGTGGCAGCGGCTGCGGACCACCACTTCCAGGTGTCCAAGGAGGTGGTGGCCGGCATGACCCACACCCGGGTGTCCCCACTGCGGGACACCCAGGCTCGGCAGGTGGAACTGGCAGAACTGGCGGGCGGGGACGGTGGTGAGGCCCGCAGCTACGCGGCGAGCCTGCTGCAGCAGGGGGGTGCCGAGCAGCGCCGGGGTGATGGCTGAGGGCCCGCGCCGGTCTCTGGAAATTCTTTACATTTGTGCTTTGCCTCCTGGCCCCATGTCCTGGACCGCCACTGACATCCCGGACCAGTCGGGTCGCGTTGCCCTGGTGACCGGTGCCAGCAGTGGCCTTGGCCTCGAGACCGCCCGCGCTCTGGTGGCCAGGGGGGCCCTCGTGGTGCTCGGCTGCCGCTCCGCGGCCCGGGCCGAGCGCGCCCGCCAGGAGCTGCTGCCCGCGGTGGCCGAGGGCGGCGCTGTGGATGTGCTTGCCCTCGACCTCGCCGATCTGCGCGCCGTGGACGCCGCCGCCCAACAGCTGGGCGAGCGCTATGGACGCCTGGATCTGCTCATCAACAACGCCGGCGTGATGGGCCTGCCCCGGACCCTCAGCCGCGATGGTTTCGAGCTCCAGTTCGGCACCAACCACCTGGGCCACTTCGCCCTCACCCAGAGGCTGTTGCCGCTGATGCACGCCCAGCGCGACGCCCGCGTGGTCACCGTCACCTCGGGCGCCCAGTACTTCGGTCGCATCGCCTTCGACGACCTGCAGGGCGAGCAGCGCTACGACCGCTGGCAGGCCTATGGCCAGAGCAAGCTCGCCAATGTGATGTTTGCCCTCGAGCTGCAGCAGCGGCTTGAGGCCGAGGCCTCCGGCGTGATCTCCCTGGCGGCCCACCCCGGCGTGGCCCGCACCAACCTGCAGCCCGCCTCGGTGGCGGCCAGTGGCTCGCGCCTCGAACCGCTCGCCTACCGGCTGATGGGCCCCCTGTTCCAGAGTGCGGCCATGGGCGCCCTTCCCCAGCTCTATGCCGCCACGGCGGCCGACGCCAGCCCTGGCGGCCACTACGGCCCCGACCAGTGGGGCGGCATGCGGGGTTGGCCCACGGCGGTGCGGGTGGCCCCGGCGGCCCTCGACGCCAGCCAGCGGCAGCGGCTGTGGCAGCGCAGCGAGGAGCTGGTGGCGGAGGTGATGCAGCGCAGTCCCGCCGTGGCCGTCAGCTGAGGCGGAGCTCCCCCATGGCACGTCTCGATCTGCTGGCCCCGGCCCTGGCGGCGTTGAGCGTGTTGCTGCTGGCCGGCTGCGGCCACGATGCCCGCCAGGCCCTCAGCCTCCAGGGTCGCTATCAGAGCCTGCGCCTGATGCAGTTTGCCGACGTGGCCGACATCACCCCTGCCCAGGTGCAGGAGTGGCGCGCTGCAGGACGCCCTCTGGTGCTGGTGGATGTACGCGAACCGAGGGAGCGCCAGGTGTCGACCCTGCCCGGCGCCATCAGCCAGGAGCAGTTCGAGGCCGACCCGCAGCGCCACCGCTCCAGCCTGGTGGTGCCCTATTGCACGATCGGGCTGCGCAGTGGTCTGTACGGCCAGCAGCTGCAGCAGCAGGGCTTCCAGGTGCGCAACCTGGCCGGCAGTGCCCTGGCCTGGGCCCACGCCGAGCTGCTGTTCGAGCATCAGGGCCAGCCGACCCGGCGTCTGCACGTTTACAGCCCCGACTGGAACATGCTGCCCCGGGGCTATGAAGCGGTGGCTGACCGCTGAGGCTGCCACGGTGGCAGCGAGGGCGCCGCTTCTAGAATCCGACGTTCTCCAGGCTGCCGCATGCCCCGTGCCAAGAGTGCCGCTACGGCCACCAAGGTGAACGAGAAGGCCGCACTCCAGGCCCTGCAGGGCGGCAGCCTCGAGGATGTGATCCGGGTGAGGGGCGCCCGCCAGCACAACCTCCGCAACGTCGACCTCACCATCCCGCGCAACCGCCTGGTGGTGTTCACCGGGGTGAGCGGCAGCGGCAAGAGCTCCCTGGCCTTCGACACGATCTTCGCCGAGGGCCAGCGCCGCTACGTGGAGAGCCTCTCCGCCTACGCCCGCCAGTTCCTGGGCCAGGTGGACAAGCCCGATGTGGATGCCATCGAGGGCCTGTCACCGGCGATCTCGATCGACCAGAAATCCACCAGCCACAACCCCCGCTCCACGGTGGGCACGGTCACGGAGATCCAGGACTACCTGCGCCTGCTCTACGGCCGCGCCGGCGAACCCCACTGCCCGGAGTGCGACCGCTCGATCCGGCCCCAGTCGATCGACGAGATGGTGGATCAGATCCTGGCGCTGCCCGAGGGCACCCGCTACCAGCTGCTGGCGCCGGTGGTGCGGGGCAAGAAGGGCACCCACGTGAAGTTGCTGGGGGGCCTGGTGGCCGAGGGCTTTGCCCGGGTGCGCATCAACGGCGAAGTGCGCGAGCTGGCCGACAACATCGAGCTCGACAAGAACCACGCCCATCACATCGAAGTGGTGGTGGATCGCCTGGTGGCCCGCGAGGGCATCGAGGAGCGGCTCAACGACTCCCTGCGCACGGCCCTCAAGCGCGGCGATGGCCTGGCCCTGGTGGAGGTGGTGCCCAAGACCGGCGAAGAGCTGCCTGATGGGGTGGAGAGGGAACGGCTCTACTCGGAGAACTTCGCCTGCCCGGTGCACGGCGCCGTGATGGAGGAGCTCTCACCGCGGCTGTTCTCCTTCAACAGTCCCTACGGCGCCTGTGTCGACTGCCACGGCATCGGCCATCTGCGCACGTTCACGGCCCAGCGGGTGATTCCCGATCCCTCCCTGCCGGTGTATGCCGCGGTGGCCCCCTGGGCTGAAAAGGACAACGCCTATTACTTCTCCCTGCTCTACTCCGTGGGGGAGGCCTTTGGCTTCGAGATCAAGACCCCCTGGAACCAGCTCAGCGAGGAGCAGCAGACGGTGCTGCTGCACGGCTCAAAAGAGCCGATCGCCATCCAGGCGGACAGCCGCTACCGCAAGGCCCAGGCCTATGAGCGGCCGTTCGAGGGGATCCTGCCGATCCTGGAGCGCCAGCTGCGGGACGCCAGCGGTGAGGCGGTGCGCCAGAAGCTGGAGAAATTCCTGGAGCTGGTGCCCTGCGCCAGTTGCCATGGTCTGCGGCTGAAGCCCGAGGCCCTGGCGGTGAGGGTGGGTCCGTTCCGGATCCATGAGCTCACCAGCAGCAGCGTGGGGGAGAGCCTGCGCCGCATCGAGCAGCTGATGGGCGTTGGCGAGAGCGAGGGGGCGGAGCCGCTGCTCAGTCCGCGGCAGATCCAGATCGGTGACCTGGTGCTGCGGGAGATCCGCATGCGGCTGAAGTTCCTGCTCGATGTGGGGCTCGACTACCTCAGCCTCGATCGCCCGGCCATGACCCTCTCGGGGGGCGAGGCCCAGAGGATTCGCCTCGCCACCCAGATCGGTGCCGGTCTCACCGGTGTGCTCTACGTGCTGGATGAGCCGAGTATCGGCCTGCACCAGCGGGACAACGACCGCCTGCTGGCCACCCTGCTGAAGCTGCGCGACCTCGGCAACACCCTGATCGTGGTGGAGCACGACGAGGACACGATCCGTGCCGCTGACCACCTCGTGGACATCGGCCCCGGCGCCGGGGTTCACGGCGGCAGGATCGTGGCGGAAGGCCAGCTCCAGGACCTGCTGGAGGCTCCCGATTCCCTCACCGGGGCCTATCTCAGTGGGCGCCGCGCGATTCCCACACCTGCCGAGCGCCGCCAGGGGGGCTCCCGCCGCATCGCTCTGGTGGGCTGCGAGCGCAACAACCTCGATGGTTTTTCCGTGGATGTGCCCCTGGGCCGGCTGGTGTGCGTCACCGGCGTGAGTGGCAGCGGCAAGAGCACCCTGGTGAACGAGCTGTTGCACCCCGCCCTGGAGCACAAGCTGGGCCTCAAGGTGCCCTTCCCCGCCGGCCTGGCCGAGTTGCGGGGCATCAAGGCGATCGACAAGGTGATCGTGATCGACCAGAGCCCGATCGGCCGCACCCCCCGCTCCAACCCGGCCACGTACACGGGCGCCTTCGATCCGATCCGCCAGGTCTTCGCCGCCACGGTGGAGGCCAAGGCCCGGGGCTATCAGGTGGGTCAGTTCAGCTTCAACGTCAAGGGTGGCCGCTGCGAGGCCTGCAGCGGCCAGGGGGTGAACGTGATCGAGATGAACTTCCTGCCCGATGTCTATGTGCAGTGCGACGTGTGCAAGGGCGCCCGCTACAACCGCGAGACCCTGCAGGTGACCTACAAGGGCCACACCATCGCTGAGGTGCTGCAGATGACGGTGGAGCAGGCCGCCGAGGTGTTCAGTGCCATTCCCCAGGCCGCCGATCGGCTGCGCACCCTGGTGGATGTGGGCCTGGGCTACGTGAAGCTGGGCCAGCCGGCCCCCACCCTGTCCGGGGGCGAGGCCCAGCGGGTGAAGCTGGCCACCGAGCTCTCGCGGCGGGCCACCGGCAAGACCCTCTATCTGATCGACGAGCCCACCACGGGCCTCAGCTTCTACGACGTGCACAAGCTGATGGAGGTGATGCAGCGGCTGGTGGACAAGGGCAACTCGATCCTGGTGATCGAGCACAACCTCGATGTGATCCGCTGCGCCGACTGGGTGATCGACCTCGGCCCCGAAGGCGGCGACCGGGGCGGCTCCATCGTGGTCTGCGGCACCCCGGAGGAGGTGGCGGAGCACCCCACCAGCCATACCGGGCAGTACCTGCGCCATGTGCTGGCCCAGCATCCGGCCGAGGCGAGTGCGGCATGTGCCGGGGCCGCCTGAGTCAGCCCCGCCCCAGCCAGGCCAGCCGCCACCGCCAGATCTGTGGTGAGGACAGGCAGTTCACCCCACAGCTAGTGGTCTCCCCTAGGCTGCAGGGGACGTCCGGTCGAGTGGATCAGCCATGCGTGCTCTGGTCCGGTCCCTGGCCGACAGCCTGATTCTCGATGCCCAGGCGGAGCTGCAACCGGCCCCCTGGGTGTACACCGCAGCGATCCGCTCCTCCGCCGATCTGGTGGCCTCGCTCAGCGGCATTGCCTGCCTGGCCCGTGATCTCGGTTTCAGCAGGGATCCTGAAACGCTCTACGCCGACGACGGCCGCAGCGCCAGCTACCACGTGGACCACGCCCAGCTGGCGATCACCCTGGCGGTGACCTGCCATCCCCGTCGCCAGACGGTGGCCCTTGCCCTCAGCGGCCTCAGCCGCGACGACACCTATGCCTGCTTCCAGCAGGTGGAAGCGACCCTGTTCGGCGGCTGCTGAGCTGGGCCGATCCGGCCATCGCCCTCAGGTCAGAATCGGTACGGATCCCGCCTCCTGACCACACTCAGGGTTCCCCCCACCCCACGATGTCGCGCCGTTTTCTGCCAGCTCTGGCCGCCCTCCCCCTGCTGCTCGGGGCAGCCCCCGCCCGGGCCATCGACGAGGTGGTGCTGCAGCTGCCCGTGATCGACTTCGGCTTCACGGTGCGGCTGAGCGAACTCGAGAATCCGGCGCGCTTCTGGGCCGGCACCAGCGATCTGGCCGAGCTGAACCGCGCCTCCAACGGGGCGGTGGGCCGGCAGCTGCGGGCCATCTTCGACACGCCGCTGCCGCTGCAGACCCGCGACGTGGTGAGCCAGGCCGCCGGATCACCGCTGCTTCAGCAGGCGTTGCTGGCAGCCTCGGCCCTCGGTCAGGTGGACGGACTGCCGCTCGACGCCTCCGGGCAGGAGCTCACCGACGTGCTGAATCGGGCCACCAGCGACGGCCAGATCACGCTCTACACATTGCTCCGGGCCATCCCGGGCGAGTCGGTCACCGTGGATCTCCCCGGCGCCGTCGCCAGTCTGCAGCGACTGACCCTGCAGCAGAGCCAGGCCCGGGCGCTGGTCGCCAGGGTTCCCCCAGCCACCGTGGCGCCGGTACGCAGCAACCCTGGATCCCGCCCGGTACGGCGCAGCCTGCGCACCATGGCCGCTGCGCACCGTGACACGCCGCTGGAGGTAGTGATCGTGGAGCCCACCACGGGGGCCAATGGCCGAGTGGTGGTGATCTCCCATGGCCTCTGGGACAGCCCGGAGGCCTTCAATGGCTGGGCCGTCCACCTCGCCAGCCATGGCTACACCGTGGCCCTGCCGGTACACCCCGGCAGCGACGCCACGCAGCAGAAGGCGATGCTCTCGGGCCAGACTCCCCCTCCGGGTCCAGAAGAGCTACGGCTGCGGCCCCTGGATGTGTCTGCGGTGATCGATGGCATGAAGGCCTCCAGGGTGGTGGTGCTGGGCCATTCCTGGGGGGCCACCACGGCCCTTCAGCTCGCCGGAGCTCAGCCCAGTTCCAGGTTGCTGTTGGAGCGCTGTGCCGACCTTGGCGATCCGGAGCGCAACATCAGCTGGGTGTTGCAGTGCAGCTTTCTCACCTCCGCCGACCAGGCGAGCCTCGCCGATCCGCGGGTGATCGCTGTGATGGCGGTGAGCGCCCCTTCCAGCCTGCTCTTTGACTATGGCGCCGGGGCCCGGATGCAGGCCAGGGCCCTGATGGTGACCGGCAGCCGTGACTGGGTGGTGCCGCCGGATCCGGAAGCGCTGGAGCTGGTCCCCCCAGTCCTGCGCTTCGGCCATCAGCTCGTGGTGGCCGACGGCGGCGATCACTTCAACCTCAGGGCGGAGGCTGGCGGCAACGGTGGCCCGCTGCGCGGCCTGGTGCTGGCCTGGAGCGAAGCTGCCTTTGCGGCCGGGCCTGCTGCCAAACCTGCGCTTGAGGCGCCGCCCCTGCTCGGCCCTGCAGGCTGGGGCAATGCCGACATCCCCCTGGTCCAGATGCCAGCCCCCTGAGGCAGATCTCCCTGGCGCCTACAGGGTGGAGTCGTCTTGCGTGCGCTGCTCACCGCCGCTGCCCTGGCCTGACAGGGCCTGGGAGGGGAGATCGTCAACCGGGGCCGGATAGTGCAGGTTGCTGTCGGGCATCCAGTAGCTCAGGTCGTTGTGCCAGAACAGCCGACCCGGCACCTGGGCAGAGGTCAGGCGTGGGGTGGAGGCCATGGCGGACACCAGCTGACCGATCTCGATCAGGGAGAGGTCGGTCTGGATGTCATCGCCGGCGATCTGCACCAGTTCCGGCACCCGGGAAAAACCACTCGGTTGAACCAACTTGCGAAACACCTCGGCGAGCACCAGCTTCTGCCGCTCCATCCGGCCCAGGTCACCCAGCTCATCGTTCCGATAGCGCAGGAAGCCCTCCAGGCTCTCGCCCCTGAGCAGCTGGGGGCCGGGGTAGAGGTCGATGTAGAGCCCTTGGGCGTTGTCGATGTAGTACATCCGATTGGGCACATCCACCTCGATGCCGCCAAGGGCCTCTGCCAGACGTTCCACGGCCCTCAGGTTCACCCGCAGGTAGCGCTCCACCGGGCGATCAAGCAGCCGCCCCAGCTCCTGTTTGGTGGTGTCGATGCCACCGAAGGCGAAGAGAGCATTGGCCTTGACCACCCCCAGGTCCTGGGACTCCACGAAGGTGTCGCGAGGCACCTGGGTCAGCTGGGTGCTGCCATCCTTCACCTGAAGGATGAACATCACATCGGTGTTGTCGGCCACCCGGTCGGTGCCCAGCACCAACACCTGCCGCTGGCCATTGGCAAACGGGTTCACGATTGTGGCCAGCTGCTGCTTCGGAGCGTTCAGCCAGGGGGCAAGGGCCTGGCTCAGCAGACCCGGCAGCGGACCGGCCATGGCCACCCCACAGGCGAGACCCAGACCGAAGGGAATCAGCGGCAGCCTGCGGCGGCGGCCAGGGGAACCCTCCACCGGCATGGCCCCGCCGCGACGCTGCTGACCCAGCACTGTGACCTGGCCGCCCTGAGGGGTGCCGCCCTGAGGGGTGCCGCTCTGGGGCGGTGGGCTCTGGGCCGCCGAAGCGCTCCGGGAGCCCTTGCCCCGCTCGCGTCGGAGGGGAGTCCAGCGGCCTGGTTCCCTGGGTTCGCGGTGGGGAGGAACCGGTTGGGCCTGGCTCATGGCGCTCCTGTCGGGCGCACCATAAGGGCCAGAAGCCCTTTGCACCAGGGTCAGCCGGCCACAACGTTCACCTGGCTGGCGGCCCGGTCCGCGCGTAGGCGGGCCGCCTCCACACTGCTGCCACGGGCCAGGGCCACCCCCATGCGGCGATGGGGGCGCGCCGTGGGCTTGCCGAACAGCAGCACCTGGGTGCCTGGCTCCGCCAGGGCTTCCGCCACTCCGGTGTAGGCCACGGTTTCCAGCTCCCGGTCGGCCAGGATCACCCGGCTGGCGGCGGGCCCCAGGCCCTCGATGGCCGGGATCGGCAGCCCCAGCACGGCGCGCAGGTGCAGTTCGAATTCACTCAGGTTCTGCCCCATCAGGGTCACCAGGCCGGTGTCGTGGGGGCGGGGGGACAGCTCGGAGAAGACCACCTCCAGCTCCCCGTCGCCGTTCGCGCCCGGCCGGCGGCAGAGAAAGAACTCCACCCCGAACAGCCCCGCTCCCCCCAGGTTGTCGGTGACCCGCTGGGCCATGGCCGTCGCCTGGGCCAGGGCGCCCGGGCCGATGGCCGCCGGTTGCCAGCTGCACTGGTAGTCGCCCCGTTCCTGGATGTGGCCGATCGGGGGACAGAACAGGGTGGGACCCTGCCACTGCTTCACGGTGAGCAGGGTGATCTCCAGCTCGAAGTGGAGAAACTCCTCCACGATCACCCGGCTGCCCGTGCCGCGGGCGCCCGCCTGGGCGGCGTCCCATGCCGCCGCGATCTGCTGCGGCTGCCGCACCACGCTCTGCCCCTTGCCGGAGGAGCTCATCACCGGCTTCACCACCACCGGCCAGCCGAGCGGCTCGGCCGCGGCGGCCAGCTCCTCGGCACTCTCGGCGTAGGCGAAGCGGGCTGTGCGCAGCCCCAGCTGCGTGGCGGCCAGATCGCGGATCCGGTCACGGTTCATGGTCACGGCCGTGGCCCTGGCCGTGGGAATCACGGTGATGCCCTCGGCCTCCAGCTCCGCCAGGGCGTCCACCGCCAGGGCCTCGATTTCCGGGATCACCAGATCGGGCCGGTGGGCACGCACCACCCGGCGCAGGGCATCGGCGTCAGTCATCGCCACCACCTCGGCGTGGTCCGCCACCTGCATCGCCGGGGCCCCGGGGTAGCGGTCCACCGCCACCACGCGGCAGCCCAGGCGCTGGGCCGCGATCGCCACCTCCTTGCCCAGTTCACCGCTGCCGAGCAGCAGCACCGTGCGGGGGAAAGGGCTGGTCATGATCCTGAGTCGTGGGCTGGTGCCGATCCTCCCTTACCCGCCTGCCACTCCCCGCCTGCTAAGAGAGAGCACCAACTGCGGCAGGGAGCCATGGGCAGCCTGATCGGGTTCAGCACGGCGGCCGACACGGCTGATGGTCTGGTGTTCGGCTGGGACATCACCACCTTCCAGAACGGTGCCCTGCTCTATCTGGGCCTGTCCTCCCTGGCCTTTGTGGTGGTGTGGGTGCTGGGCTACCTGCGCAGCCGCTGAACGGCTGTTGCTCAGGCGTCGTCCCCGGCGGAGTTGTCACCACTCCAGAGACCAAGCTGGCGCACGGCCGGCTCCTCGCTCACGAAGCCGTAGGCCTCAAACACGGCCGGATCGCTGTGGGTGATCCTCTGGCCTTCCGGCCCCAGCTGGAGGCAGAAGCCCTCGCGGGCCATGCGTCGCATCAACAGGGCGGCCTCCTCGAAGCGGGCGGCCATCGCTTCGAGGCTGGCGCAGTCCGCCGTGAGACCACTCTCGTTCCAGATGAAATAGGCCATGCGACGGACGCCCAGGAAACAGCGGCATTCAGCTGGGTCAGGGCAGCAGCACCAGGCCCAGCACCACCAGTAGCAGGCTTGCACCCCAGAAACGGATCACCACCTGCTCTTCTGCCAGCCCGCCCAGCTCAAAGTGGTGGTGCAGGGGAGCCATGCGCAACAGGCGCCGACCCTGCCCGTCGGCGCCCTTGGTGGCCTTGAACACCCATACCTGGGTGATCACCGAGAGCGATTCGGCCAGAAACACTCCTCCCATCAGCAGCAGGGGCCAGAGGCTGTTGCTGAGCAGGGCGACGGCACTGAGGGCCGCCCCCATCGCCAGGGAGCCGGTGTCGCCCATGAACAGCCGGGCCGGGTGGCGGTTGTGGGCGAGGAAACCGAGCCAGCAGCCTGCCATGGCCACGCAGAAGGCCGCCAGCGCTGGATCGCCCTCGTGACCCCGCAGCATCAGCTGCAGACCCAGGCCGGTGAACACCACCGCACCGCAGCCGGCGGCCAGGCCGTCGAGGCCATCGGTGAGGTTCGTGGCGTTGCTCTCAGCCAGGAACACGAACAGGCCCAGGGGCCAGATCAGCAGCCCCACGGGCAACAGCCAGCCCAGGGGCAGGGCCACGCTCACCAGTTCAGCCCCACCGAGCCACTGGCCCTGCCAGGTCCAGAGCAAAAACAGCACGGCGGCCCCCGCCTGGAGCAGCAGCTTCCCCCAGGGCTTCAGGCCGGTGTTGGTGCGGCGGGTGAGGCTGCGCCAGTCATCGATCGCGCCGATCGCCATGTAGGCCAGGGTGATCGCTGCCACGGCCAGCAGGCGCGGATCGGCGGGGCTGATCAGCCCCCCCACGATCACCCCCACCGGCACCACCAGCAGGCCGCCCATGGTGGGTGTGCCCGCCTTGTTCAGGTGGGCCTGGGGGCCGTCCTCCCGGATCACCTGCCCCATCTTGAGGCGCTTCAGCCTGGGCACCCCCCATGCCGTGACAAGTGCCGCAACCAGGGCCGCCAGCAGCAGCGGAGCCGTGAGCATCGAGTTGGCGATGAAGCGGTCGCTCGCCAGGCAGGCGCCAAGCAACAGCAGGCCGAGCAGCACAGCCGCCCGTTGGCTGCTGCCGGAGCGGGGAGGTGCGGTAGGGGTCACTGTCTCCGGCAACGGTGGCCCCAGTGTCCCTGACGGCCTGTCGGTCAGTCTTCCCAGGCTTCGTCCTGCTGCTCGTCGGCCTGGTTGTAATCCTCCTTCTCGCCCATCAGAGCCGAGAGCTCCTCCTCCTCCACGGTGCTCACATCGGTGGAGGCGGTTTCCTCGTCGGCCACCAGGCGACCACTGGCTTCCAGCCAGCTCAGCAGATCGGGCTCATCGCGCAGGGGCAGCACCGGGGCCAGCTCCTGGCGGCCGTAGCGGGTGAGGGAGGGGTTGATGCTGTCGAGACGGCTGAGGCTGGAAGGGGAGAGCGTGCTCATGCAATCAGGCGTCCGGAGGATGGCGGCGGCCCTGGAGCTGCCGCAGGCCTGCAGCAGGCCAATCCATTACCTTAACCGCTGGCCTCGCCAGCAGCACTCCATGCCAGTCCCGGCCCCTGTCGCCGCCGGCCCGTTCCGCTCGGTGCTGCGCCTGTGGGCCCTGGCCCTGGCCGTGAGTGCGGGCCTGAGTGCTGCCGGCGACCGCTGGCCCCGTCCCCTGCCGGTGGATCCCGCCCTGGTCACCCTGCTGCTGCTGGGCCTGCCGCTGCTGGTGGGGCTCTGGCTGTTGCTGCGCTGGCGCCTCCCCGCTGAACCAGCGGTGGGCCCCCGGGGAGACCACGGTGGAGAATCGGGCGACTGAGCACATGGAGCACTGTTGATGGGCCGGGCCAAGAAGGCTGTACTGGCGTATTCCGGCGGCGTGGACACCAGCGTCTGCATCCCCTACCTGATCAAGGAGTGGGGCGTGGAGGAGGTGATCACCTTCGCCGCCGACCTGGGCCAGGGTGACGAGCTGGAGCCGATCCGCCGCAAGGCCCTCGCTGCCGGCGCGGCCCAGTCGCTGGTGGGGGATCTGATTGAGCCCTTCATCCGCGAGTTCGCCTTTCCAGCGATTCGGGCCAATGCCCTCTACGAAGGCCGTTACCCGCTGTCCACGGCGTTGGCGCGGCCGCTGATCGCCCGCCGGCTGGTGGAGATCGCCCGGGAGCTGGGCGCTGACGCGGTGGCCCACGGCTGCACCGGCAAGGGCAACGACCAGGTGCGCTTCGATGTGGCCATCGGTGCCCTGGCCCCCGACCTCAAGGTGCTCACCCCGGCGCGGGAGTGGGGCATGAGCCGCGAGCAGACCATTGCCTACGGCGAGCGCTGTGGCATCCCCTCGCCGGTGAGCAAGGGCTCCCCCTACTCGATCGATCTCAACCTGCTGGGCCGCTCGATCGAGGCGGGCCCCCTTGAAGATCCGGCCGTGGAGCCCCCCGAGGAGGTGTTCGCCATGACCCGCTCGGTGCAGGACGCCCCAGCGCAGCCCCAGACGATCACGCTGGACTTCGAGCACGGTGACGCCGTGGCGATCGACGGCGAGCGGCTCGACCCGGTGAGCCTGATCCGCCGCGCCAATGCCCTGGCCGGCCTGCATGGCTTCGGGCGGCTGGACATCATGGAGAACCGGGTGGTGGGCATCAAGAGCCGCGAGATCTACGAAACCCCTGGACTGCTGCTGCTGATCCGCGCCCACCAGGAGCTCGAGAGCCTCACCCTGGCGGCAGACGTGCTGCGCACCAAGCGGCAACTGGAGCAGCAGTGGGCCGATCTGGTGTACCAGGGCCTCTGGTTCGGCCCGCTCAAGGACGCCCTCGACGGCTTCTTCGAGCGCACCCAGCAGAGGGTGAACGGCTCCGTGCGGGTGAGGCTGCACAAGGGCAATGCCACCGTCGTGGGCCGCAGCAGCACCAATGACAGCCTCTACGTGCCGGACATGGCCACCTATGGCGCCGACGACCTGTTCGATCACCGGGCTGCCGAGGGGTTCATCTACGTGTGGGGCCTGCCCACCAGGCTCTGGGCCGCCCGTCAGAGGACGAGTCCCTAGACGGGCACTGCCCTGGCTGGCGGTCAGCCGCCGCAGAGCTCAGGGGGTGGTAGGGCCTAGCCCGAGGGCGTGGCGCAAAGCCTGGCCCAGACCCTCTCGAGCGGGCGGCGCGGCCGCAACCGGTGGAAGAGCCGGCGCTTCGCCATCGGCCCCAGGCCCCTGCAGCAGTTGCTGCCGCAGAACCACATTCTCAGCCGCCAGCCGCTCACGGTGGCCCAGCATCGGCGTCAGCCGCTGCTCAAACCGCTGCTCGAAGATTTCGGGCAGGCTCTCGAGCAGGCCTCGATGGGTCTCGAGCTGCTCGCGGATGGCGTCGAGCTGCTGCTGCAGGGAGCTCAACCTCTGGTTGAGATGGTCAGCCGACGAACGCAGGTCGTCGGGCTGAGGGGATTTTCCCTTACCCATGGTCGCGCCATCCGGTCAACCGTTGGCTAGGGCCTGGTTGCCCTGCTGGCTGCATCGACCTGGATGACAAGGTGATGCAGCGAAACTAGCCGCCTCTGGCGGCGCGGGCAACCCATGCGTGGGTGCGCTCTGACAGCGCCGAGGGCTGGAGGGGACAGTGGTCTGCTGGTCAGGCCGGGACAGGCTGAGGGGCGCCTTCGCTGGCGGCACCAGGCGCGACCCGGGGAGCTGGCATCGGGCCATCCTGCTTGACCGTGAGGTAACGGATCACATCCTCGGAGAGGCGCATGGCCCGCTCCAGCAGGGCGACCTGCTTGCCGTCACCGTCGTGGTTCAGCTGGACGTAGATGCCTTCGCGATGCTTGTTGATCGTGTAGGCCAGGCGACGCTTGCCACGCATCTGGCAGTCGAGCACCTCAGCGCCGGCCTCCACGACCAGATCGCGGTATTTGGTGATGTGGCTCTCCACCTCTTCCTCCGGGATGTCCGGACGAAGGATGTACATCGTTTCGTAGTAAGGCTGCGTCATGGGATCGCCGTGTCGGGAAAGCCGCGCGGGGCAGAAGGAGGGCGGTGGCCGATGGCAAGACGCCATCAGCGACGGACTGCCCAAGCTATCAGCGCAGCCGCAGGGCCAACTCAGTAGAGCTGCATGCGCACGGCGGCGGACACGGCGGGAAGGTCGGCCTCCTCGCCCCGCAGGCTCTGCACCATCCCGAAGGCCACCAGCACCAGGGCCCCCAGGAACACCGTGTTGCTGAGGGTGCGCAGGGCGAAGCCTGCTCCCAGGGGCGCCAGCAGGATGCTGAACACCAGCGACACCAGCACCAGCACGATGTCGATCAGAATCGCCTGGAGCACGCTGAAGCGGATCAGGTAGGGCACCCGCTGGTTGCGCACCACCGCCAGGAACAGCACCAGGAACAGCAGGAAGCCGCCGAAGGGCACCGCCTGCTGCAGCAGGGCCACCGGCAGGGCCGGCGCAGCGAGCCACTGCAGCAGCGGAAACATGGCGAACAGGCTGCGCCCGAATGGCAAGGCATCTGCCCAGGGCAGGAGATAGGCCAGGGCGGCCAGCAGTCGCTGCCACAGCGGGGCACCTTGCATGGCGGTATGCACAACGGTTCCCTGCAGGCTAGGGAGTGCCGGCCAGGGCGCGTTCCGCCGCGGCGCGCATCGCCTCCACCGGCACCGCCTCGCGGCCGGTCCACAGCCGCAGTGCGGCAGCCCCCTGCTGCACCAGCATCTCCAGGCCATCAATTCCGTGGCAGCCGCGCTCGGCGGCGGCCCGCAGCAGGGCGCTGGGGCGGGGCGTGTAGATCAGGTCGTAGACGCTGCAGCCGGGACTCAGGGCTGCGAGGGCGGCGGCCGCCAGCGGGCTGGCCAGGGCGGCGGCCGGCTGGCCGGGCGAGGCCATGCCCACCGGCGTGGTGTTCACCAGCAGCTGGCTGGCCGGCAGCAGGGCCGGCAGTTGCTCCCAGCTGCTCCCCCTGAGCTGGGGCGCCCAGCTGCGGCAGGCCGTCAGCAAGGCCTGCAGCCCGGCGGGACGGCGGCCCACCACCTGGATCGAGGCGCAGCCGAGCTCCACCAGACCCGCCACCACGGCCCGGGCGCTGCCGCCGCAGCCCAGCACCAGCGCCGCGCTGCCCTGCCAGCTGCCGGCCTGCCGCAGCGGCGCCAGGAAGCCCTCCACATCGGTGTTGGTGCCCAGCCAGCCCCCCTGGCTGCGGCGCACCAGGGTGTTCACGGCCCCCACCCTGGCGGCCAGGGGGCTGAGTTCGGCGCAGAGCGGTGCCACGGCCTGCTTGTGGGGCAGGGTCACGTTGAGGCCGCGGCAGTCGAGGGCCTCCAGGGCGCCGACCACGGCGGCCAGGCTCTCGGCCGGCGTGGGCAGGGCCAGGTAGATCCAGTCGAGCCCCAGGGCGGCCAGGGCGGCGTTGTGCATCGCCGGCGAGAGCGAGTGCCGCACCGGATCGCCCAGCACCCCCACCAGGGCCGTGGACGCGGAGATCGGCGGGGCCATCACGGGCTCGGGCGGCAGGGGCGGCCCCAAAACCGTAAGCGCCTGTTCGGGAACCACACCTCGCCTGTCACCGTCCCCTCTGATGAGGATGCATGAACGCACAACGAACCACTGAGGAGGTGGACATTCATGGGAAAGGTTGTTGGTATTGACCTCGGCACCACAAACAGCTGCGTCGCCGTGATGGAGGGCGGCAAGCCCACGGTGATCGCCAATGCGGAGGGCTTCCGCACCACCCCTTCGGTGGTGGCGTACACCAAGAACCAGGACCAGCTGGTGGGGCAGATCGCCAAGCGCCAGGCGGTGATGAACCCTGAAAACACCTTCTATTCGGTGAAGCGCTTCATCGGCCGCCGGGTGGATGAGGTGAATGAAGAGTCGAAGGAAGTGAGCTATGGCGTGGAGAAGGCCGGCTCCAACGTGAAGGTGAAGTGCCCTGTGCTCAACAAGCAGTTCGCCCCGGAGGAGGTGAGCGCCCAGGTGCTGCGCAAGCTGGCAGAAGACGCCGGCAAGTACCTCGGTGAAACGGTCACCCAGGCGGTGATCACCGTGCCCGCCTACTTCAACGATTCCCAGCGCCAGGCCACCAAGGATGCCGGCAAGATCGCCGGCCTGGAAGTGCTGCGGATCATCAACGAGCCCACGGCGGCGGCGCTGGCCTACGGCCTCGACAAGAAGAGCAATGAGCGCATCCTGGTGTTCGACCTCGGTGGCGGCACCTTTGACGTGTCGGTGCTGGAGGTGGGTGATGGCGTGTTTGAGGTGCTCTCCACCAGCGGTGACACCCACCTGGGCGGCGATGACTTCGACAAGGTGATCGTCGATTACCTGGCTTCCAGCTTCAAGGGCAACGAAGGCATCGATCTGCGCCAGGACAAACAGGCGCTGCAGCGTCTGACCGAAGCGGCCGAGAAGGCCAAGATCGAGCTCTCCAGCGCCACCCAGAGCGAGATCAATCTGCCGTTCATCACGGCCACTCCCGAGGGGCCCAAGCACCTCGATCTCACTCTCACCCGGGCCAAGTTCGAGGAGCTGGCCTCCAAGCTGATCGACCGTTGCCGCGTGCCGGTGGAGCAGGCCCTCAAGGACGCCAAGCTCTCCAGCAGCGAGCTGGACGAGGTGGTGATGGTGGGGGGCTCCACCCGCATCCCCGCTGTACTGGAGCTCGTCAAGCGCGTCACCGGCAAGGACCCCAACCAGACGGTGAACCCCGATGAGGTGGTGGCCGTGGGTGCCGCCATCCAGGGCGGGGTGCTCGCCGGTGAGGTCAAGGACATCCTGCTGCTCGATGTCACCCCGCTGTCCCTGGGCGTGGAGACCCTCGGCGGGGTGATGACCAAGATGATCACCCGCAACACCACCGTTCCCACCAAGAAGTCGGAGGTGTACTCCACCGCGGTGGACGGCCAGACCAACGTGGAGATCCACGTGTTGCAGGGTGAGCGCGAGATGGCCAGCGACAACAAGTCGCTCGGCACCTTCCGTCTCGACGGCATCCCCCCCGCCCCCCGCGGCGTGCCCCAGATCGAAGTGACCTTCGATATCGACGCCAACGGCATCCTCAGCGTGACCGCCAAGGACAAGGGCAGCGGCAAGGAGCAGAGCATCTCGATCACCGGTGCCTCCACCCTCAGCGACAACGAGGTGGACAAGATGGTGAAGGATGCGGAATCCAATGCCGCCGCCGACAAGGAGAAGCGCGAGCGCATCGACCTCAAGAACCAGGCCGAAACCCTGGTGTATCAGGCCGAGAAGCAGCTCGGCGAACTCGGCGACAAGGTGGGCGCCGAGGACAAGAGCAAGGTGGAGGCCTCCTCCGCCAAGCTCAAGGAGGCCCTGGAGAAGGAAGACTTCGACACCATCAAGTCTGAGCTTGAGGTTCTGCAGCAGGCCCTCTATGCGGCCGGTGCCGCTGTGTACCAGCAGGCCGCAGGAGCCGAGGCGGCTGCGGCTGGCGCCAACGGCAACGGCACATCCGCTGATGCCGGTGCCGGTGCCTCCAGCGACGACGTGATCGACGCCGAGTTCACCGAGAGCAAGTGAGCTGGCCGGGGGGGGGGGGGGGGGGGGGGGGGGGGGGGGGGGGGGGGGGGGGGGGGGGGGGTAGGGGGTGTTTGAGGAGGGGGGGGGGAGGTAGAGTTGGGCAGGAGAAAGGGGGGGGGGTTGGGAGGGGCTTCCCCCCCCCCCCCCCCCCCCCCCCGCGACTCATCTCCCAACTCCCCATGAAAAAACTCCCCCAGCTGGGGGAGTTTTGTTGTTAGCGGGACTGTGTGAGAGAGGACCAGGTGTGAGCGAGAGGACCAGGCTCACCCGCCGGTTCACCTGGTCGAGGGGCTCACTCCGAGATCATGGCCACCGCCGCCTTGGCTTTCTCCACAACGGAGGGAGGCAGGGTGACGTAGCCCAGCTCCGGTGCCAGGGACTGGAACGGCTCGGAGAGCGTGGTGTTGAACACCTTCTGCAGCAGGGCGGTCTTGTCGCCGTTGCCGCTCTTGTAGGCCAGGATCCAGGTGAAGGTGACGATCGGGTATCCCTTGGCCGGGTTGGGGTTGCTGCCGGTGAGATCCTCACCCAGATCGATCGAGGCGAGGGCTTCGCTCTCGGTGGCATTGGTGGGCATCACAATCTCGCCGGAGCCGTTTTCCAGCGCCGCGGACTGGAGGGGATCCTTGACGAAGGCCACTTCCACGTAGCCGATGCCCCCGTCCAGCTGGGTGAGCTGGGCAGCCACGCCCTCATTGCCCTTGGCACCCACGCCGGTGGGCCAGTTCACGGCCTTGTCGGCGCCGGGGCCGGCCTTCCATTCCGGGCTCACGGCAGCCAGGTGGTTGGTGAAGTTGAACGTGGTGCCCGAGCCGTCGGAGCGGTGCACGATGGTGATCGTCTTGTCGTCGCAGCCCAGCTCCTTGAAGTTGGTGATCTTGCCGAGGAAGATGTCGCCGAGCTGTTTCTGGGTGAGCTTGAGCTCGCAGCCGGGGTTGTTGTAGGCCACGGCAATGGCTCCGGCGGTCATCGGGATCTGGAGCACGCCGCGGGGCATCTTGGCGATCTCCTCCTCATCCATCGGCGCATCGGAGGCGCCGAAATCCACGGTTTCAGCCAGGAACTGACGCACCCCGGCCCCGGAACCCACGGACTGGTAGTTGACGTTGACGCCATCGGCGCTCATGTCCTTGAACCAGCGCTGGTAGATGGCCGAAGGGAAGGAGGCCCCGGCTCCGTTGAGGGTGCCGGTGATGTCGCCCCCGCCTCCGCCGGTGCCGCCGCAGGCAGCGACCGAGAGGGTGAGGCCCGAGAGGGCAAGGGCGGCGGTGGAGCGGCGCAACAGGCCGGGAAGCATCGTCATGACTGCGGTGGCGGTGAAGAGAGGGAACGACGTCACCGTTTTGACCGTACGCAAGCCGGGCCCCCTTCGCGTTAACGCCTTCTTAAGGGCGGAGCGTCGACTGCTCGATCTGCTCCAGCAGCCAGGCGGCCGAGGCCGGTGCCAGCAGCACCCCGTTGCGGTAATGGCCGCTCACCAGCCACAGGCCGGGTTCCAGCTGTTCGTGCAGCGGAGCTGGCCGGCCCACGGGCCTGGCCCGGCAGCCCTGCCAGGCCTCCACCACGGTGGCCTGCTGCAGCCAGTCGAGGCCGGCGTCACCCCAGTGGTGCAGGCTCGCCTGCTGGTTGGGGTCGGCCCGACTGCCCGCCTCCAGGGTGGCGCCCAGCCAGAACTGCCCTTCCCCCGCCAGGTCGGGCCGGGGCACCAGGTTGAGCCCGCGCCACACGGCCACCCCGGGCCAGGTCCAGGGTCCTGGGGCGGAGCGCCGCAGGGCGAGGGCCTGGCCGAGCACCGGCTCCATCGCCAGGCTGCATCCCAGCGGCTGCAGCAGTGCCGGGCTGGCCAAACCGGCCGCCACCGCCACCTGGGCCAGCCCAGCCACCACCTCGCCGCCCTCCAGCAGCAGCCGCCAGCGCCCCGGACCGTCGCGCTCGATGGCGCTCACCCTCTGCCCCACCGTTGTCAGGCCGCTGCCACGGCCATCGGCGAGCAGGGCGGCCATGGCGGCAGCGGGATCGATCTGGCCATCCTGGGGGGAGTGGAGCGCCCCGATGGCCGCGGGCGGCAGGGCCGGCTGCAGCGTGGCCAGCCGGTCGCGATCCCACAGCTCCAGCGCCAGGCCCAGCTGCCGCCGCTCGGCCACCAGCGCCTGCTGCCGCTGCCATTCCCTGGGCTCGGCGGCCAGCCACAGCAGTCCCTGCCGCCGGGGCACCCGGTGGCCCCGCTGCTCCAGCTCCTGCAGCCAGCTGGGCCAGAGGGCCAGGCTCTGCTGACGCAGCTGCCAGGCGCGGCCGCGGCTGCGGTGGAACAGCTGGGCCATCAGCACCCCGAGGGCGGCGCCACTGCCACTCCGCTGGCTGGTGCTGGCCTGGCCCCGGCCAGCGAGCTCAAGCGATGGGTCGAACAGCAGCACCCGGTGACCCCGGCGCTGCAGCAGCCAGGCGCAGCACAGACCCACGATGCCTGCTCCCACCACAGCTATGGAGGGCGAGATCCGGCTGGGGACGGGTGTGGCGGCGTCGGCCAGGAGTGTATTCAGGCCTGCTTGAGGTCGGCCTGCACCTGCTCGGGCAGGATCTGGGCGTAGCGGCCGAAGCCACTGGCCACTTTGATGTAGGACTTGCGCAGCTGTTCGCCGTCCTGGAGTCGGGCGGCCTCATCGAGCTGGGCCATGGACTGCTTGAGCTGGGAGGCCAGTTTGTCGGCCTCGGGCCGATCCGCCGGCAGCAGGCGCTGGTTGATGTAGCTCATCTGGCGCCCCACCTCCTGCATGGGACCGCGCAGCAGGTTCCGGGTGAAGGTCCAGTCGCGTTCCCCCACCAACGTGGCCAGCTCGGGCAGGCGATCGCGGGCTGCCAGGAAGCCTTCGGCCTGGCGCTCGATCACGGCGATGTCCTCGGCGCTGAGGCTGGGGGGCTTGGCCTGGCTGCCGCTACAGGCGGTGAGACCGAAGGCGAGCACTCCCACCAGGGCAACCAGCGCCACACGTTTCAGCAGGGCACGCAGCAAGGAGACCATCTGGGCGGCCATGGGCGAGCAGCTCGGGCAGGCCAGACTGTACGTCGGTCCCCCCACGCAGACCCAGTACCGCAGCGGATCCGGCTGGGTCCGGCGTCACAATGCCCCCTGTGCCAGGCCCAGGGCCGATGAGCGTGCCGAGCGCGATCCTGCAGCTGATCTGCCCTGACCGGCCGGGGTTGGTGAGTGAGCTCTCCGGTTGGGTGGCCGCCAACGGCGGCAACATTCGCCATGCAGATCACCACACCGATCTCGGCGCCGGGCTGTTTCTGAGCCGGATCGAGTGGGCCCTGGAGGGTTTCGGTCTGCCGCGGCAGAGCATCGCCCCGGCGGTCGCAGCCCTGGCCGGGCGACTCGACGGCGAGGGTCTGCTGCATTTCTCCGATGCCATCCCCCGCGCGGCCATCTTCGTGAGCCGCCAGGAGCACTGTCTGGTGGACCTGCTCTGGCGGGTGCGCGCCGGTGAGCTGCCCATGCAGGTGCCCCTGGTGGTGTCCAACCATCCAGACCTGCGGGAGCTGGCCGAGGGCTTCGGGGCGACCTACGCGCAGGTGCCGGTGACCGCCGCCGACAAGGGAGCCGCCGAAGCGGCCCAGCTGGCGCTGCTGCGCCAGCACGGCATCGAGCTGGTGGTGCTGGCCAAGTACATGCAGGTGCTCAGCCCCGGCTTTCTGGAGGCCCTGGGCCGGGAGCCTGGCGGGGCGGATGCCGGCACGGGCGGTCCCGCCCAGGTGATCAACATCCACCACTCCTTTCTGCCCGCCTTCCAGGGGGCCCAGCCCTACCAGCGCGCCTGGCAGCGGGGGGTGAAGCTGATCGGCGCCACGGCCCACTACGTGACCGAGGAGCTGGACGGCGGTCCGATCATCGAGCAGGCCACCGTGCACGTGAGCCACCGCGATGAGGTGGAGGATCTGATCCGCAAGGGGCGGGATACGGAGCGCCTTGCTCTGGCGAGGGCCGTACGCCTGCACCTGCGCCGCCAGGTGATGGTCTACCGGGGCAGAACGGCGGTGTTCGACTGAGCCGGCATGGGCTGCTCAGCTTCTGGCGGCTGGGGCAGGCTGCGGCGCCCATGCTCCGCCAGCACGGCCTCGCTCAGGGGCCCATCCAGGTGAGCCCAGGGCAGCACCCGCCCAGGCTTCCAGGTGGCGTGGACCACGGCGTCCCAGGCGGGCGGCAGGGGCAGGCCGGCGGGCCGTTGCACCGTTTCTGCCAGCACGGCCCGGTAGGCCCGCTTCCAGCCCCCGAGGCTCTCGTGGCTGCCCCGGGCCGCCGCGATCACCGGCGCCAGACGCCTGTCGCTGCGGGAGAGCAGGGCCTGGATCACGCTCCAGCCATAGCTCTCGGGGCGCAGCTCCACCCCCTTGGGCCGCAGCCGCTTGGCCAGCAGCTTGAGGTGCTGTTCGGCCTCAGGCCGCACCCCCTGCCACTGGAAGGGGGTGTGGGCCTTGGGCACGAAGGTGCTCACCCCGAGGCTGAGCCTCAGGCCGGGGGTGGCCTTCTTGAGCTGGAGCAGCAGATCGGCGGTGGCCTCGATGTCGGCTGCCGTTTCCGTGGGCAAGCCCGCCATGCCGTAGAGCTTCAGGCCGCTGAGGCCACCCTCGCGGGCATAGCGGGCCGCGGCGAAGATCTCTTCGGTGGCGAGTTTCTTGTTCACCAGCTCGCGCATGCGTTCGCTGCCGCTCTCGATGGCGATCGTGAGCGATTTGCTGCCCCGCTTGGCCAGGATCCGGCCCAGTTGCGGCGTCACCGTGGCGGCCCGCACGGAGCTCACGCTGACGCGGGTGCCCTCGAAGCGATCGCCATCCAGCCACTGCAGCAGCTCGGAGAACTGGGGGTGCTGGGTCACCGAGGCGCCGAGCAGACCAAGCCGCTGGGTCACGGCCAGGCCGGCCTCCACGGCAGGGATCAGGCCGTCGTCGAGGGAGGGGGTGCGGAAGGGAAGGGTGAGGTAGCTCGCCAGGCAGAAGCGGCACAGCTCCGGGCAGCTGCGCACCACCTCCACCATGTGGATCGAGGGCCAGGCCGCCTCGGGGGTGACCACCATGGAGTGGCTCAGGGTGTTCCCCTGCCAGGTCTGTTTGGCCACGCGCGCGGGCAGGCCCGGCGCCAGCGGCCTCACCCCCAGCAACGTGCCGTCCGGGGCGTAATCCGGCTGGTAGAGCGACGGCACATAGATCCCGGGCACCTGGGCCAGCCGGGCCAGCCGTTCGGCCCTGGGAGCCTGGCGGCAGGCCTGCACGGCCTCGATGAACGCCGGCAGCAGCAGTTCGCCGTCGCCCAGCAGCACGGCATCGAAGAAGGGGGCGAGGGGCTCGGGGTTGGCCGTGAGCACCGGCCCGCCGCCGAACACGATCGGATCGTTGTCGCCCCGCTCGCTGGCCCAGATCGGAATCCGCTGCTGCTCCAGCAGATCCAGCAACACCGGTCCGTCCAGCTCCCAGCTCAGCGACAGACCGAACAGGTCGAGGGCCGCTCCGCGGCCGCGGCTGCGGCCATGGGGTGGATCGCCCTGGTCGGTGAACAGGCGGCGCACGTCCACGTCGGCGCGGCGGGCCAGGCTGGCCCACACCACCTGATAGCCCAGGCTGGTGATCCCCACGCTGTAGCTGCTGGGGAAGGCCAGCACGGCCCGCAGGGCCCCCGCCTCGGGCTGGGCCGGCTCAAACAGCAGGGTTTCCTGGTGCAGGGGAGTGAGAGATCTTGGGTCTCCCTAGCGTCTCACCCTGAGCAGGGGGGCGGTGGCCCCGCCTGCCTCACTTGCCGATCAGGGCTGAGAGCGGACCCATCAGCCCGGAGATGGCGGAGGCGGTTTCGCCCTCGGTCGGGTTGCCCTTGTCCACCGTGCTGATCAGCAGCTGCGCTCCCTGATCGATCATGGGCCACTTGTCCCCGGCCAGCGGCTGGATCACTGGGCCGGCCTTCTGCCACAGGGCCGAGAAACCGCCCAGGGTGGCCAGGGCCGACTGCAGGTTGCCGCTGTTGAGCTGGGTGCTGCCCTTGCCGAGCAGATCCAGCACCGGGTTCACCGCCGGGGTCAGGGCGGCCTGCCCGGTGGCGGTGGCGGCGTCCTTGACGGCGTCCGGCATGGTCTGGCTCACCTGCTGGCAGCCGCTCAGCAGCAGGCCCCCGGCCAGGGCGGCGGCGGCGAATCTCGGCAGGGCTGAAGGGCGGGACATCGGCAGATTGCAAGGTTTCCTATGAACGTATTGGCGCCGGAACGACCTGGCCAGCTCAGTCCGGCTTCGGTTGCACGTCGTGATCTCCCTTGGCCCTGGGCTGGGGGCGCGGGCGCAGGGGCACCGTGTTGAGCCGCAGGCTCTCGGGGCCGGTACCCCTGTCGCCAGCGCCGGGCGGCACCGGCACCATCAGCCGCTTGAACAGCGACTGGGGATGCAGCAGCTGTGCCATCACCAGGCTGCCCAGACAGGCGATCAGCACAGGGCGCAGGATCAGCAGGTTTTTGGTCACGGCGAAGGTGAGAAAGGTGGCGCTGATCGGCGCCCGGGCGCAGGCGGCCATGAAGGCCCCCATGCCGGCGAACACGGCGGTGCTGGGGGCATCCGGGCCCAGCTGTTCCACCAGCGCCGCCCCCGCCAGCCCCAGGGCGCCGCCCAGGGTGAGCATCGGCGCGAACAGGCCGCCCGGGGTGCCGGCTGCGGCGGCGATGCCGGTGGTGAGGAACACCACCAGAAAGATGGCCAGGGCCTTGGTGAGATCCACGTCGCCTTCGGCGATCGCCTGACGGATCCCGGCCCGGTTGATGAAGTCGGCTGGCAGCCAGGCATCGGCCACCCCCAGCAGGCAGCCGGTGACGCCCATGGCGGCCGGCAGGGGCACCTGCCAGCGCAGCCGCAGCCGCTGCAGCCCCACCACGTAGCGGCAGTAGAGCTCCGCCGCCAGCGCCACCACCACCCCGAGGGCGAACAGCCAGAGCAGGTCGATCGGCCGCACCACCACGAAGGTGTTCACCTGGCGGGAGAGCTGGAAGATCGTGGTGGACGGGCTGGAGACGGAATCCGGATCGAGGTTCACCAGCCGGGCCAGGCCGAGCAGGTCGGCCCAGGTGTCGGCCCAGAACGTGGTGACCAGCACCAGCAGCATCACCACCGGTCTGGCGCCCTGCAGCAGCTCCTCAATGGCATAGAGGAAGCCCCCGATCGGGGCCCGGAACACCGCCGCCACCCCGGCGCCGCCGCCGGCGGCCACGATCATGCGCCGGAAGGCGTTGGGGGCCCGTAGCAGCCGGGCCATCTCAAAGCCCACCGAGCTGCCCATCTGCACGGAGGGGCCGGAGGGCCCTAGGGGAAAGCCGCAGCCGATCGCCACGATCCCGGCCACCAGCTTCACCGCCGCCACCTGGAACCCCATCGGCACTGACTGGCGGCGCAGAAATTGCATCACCTGGGGGATGCCCGATCCCTGGGCCGCTGGTGCCAGGGTCTGCACCAGCAGTCCGGCCAGCAACCCCCCACCGCCGCCGATGGCGGGAAGCACCACCCAGTTGGGCCCCAGCTCCTGCATCTGAATGCGCCAGCGCCCCAGACCTTCAAGACCGCTGCTGAACAGCACCGCCGCGCTGGTGGCACCCAGGCCCGTGATGATCAGCGCCAGCACCACCACGAACCAGCGGTGCTGCAGCAGCCGCAGGATCGAGGAGCTGGCCACAGGCTTCAGCTGGGGCAGGCCAAGGCCCCTCGTTGGACTCTGCCTGCGCCAGAGGCGACCCAGCATCGGGTCGCCCCCCCTACACCCCTGCCAGCACCTGGGCCTCCTGCTCGGCGCTCACCACCCGGCCGGAGTCGCCGAAGCCCTCGATCTGATCGAAATTGAGGTAGCGGTAGAGCTCAGCGCCGTAGGGATCGATCTTCTCGGCGGCGATGGCCAGATACTCCTGCTTGCTGGGGATGCGGCCCAGCTGGGCGCACACCGCCGCCAGCTCGGCGCTGCCCAGATACACCTGGGCGCCGTTGCCGAGGCGGTTGTTGAAGTTGCGGGTGCTGGTGGAGAACACGGTGGTGTTGTCCTCCACCCGGGCCTGGTTGCCCATGCACAGGGAGCAGCCCGGCATCTCCATGCGCGACCCGGCCGCCTCGAAGGTGGCGTAGTAGCCCTCCTGCTTGAGCTTTTCCTCGTCCATGCGGGTGGGGGGGCAGACCCAGAGGCGGGCGGTGATCTGACCCTGGCCCTCCAGCACGTTGGCGGCGGCGCGGTAGTGGCCGATGTTGGTCATGCAGGAGCCGATGAACACCTCGTCCACGGCGGCGCCGGCCACCTCCGAGAGCGGTTTGACGTTGTCGGGGTCGTTGGGGCAGGCCAGGATCGGCTCGGTGATGGCGTCGAGATCGATCTCGATCACGGCGGCGTACTCGGCGTCGGCGTCGGCCTCCATCAGCACCGGATCGGCCAGCCAGGCCTCCATCGCCCTGATCCGCCGCGCCAGGGTGCGGGCATCGCCGTAGCCCCGGGCGATCATGTTCTTGAGCAGTGCCACGTTGCTGCGCAGATACTCACTCACGGTGTCCACCGAGAGCTTGATGGTGCTGCCGGCGCAGGAGCGCTCCGCGGTGGCATCGGTGAGCTCAAAGGCCTGCTCCAGCTTCAGATCCGGCAGCCCCTCGATCTCCATGATGCGGCCGTTGAACACGTTCTGCTTGCCCTCCTTGGCCACGGTGAGCAGCCCCTGCTGAATGGCCACGTAGGGGATCGCGTTCACCACATCGCGCAGGGTCACCCCGGGCTGGAGTGAGCCGGAGAAGCGCACCAGCACCGATTCAGGCATGTCGAGCGGCATGGCACCGATGGCGGCGGCGAAGGCCACCAGGCCCGAGCCGGCCGGGAAGGAGATGCCGAGGGGGAAGCGGGTGTGGCTGTCACCGCCGGTGCCCACGGTGTCGGGCAGGAGCATGCGGTTCAGCCAGCTGTGGATGATGCCGTCGCCCGGCTGCAGGGCCACGCCACCGCGGGAGGCCATGAAGTCGGGCAGCTCGGCGTGGGTCTGGAGGTCCACCGGCTTGGGATAGGCGGCGGTGTGGCAGAAGCTCTGCATCACCAGATCGGCGCTGAAGCCCAGGCAGGCCAGCTCCTTCATCTCATCGCGGGTCATCGGCCCGGTGGTGTCCTGACTGCCCACGGTGGTCATCAGCGGCTCGCAGGCGGTGCCGGGGCGCAGGCCGCTGAGGCCGCAGGCCTTGCCCACCATCTTCTGGGCCAGGGTGAAGCCCTTGCCGGTGTCGGCGGGGGCACTGGGGCGGATGAACAGCTCGGAGGCGGGCAGCCCCAGCTGGGTGCGCACCTTGTCGGTGAGCGAGCGGCCGATCATCAGGGGGATGCGGCCGCCGGCGCGCACTTCGTCGGTGATCGTGCTGGGCTTGAGTTCGAAGCGGGCCACGATGCTGCCGGCGTCGGCTTCGCCGGCGGCCCGCTCGATGGTGCCTTCAAAAGGACGAATCGTGATCACGTCACCGGAGGCCAGGGCGCTGACGTCGCATTCGATCGGCAGGGCGCCGGAATCCTCGGCGGTGTTGAAGAAGATCGGTGCGATCTTGCCGCCCAGCAGCACGCCGCCGCCGCGCTTGTTCGGCACGTGGGGAATGGCGGTGCCGGTGTGCCAGAGCACCGAGTTGATCGCCGACTTGCGGGAGCTGCCGGTGCCCACCACGTCGCCCACGTAGGCCACCGGGTGGCCCTTGGCCTGGAGCTGCTCGATCAGCTCCAGGCCTCCCGGCATCCGGGTTTCCAGCATCGCCATGGCGTGCAGGGGGATGTCGGGGCGGGTGGTGGCGTGGGTGGCCGGGGAGAGGTCGTCGGTGTTGGTCTCGCCCTCCACCTTGAACACCGTCACCGTGATCGCCTCAGGCAGGGGAGGCTTGGCGGTGAACCACTCCGCGGCGGCCCAGCTCTCCACCACCCGGCGGGCCTGGGGGTTGGTCTCGGCCAGCTCCAGCACGTCGTGGAAGGAGTCGTAGACGAGCAGGGTGCGGCTCAGGCCCGTGGCTGCGGCCTCGGCGATCGCCCCGTCGCTGCTGCTGAGCAGCTCGATCAGGGAGCCCACGTTGTAGCCGCCGATCATGGTGGCCAGCAGCTCCACCGCCCGCACCGGGCTCACCAGGGGGCTGCTGGCCGTGCCCTTGGCCACAGCCGTCAGCCAGCTGGCCTTCACGTAGGCGGCCTCATCCACGCCCGGTGGAATGCGTTCGGTGAGCAGGTGCAGCAGCGTCTCCTCCTCGCCCTGGGGTGGGGCCTGCAGCAGCTCGGTGAGGGCCTGGGCCTGGTCGGCCGTGAGTGGCAGGGCGGGCACGCCGAGGGCCTGCCGCTCAGCGGCGGCGGCGCGATAACTGGTGAGGAAGGTGTCTGCTGCCATGCCCGGTACTGTCGTTCTGACCTCCATTGTTCAGCGCGGAGCCGCCGGTTGTTGGTGTGCGCTGCTGCAAATGGGCGCTGACTAGGGTGGAGGGCGGTCAACGGCCCTCCGCTGCAGCTTCGTCCCATGCACGCCACCACCAGTGATCTCCATGTGGTGGAGACCCGCCCCCTGGTGGCTCCTGCCCTGCTCCACCGCGAGCTGCCCATGGGAGAGAGCGCTGCCGCCACCGTGCAGGGGGCGCGGGAGCGGATCAAGGCGATCCTGCATGGCCACGACAGCCGCTTGCTGGTGATCGTGGGCCCCTGCTCGGTCCACGACATCAGCGCGGCCAAGGAGTATGCGGCCCTGATTGCGGAGGCCCGCCAGCGCCACGCCGCCGAGCTGGAGCTGGTGATGCGGGTGTACTTCGAGAAGCCCCGCACCACCGTGGGCTGGAAGGGCCTGATCAACGACCCCCACCTCGACGGCAGCTACGACATCAACACCGGCCTGCGCCTGGCTCGCGAGCTGCTGCTGCATGTCACCGAGCTGGGCCTTCCGGCCGCCACTGAGCTGCTGGATCCGGTGGTGCCCCAGTACATCGCCGACCTGATCAGCTGGACCGCCATTGGTGCCCGCACCACCGAGAGCCAGACCCACCGCGAGATGGCGTCGGGCTTGTCGATGCCGATCGGCTTCAAGAACGGCACGGACGGCACCATCGCCACGGCCATCAATGCCGTCGAGGCCGCCGCCCGGCCGCACCATTTCCTGGGCATCAATCAGGAGGGGTACGCCTCGATCGTCACCACCACGGGCAATCCCGATGGCCACCTGGTGCTGCGCGGCGGCAAGGGGGGCAGCAACTACCACCCGGAGGCCATTCAGGCGGCCGCCAGGGCACTGGAGACGGTCGGCCTGCCCCCTCGGCTGCTGGTGGACTGCAGCCATGGCAACTCCAACAAGGACTACCGCCGCCAGGCCGATGTGGCCGCCCAGTTGGCCGAGCAGGTGGCGAGCGGCAGCCTTCACCTGATGGGGGTGATGCTGGAGAGCCACCTGGTGCCGGGCCAGCAGAAGATCCCCGCCGACCTGAGCAAGCTCACCTACGGCCAGAGCATCACCGATGCCTGCATCGATCTCGACACCACGGAGCAGGTGCTGGATGGGCTGGCCGCGGCCGTGCGGTCGGCGGCCTCAGAGCGCAGGCCCCTGGCCATCGCCTGAGGCAGCAGGTGTTGTCATTGAGGCCTCACTCATCCAGGCAGTAGTGATCCAGCACTCAACACTTGAGAGTGCTAATTGTTGCCAATGCAATGAATTGTTCGTGCTGGACAGATTGTCATCGAACTCTTCATAGGGTTGGCTGGCTGTTGTTGGGGCCATCATGATTTACCTCCTCCAGTTCTGTGGCCTCAGCGATCCGCTGCAGGTGTTCTATCTGGAGCAATCGGGCGGCCCTGCCGTGGCAGGCTTTCGGCCGTTCCAGCTCGATGAGCTGCTCAATTGGGCCCAGGGCATCGGCCAACAGCGCCAATGGGATGCCGCCCTGATCCACCGCACCGTGATGCAGGCCTGGATGGAGCGGGCTGACCTGATCCGCCAGTGGCAGCTGCGGCTGAAGGAGGAGTCCAGCGACCGGCTGGTGGTGGCGGCTCTCGGCACCTCCGCCGATTGGGAGCGGCGCTGCGAGGATCTGTTCCTGGCCTGATCCCCGGCCGATCGGCTCAGCTGCCGCCCAGGGCTTGCCACAGCCAGGCCACCCCCAGCGGCACGGTGAGGTTGTCGACTCCAGCCACGCCCACCTGTTCCAGGGCGGTGGCCGCCAGGGCGATCGGCAGCACCCAGGCCAGGGCCGGTCCTGTGGTGAGGCCGGTCAGCACGGCCAGCACGGCGCCGCTGGCGAGGGCCATCACCGCCGTGCCCAGCAGGGAGCGCCGCTGGCCCAGCACCTGCCAGCTCGGCGACGGCCGCAGCGGCCCGATCAACCCGGCCAGGCCGTCACCGACGGCCATCACCAGCACGCCTGCGGCCACCGTGGCAGGGTGCTGGGGCCAACAGCACCACAGCAGAAGGGCAATGGAGGCCCCGTAGGCCACCGTGCCGTAGCTGCGGCGCCCCACATCCTCCACCGCCGGCAGCAGGCGCAGGCGGTGATTCAGGGCCGCCAGCAGGGTGACAAGCGCCGCGGCCGGCACCGCGATCTCCCGCGCAATCCCCAGCCCCCAGGCGATCGGCACCACGGCCCCCGTGCCGATGTGCACCAGCTTGCGGCTCCATTCCCGTGATCCTTCGCCAGCCCCCTGGCCCCAGCGACGCCGCACCAGGGTGGCCCCGGCAGCCAACGCGGCCAGCCAGGCCAGCACCGCCAGCACCCCGGCCAGCTGCTGCTGCCAGTCCTGCACGCTCAGGGTCGCCCCATCGGCATGGGGGTCAGGCCGCCTGGTGGTAGTTGCTCATCAGCCGCAGCTTCATGATCGCCTTGGCTTCGAGCTGGCGCACCCGCTCGCGGGACACGTTGATCAGTCGCCCGATTTCAGCCAGAGTGAGGGGTTCGGAACCCTCCAGGCCGAAGCGCAACCGGATGATCTTCTGCTCTCGCTCGTTGAGCTGGGAGAGCCAGGCTCCGAGGTGCTCCTTCTGGATGTGGCGATCCATCGAATCGAAGTGCTCGTTGCTGGCCGGATCGGCGATCAGCTCTCCCAGGGTGCTGCGATCCTCTTCGCCGCGGGCGTGGGCGTCGAGGGAGGCGCAGGGGGCGCTCTGGGCCATCAGCTCCTCGAGATCCTGGGGCCGCATGTCCATGGCATGGGCCAGCTCCAGGCGGTTGGGCTGCCGCCCGAGCCGATGGGAGAGCTCCCTGGTGATGCGCCGCATCTTCGAGAGCTTCTCGCTGATGTGGATCGGCAGGCGGATCGTGCGGGCGCTGTTGTCGATCGCCCGCGTCATGCCCTGACGAATCCACCAGTAGGCATAGGTGGAAAACTTGTAGCCCATGGCCGGATCGAACTTGTCGACGGCGCGCTCCAGGCCTATGGCTCCTTCCTGGACCAGATCCAGCAGCTCCAGGCCCTGGTTCTGGTACTTCTTGGCCACGCTCACCACCAGGCGCAGGTTGGCGGCCATCATGCGATCGCGGGCCCTCTGGGCCATGCGGATCTGGCGCTTGTGCTTGGGCGTCAGCTCCTCGAGCGTAACTTGCTGGAGACGCTTGCCGGCCTGAACATGATGGGCCAGTTCAATTTCTTCAGCCGGCGTGAGAAGTGGCACACGACCGATGTTGCTGAGATACCAACCGATGGAATCGGCGCTCAACCGACCCGAGGGCCGCGAGCCTGTGGTGCGCGATTTTGAAGCTGCCGCCGGCTTTTTAACGCCAATCAAGTTGACGTCTGAACCGGATTGCAATGGTGTCCCCACACCCATGCCTCCGAATTTGAATGTGGCCGGAATGTAGCACTGCTGGCCTCAAGGCAAGCGTGGGATTGCGAAGACTTTCTGAATTGCCATCCATCCAGGGCTTGTTTTGTGTCTACCGATGCATTTCATCGACTCAATCAAGCCCTCTGGCTGTGCCAAGCCTTCGGGCTGTGTCGCCCTCTTGGTGCTTAACCTCACCGGAGGCTACCTCTTGGTCCGCTCCGGTCAAGCCCTGCGAGTCAGGCCGAGCGCGCCGGGGTGAGGCCGCCTCGCCAGCGCTCCATCAGGCTGACCTGAGCCCGCTTGCCCTCGCCATCGCTGGGAGGCTGCTCAAAGCTGCCATCCGAGCGCATGTGCCAGCCACCGGCGTCGTTGAGGTAGAGATCAAGCACCCCTTCCAGCTGGTGGCGCAGGGCCGGATCCTCGATTGGGGCCACGGCTTCCACCCGGCGGTCCAGGTTGCGGCTCATCCAGTCGGCACTGCCTAAATACACCTCAGGTTCACCGGCGTTGCCAAACCAGAACACACGCGAGTGCTCCAAGAACCGGCCGATCACACTCACCACCCGGATGTTGTCACTGATCCCTTCCAGGCCCGGGCGCAGGCTGCACATGCCGCGAATCACCAGCTCGATCGACACGCCGGCCTGGGAGGCCTCATAGAGCAGGGCAATGATGAGCGGATCCACCAGCGAGTTCATCTTCGCCCTGACATGGCCACCTCGGCCGGCCCTGGCATGCTCGATCTCGCGCTGGATCAACCCCAGCTTGCGCTTGCGCAGCGTCACCGGGGCCACCAGCAAGCGGCGGAAGCTCTGCTGCTTGGAGAAGCCGGTGAGGTAGTTGAACAGCTCCACCAGATCGGCACCGAATTCGGGCCTCGCCGTGAGCAGGCCGAAGTCGGTGTAGAGGCTGGAGGTCTTGGCGTTGTAGTTGCCGGTGCCGATGTGCACGTAGCTGTTCAGTCGCTCCTTTTCCTTGCGCACCACGAGCAGGATCTTGGTGTGGGTCTTCAGACCCAGCACGCCGTACACCACATGCACGCCGGAGCTCTCCAGGCGCTTGGCCCACTGAATGTTGTTGTCCTCATCGAAGCGGGCCTTCAGCTCCACCAGGGCCATCACCTGTTTGCCGTTCTCGGCGGCCCGGATCAGGGCAGCGATCACGGCCGAGTCCCTGGAGGTGCGGTAGAGCGTCATCTTGATCGCCAGCACCAGCGGATCGTCCGCCGCCTGATTCAGAAACTCCTCCACGGAGGTGGAGAACAGGTCGTAGGGATGCTGCAGCAGCACATCCCCCCGGCGGATCACCGAGAAGATGCTCTCGAACTCTTCCGCCTTGAGGGAACCGTCCTCCAGCAGGCCCTTCTGGGCGCGGGCCAGCACCGGGCTGGTGCGGCCCTTGTGGGGCCGGTCCTTGAGCTGGGGCAGGGGCACGGCCAGCAGGCTCATCAGATCGTCGAGCCCCAGGGGGCCGCTGATCCGGTAGACGTCCTCGGCTTCCACGTCGGTGCCTTGCATCAGCAGCTGCAGCACAGATTCAGGCACCTCGTCGGCCACCTCCAGCCGCACCACCTCGCCGCCGCGGCGACGCTTGCGCAGGCCTTCTTCAAGGGCCTCCATCAGGTCGTCGGCCTCCAGATCGCGCAGCTCCAGATCCGCATCGCGGGTGACACGGAAGAAGTAGTGGCCCTCCACGCTCATCCCGGGAAACAGAAGCTGCAGGTTGAAGGCCACCACCTGCTCCAGCGGCACGGCGCTGAACACTGGGGCGGGATGGCGCCCACTGAGCTCGGTGGGGATCTGCACGAAGCGGGGCAGGTTCTTCTGGGGCACCTTCACCCGGGCGAACTCCTGCTGACCGGTGTCGGGGTCGCGCACCAGCACCGCCACGTTGAGGCTGAGGTTGCTGATGAAGGGGAAGGGGTGGGAGGGGTCCACCGCCAGGGGGGTCAGCACCGGGAAGATGGCGGAGCGGAAGTAGTCGTCCACCCAGTGGCGCTGGGCCTCATTGAGATTGGCGTAGTCGATCATCAGCAGGCCGTACTCCGCCAGATGGCTCTTGAGCGAGTGGCGGTAGTGCTGCTGCTGCAGCTCCAGCAGGGGGCGGAGCTTGGTCTGGATCGCCTCGAGCTGCTGCTGGGGCGTGAGGCCGTCATCGCTGAGGGTGGCCACCCCGGCGTCCACCTGTGACTTCAGCGAAGCCACCCGCACCATGAAGAACTCGTCGAGGTTGTTGCTGAAGATCGCGCTGAACTTGGCCTGCTCCAGCAGCGGCGTGCGTTCATCGAGGGCCTGGGCCAGCACCCTGTAGTTGAACTCGATCCAGCTCAGCTCCCGGTTGATGTAGAGCTCGGGAGCGACGATTGGGGCTGGCTGGGCTGAAGGCATGGCTGAAAGGTAGCAATCGGTTCGGGCCGGCTCGGGTATCAGCCTGACTTGACGGAGCGGCCCGGCAGTCCTCCAGCCACCAGCGCCACGACCCCCAGCATCAGGGCGATGCCGAGCCACAGCGGGCTTCTCCAGCTGATCGTCTCGAAGGCCAGGCCCCCCAGGGGCGGGCCGATGAAGCCCGCCAGACTCTGCAGTCCCTGCAGGCTGCCCAGGGCGGCCCCCTGGCCGGAATCGTCGAGCCGGCGGGACACCAGGGAGCGCAGGCAGGGCGTCACCAGTCCGGTGCCCAGGGCCAGCAGGCCCACGCCGTTGAACACCAGCGTCGTGGCGTTGCTGCGGTCTGCCAGGGCCACCAGCAGGCAGCCTGCGATCACGAAACCGAGGCCGGCCAGGCTCAGCCGCCACTCACCGAAGCGCTTCACCAGCGGACCGATCAGGCCCCCCTGCACCACGGTGGCGACCAGGCCCACCACCAGGAAGGCGGCACCGGCCAGGCCCGGGCCCCAGTCGAAGGCCTGCTTGAAATAGAGCACCAGCACGGCGGTGAAGCCGCTGAAGCCGAGAAAGAACAGAAAGAAGGCGGCACAGAGGCGGCGCACCTGGGGGTTGCTGAACACCCGCGCCAGCTGGCTGAAGGGTTGCAGGTCGCGGCGCCGCGGCAGGGGCAGGCGCGCCTCGGGGGGATGGGTCTCCGGCAGCACCGCCAGCACCAGCACCAGGTTGAGCACCGCAATGCCCACGGCGATCATCAGCGGCAGGATCACGTTGATGCGGCCCAGCAGTCCGCCCATGGCCGGCCCCAGGATGAAACCGAGTCCGAAGGCCACCCCGATCAGGCCGAAGGCCTTGGCCCGCTTCTCCGGCGGGGTGATGTCCGCCAGGGCGGCGCTGGCGGTGGCGGCGGTGCCGCCGCTGACGCCGTCCACCAGCCGTCCCAGGAAGAGCAGGCCCAGGGGCAGGGCACTGCCGGCCGCCCAGGGAATCGAGCTCCAGTCGATCGAGAGGGTGAGGGCGAACAGGCCCAGGCCGAGCACCGATCCGCCCACGCAACCCGCGATCACGGGGCGGCGGCCCAGGTGGTCGCTGAGGGCGCCGATCAGCGGCGTGAAGCTGAACTGGGCCAGGGCATAGCTGCCGGCCAGCAGTCCGAGAATGCGGCCATCACTGCTGAACCCCGCCAGCAGAAAGGGCAGCAGTGGAAAGATCAGCGACTCGCTCAGGCGGTCGTTGAGCAGCGTGAGGAAGGCGCAGGCCAGGGTGGAATTGCGCGAACGCTGCAAAGGGGCCACGGGCACGCAGAGACGTGATCTCACCCTCCCATGGCCCCTTGCCGCCGGCGCTTCCTTGCCCCCTGGCTCTTCTTCCATCAGGCTTGAGCCGCTCCCCGCTGCCTGTCGCCATCCCGTTGCCAGCCCAGTCCGAGTCTGAGCCCGGCGGTTCCGCAGCGCCGCTGCGCCTGCTGCTGATCAGCCTGCATGGCCTCATCCGCGGCCACGAGCTGGAACTGGGCCGCGATGCTGACACGGGCGGCCAGAGCAAATATGTGGTGGAGCTCACCCGGGCGCTGGCTCGCCACCCCCAGGTGGCGGGGGTGGATCTGGTCACCCGGCTGGTGGCCGATCCGGCTGTGAGCGCCGACTACGCCGTGCCGCTGGAGCCGCTCGGGCCCGGGGCCCGGATCGTGCGCATCGAGGCCGGTCCGGCGGAGTACCTGCGCAAGGAGGAGCTCTGGGACCACCTCGACAGCTTCACCGACAACCTGCTGGCCTGGATCCAGGCCCAGCCCCAGCGGCCCGATGTGCTGCACAGCCACTACGCCGATGCCGGCTATGTGGGAGTGAGGCTGGCCCACCGCACCGGCCTGCCCCTGGTGCACACCGGCCACTCCCTGGGGCGGGACAAGTACCGGCGGCTGCTCTCCATGGGGCTGTCGCTGGAGCAGATCGAGAGCCGATACAACATCTCGCGCCGCATCGATGCCGAGGAAGAGGTGATCACCCAGGCCTCCCTGGTGATCACCAGCACCCGCAATGAGATCGAGGATCAATACGGGCTCTATGACGGCTACATCCCCGCCAAGATGGTGGTGATTCCGCCGGGCACCGATCTCGAGCAGTTCCATCGGCCAGAGGCCGCGCCGGCTGCGGTCTCAGACCACGAGCTCGCTGTCGCCGAGGCGTTCAAGACCAGTCTCGACGCGTTTCTGAAACAGCCGCAGAAGCCGATCATCCTGGCCCTGTCTCGGCCTGATCTGCGCAAGAACCTGATCACCCTGGTGGAGGCCTATGGCGCCAGCCTGGCCCTGCAGGAGCTGGCCAACCTGGTGATCGTGGCCGGCAACCGCGATGACATCCGCGACCTCGACGAGGGTCCCCAGGCTGTGTTCATCGAGCTGTTGCTGGCGATCGACAGCCACGGGCTCCAGGGCCGGGTGGCCCTGCCCAAGCACCACAGCGCCGAGCAGGTGCCGATGATCTACCGCCTCGCGGCGGCCTCGCGGGGGGTGTTCATCAACCCGGCCCTCACCGAGCCGTTCGGGCTGACGCTGCTCGAGGCTGCCGCCAGCGGGTTGCCCGTGGTGGCCACCGAAAACGGCGGTCCGGTGGACATCATCGCCAACTGCCGCAATGGCCTGCTGGTGGATCCACTCAACACCGAGGCCATTGCCGAGGCCCTGCTGGCGATCCTGGCCGACTCCCGCCGCTGGCAGACCTTCTCTCGCAACGGTGCCCGCCTGGTGGCTTGCCATTACTCCTGGGACGCCCACGCCGAGACCTACCTGCACAAACTGCACCACCTGGTGGAGGGCAGCCTCGACGTGCCGGCACCACCGATGGTGCGCAGCACCCGGGGCCATACCAAGGCCCTGTTCACCGCGGTGGACAACACCCTGCTGGGCGACCGGGCCGGCCTCGACCAGCTCAGTGCCGTGCTCAGGGGGCGGGGCAACGACTGGCTGTTCGGCATCGCCAGCGGCCGCCGCCTCGATTCGTTGCTGGGCATCATCCGTGAGTACGGCATCCCCCTGCCGGACATCCTGATCACCAGCCTGGGCACGGAGATCTACTACTCGCCGAACTGGTTGCCCGACCTGGCCTGGGCCTCCCACATCAACCATCTGTGGACACCGTGGATGATCCGGCGGCTGCTGCGGGAACTGCCGGGGCTGCAGCTGCAGGCGCGCAACGAACAGAGCACCTTCAAGTTGTCGTATCACTACGACGCCGCTCTGGCGCCGCCGATGGAAGAGGTGCGGGCCCTGCTGCGGCAGCATGAGCTCTCGGTGAATCTCACCCTGTCCTTCGGGCAGTATCTCGATCTGGTGCCGGCCAGGGCCTCCAAGGGCCAGGCCCTGCGCTTCGCGGCCCAGCGCTGGCGGATTCCCCTGGAGCGCATCCTGGTCACGGGCGGTTCCGGGGGCGATGAAGACATGCTGCGCGGCAACACCCTCGGCGTGGTGGTGGCCAACCGCCATTGCGAGGAACTCTCCAACCTGGGCGAGACGGAACACATCTACCTGGCCTCCCAGTCCCACGCCCGGGGCATTCTCGAGGCCATCGACCACTACGACTTCCTCAGCCTCTAGCGCCTGGACCGGCACCCCTCCGCGCCAGACTTGGCGGGTGCAGACGTGTGGGGAGGGTCCCCTCGGCTGATGGCCTCCGATCCCCACTCGGCTTTGCAACCCCTACTTCAGGCTGGCCAAGGGCCGCTGCCCCCCTCGCAGTTGCTGCTCTGCAGTGATCTCGACCGCACCCTGGTGCCGAACGGCCACCAGAGCGAATCCAGCGAGGCCCGGAGCCTGTTCGCCCGCCTGGTGCAGCGGCCCCAGGTCACCCTGGCCTATGTGTCGGGCCGGGATCCGGCCCTGGTGGCCGAGGCGATCGAGCGCTACTCCCTGCCCGTGCCGGCCTGGGTGGTCGCCGACGTGGGCACCACCATCCTGGAGGTGGCGCCGTCTGGCTGGATCCGGCAGCGGGGCTGGGATGGGGCGATCGCCGCCGACTGGGGCGGCCGCAGCGGCGAGGCCCTGTGGCCGCTGCTGGAGGACCTGCCGCAGCTGCGGCTGCAGGAGCCCAGCCGCCAGAGCCTCCACAAGCTGAGCTTCTATGTGGATCCGGCCCTGGAGGTGGCACCGCTGCGGGCCCTGATCGAGGCGCGGCTGGCGCAGGAGGGGGTGGCGGCCAGCGTGATCCACAGCCTGGACGGGGCCGCCGGCGTGGGTCTGCTGGATGTGCTGCCCGCCTCGGCCACGAAGCTGCACGCCGTGCGCTTCCTGATGGACCAGCTGGGCTTTGGCCTTGACGACACCCTCTTCGCCGGCGACAGCGGCAATGACCTGCCGGTGCTCCAGAGCGAGCTGCGCTCGATCCTGGTGGCCAATGCCGACCCGGCGGTGAAGCAGGCCCTGGGCCTGCCCGCTCCCGCCCGGCAGCAGCTCTATCTGGCCCAGGGGGAGTTCATGGGCATGAACGGCAACTACGCCGCGGGGGTGGTGGAGGGGGTGGTGCACCACTGCCCCGGCGCCGCGGCCTGGTTGGACGTGCCAGCGCTCACCCACCTGAACAGCCGCGGCGAGGCCCGCATGGTGGAGGTGGGGGAGCGGCCCCCCAGCCTGCGCAGCGCCGTGGCGGAGGGCTTCATCAGCATGGATCCGGCGCTGCTGGCGGCTGTGCTGGAGGGCCGCACCGCCAAGGGGGATGTGCTCGCCGTGGCCCGGGTGGCGGCGATTCAGGCGGCCAAGCGCACCTCGGAGCTGATTCCTCTCTGCCACCCCCTGGCCCTGACCGGCCTGGACGTGACGATCGAGCCCGCGGCACGGCGCTCCGGCCTCAGGGTGGAGGTGGCGGCCCGCACCACCGGCCCCACCGGGGTGGAGATGGAAGCGCTCACGGCGGTTCAGGTGGGTCTGCTCACCCTCTACGACATGGTGAAGTCCCAGGATCCCGCCATGACCATCGGGCCGGTGCGGCTGGTGCGCAAGGACGGAGGTCGCCACGGGCTCTGGGTCCGCCCCGAAGCAGAGGTCTGAGACGTCATGGCCGAACCGTTCCCCGCCGAGGGCCTGCCGCTGGACGTCGCTCGCCGCCAGGTGTTGGAGGCCCTGCAACCGCTCTCCGGCTCGCAAGAGGCGCCCCTGGCCGCGGCGCTGGGCCGGGTCACGGCCGCGGCGGTGGTGGCGGCCCAGGCCGTGCCGGGGTTCAGGGCCTCGATCATGGATGGCTATGCCCTGGCAGGCTCGGCCGCGCCGCCACCGCTCGGCAGCCGCTGGCGGCTGGTGGGCCGCTCCGCTCCCGGCGCTCCGTTCGAGCGCCCGCTGCAGAGCGGCGAGGCCCTGCGCATTCTCACGGGGGCGCCGCTGCCTGAGGGCTCGCAGCGGGTGCTGCCCCAGGAGCTGGTGGGGGTCGATCCGGCCGGCACCGAGCTGGTGTTGCAGCGCGAGGCTGGAGCCAACCCCTGGATCCGGGCGGCCGACGAGGAGGCTGCCCCCGGCCAGGTGCTGATCGAGGCCGGCCAGCGCCTGGGGCCCGCCGACCTGGCGCGGCTGGCCAGCTGCGGCGTGGCCTCCCTGCCGCTGCGGCCGCAGCCGCGGCTGGGTCTGCTGATCAGCGGTGATGAGCTCACGCCGGTGGGGCAGCCGCGGCCAGCGGGGGCGATCTGGGAGAGCAACGGCACCCTGCTGGAGGCTCTGCTGGCGCGGCTGGGCTACGGCGTTCAGGCCCGCCTGGTGGTGGCCGATGACCCGCAGAGTCTGCGGCGGTCCCTTGAGCAGCTCGCGGCCAGCTGCGATGTGGTGGTGAGCACCGGTGGGGTGTCGGCGGGCGACAGCGACTGGATCCGTCCCCTGGTGGAGGAGCTGGGCGCCGTGGCGTTCTGGAAGCTGTTCCTCAGGCCGGGCCGCCCCTTTGCCTTCGGGGCGGTGCTGGGCCGGCCGTTCTTCGGGCTGCCGGGCAACCCGGTGGCGGCGGCGATCACGGCGCTGCAGCTGCTCTGGCCGGCCCTGCAGCGGCTGGAGGGCGCCGAGGTGGCGCTGCTGCCGCGCCTGCAGGTGCAGCTGGCCACGCCCCTGCGGCGTTCCCCGGGCCGGCCTGAGCTGGCCCGGGCCCGCCTGGAGGTGGGGCCTGGGGGCCAGCTCCTGGCCCGGTTGGAAGGCAGCCAGGCCTCCTCCCGGATCGGCTCGCTGCAGGGGGCAGACCTGCTGCTGGAACTCCCCGCCGACTGCGCTGGCCTCGAGGCGGGGGCCAGCGTCTGGGCCCAGCTGCTGCGGCTGCCGATCTTCTAGGGCGGCGGCCCCTTGGGGCCTCAGAAGGCGGTGTTGCCCTCCACCCAGCGGCTCTCGCCACTGCGCAGCCACTCCCGTTTCCAGAACGGCGCGTCGTGCTTGAGGGCCTCCAGCAGGGCCTGGCAGCAGCGCTGGGCGGGGCCGCGCCGGTCAGCGGCCACGGCCACCAGCACGATCGCCTCGCCCGGCCGCACCCGCCCCACCCGGTGCTGCACCAGCAGGGCGCTGGCGCCATGGTGCCGGCCCAGCTGCTCGGCCTGGCTGCGCAGGCAGTGCTCCGTCATGCCGGGATAGTGCTCCAGCTCCAGGGCCTCCAGGGGCTCCCCCCGGCCGTCGTGGCCCCGCACCCGGCCGATGAACCAGGCTTCAGCGGCGCTGGCTCCGCGTGGCCCATCGGCCTGCGCCCGCTGCCAGCCCTCGAGGTGATGCAGCGGATCGAATGGCTGGGGCTGGAGCGCGAGGGTCAGCTCCACGCTCAACCTCCGCTGATCGGCGGCAGGAAGGCCAGCTCGTCGCCCGCCTGCAGGGGCTGCTCCGCCGCGGCGAAGCGCTGGTTGATGGCCACGCGCAGGCCGGCCGGCCAGCCCCGGCGGACAGGGGTGGAGGTGCTGGAGGCTGGTTCTTCCGGCTCAGCGAGTCCCAGCTGCTCCCAGATCTCCAGGGCCGTGACCGGCTCCCGTGCCGGCAGGGCCAGTTGCCGTTCGCTCCAGCCGGCCCGCTCCCGCAGGGAGGCGAACAGCAGCACCCGCAGCTCGCCGCCGCTGCCGGCGCCAGTGACGCCACCACCGCCACACAGCGGTTGCTCCGCGTTGCTCTGACCCAGGGCTGGCTTCGGCATGGCTGGCGGCTGAGGGCCCTGCAGCGCAGGGGCCTGAAGCCGGGTTCAATGGACCCACAATGGCGCTTTGGATCCGATTCGGGTGGGTCTTGCCATTGCCTTGCTCACCGTGTCGGACAGCCGCACCCTGGCGGAAGACCACTCCGGTGACGCCCTGCTGGAGCGCCTGCAGGCGGCGGGCCACCGGCTGGCGGATCGGCAGCTGGTGCCCGACAACCGCTACCGCATCCGCGCGGTTCTGAGCAGCTGGATCGCCGACCCCGCCGTGCAGGTGGTGATCAGTTCCGGCGGCACAGGCCTCACCGGCCGGGATGGCACCCCCGAGGCCGTGGCGCCGCTGCTGGACAAGACGATCGACGGCTTCGGCGAACTGTTCCGGGTGCTCTCCTTCGAGACCATCGGCACCAGCTCCCTGCAGAGCCGCTGCCTGGCCGGGGTGGCCAACAGCACCGTGGTGTTCGTGTTGCCAGGGTCCCTCGATGCAGTTCAGACCGCCTGGGACCGGCTGATCCAGGCCCAGCTCAGCGCCGGGACCCGTCCCTGCAACCTGGTGCAGCTGCTGCCCCGCCTGGGGGAACCCAGCGGCGCCTAGCCGCCCAGGTAGGCCATCTCGGCGTGGGGAAGAGCGGCTCCCGCCTCCAGGCTGGCCCGCTCTTCGCTGTAGCGATCGCGCCGCTGGCTCCACAGCGCCTGCAGCCTGGTGCGCAGTCCGGCCGCATCGGGCCGCGGCCGCAGCCAGGGCTTGAGGTCAGTGCCGGCGGTGCCGAACAGGCAGGTGTAGGCCTGGCCATCGGCCGTCACCCGCAGCCGGTTGCAGTCGCCGCAGAACGGCGCCGAGATCGACGCCACCACGGCCAGGTGCAGGTCGTCATCGCGGTCCAGGTAGCGCCAGCGGCTGGCGGTGCCGTGATGGGCCCGGCCCTGGGGCTGCAGTGGCCAGCGGGCGCCGATCCGCTGCACCATCTCAGCGGCGGTGAGCACCTGGTCTGGGCTCCAGCCGTTGCGGTTGCCCACATCCATGAACTCGATCAGGCGCAGCTCCACCCCCAGCCGCCTGGCCAGGGCGGCCAGGGGAAGCAGCTGGTCGGCGTTGCGGCGCCGATCGATCACCGCATTCAGCTTGAGCTCACCGCGCCCAGGATCGAAGCCCGCCTCGCGGGCGTGGCTGACGGCGGCCAGCACCCGGGCCAGCAGCAGCTCGCCCTGGGTGGCCCGGCCGCTCATGAGCGCCACGCTGGCCCCATCGGCCCCGTCGAGGCTGATCGTGATCCGGTCGAGGCCGGCCTGCCGCAGGGCCCTGGCCCGCTCGGCCGTGAGCAGCACGCCGTTGGTGGTGAGCGCGATCTCCCGCAGCCCAGAGGGTTGGCGCAGCTCCTGCACCGCGCTGATCAGGGCCTCCAGGCCGTGATGCAGCAGGGGTTCGCCACCGGTGAGCCGCAGGCTCGAGAAGCCCAGGCCGGCGGCCACGGCAATCAGGCTGCGCCGCTCCTCCAGCTGCAGCAACTCCGGAGGGTCCCGGTCGTCGGGGCAGCAGTAGGGGCAGGCCAGATTGCAGCGCGCCGTCAGGGACAGCCGCAGCACCCCGGGGCGCCGGCCCAGCTGGTCCAGAGCGGCAACAACCACGGCGGCGGAACGCGAAGGCAACGGTGCTGTCAGCCTGTCGCCCGGGGCGCCGGACTGACGAGCCCGGCGGGCCCAGCCCCCGGCCAGTCTTCGGGGCGGTTGCAGTTGTGCAGGGCGGTGGCGGGGAGCGGCACGGGGTGGATGGTGTGGCGGGCCAGCCAGCTGTGCATGCTGCGCTCCCCACCGGCCAGCCAGGCGTGCAGATCGCTGCGCAGGACTTCGGTGGCGGGGTAGATCCCGAGCAGGGGGTGCAGGCGCGTGCCATCGGTGGCCACGCACAGCTGCTGGGGCCGCTGCTCGGCGCTGCGCAGCAGCTGGTCGAGGCTGGGCCGATCCAGCCAGGGCATGTCGACCGGGCAGAGCAGCAGGCGCTCGCCGGGGTGGCACTGCATCAGATGGCCCAGGGCCTGCAGGGGGCCCTGGGGGGGGACGGGTTCCTCGATCAGGTCCAGGGGTACCGCCAGTGGCAGGCCATGGCTTAGCCCCCTGCACCCCCGCAGGCGCTCTGCCAGCTGCCGATGGCTCTGGTGATTGCTGCAGAGGCTGATCGGGGCCTCCAGTTCGGCCAGCAGCTCCAGGGTGTGGCTGAGCCAGCTGCCCCCGGCGGGATGGCCCAGCAGGGCCTTGTCCTGGCCCATGCGTCGGCTGCCGCCGCCACTCAGCAGGCAGCAACGCAGGGGGGCCGGGGTCGGGTTCGGCATGGGCGCCCTGACAAGGATGTGGGAGTCATCAGCTCGAAGCGCGTGAAGGGGCATCCGCTGATCTCGGTAGCGTCAACCACAGAAAAGAATCAGACTGTCTGGTGTACTTGCCGGGCGGCTTGCATGATGCGCCGCTCATCAGGTCTGGCTCAGCGTTCGGAAGCTTCGATCATAATTCCACTTTGATATGCTCGGTGAACTCTGGTCTCTCCAGGGGAGATACAAGACACTTCATCTCACCTGGTTTGCATTCTTTCTTACTTTCGTCGTCTGGTTCAACCTGGCGCCGCTGGCGACCACCGTCAAGGCTGATCTTGGCCTCACCGTTCCCCAGATTCGCACCGTTGCGATCTGCAACGTGGCCCTCACCGTTCCGGCACGCATCCTGATCGGGATGCTGCTCGACAAATACGGGCCCCGCCTTACCTACTCGGCGCTACTGATTTTTTCGGCCTTCCCCTGTCTGCTGTTCGCCTTTGCCCAGGATTTCAACCAGCTGGTGGTGGCTCGCCTCATGCTTTCGATCGTGGGTGCCGGCTTTGTGATCGGCATTCGCATGGTGGCCGAATGGTTCCCGCCCAAGGAGATCGGCCTGGCTGAAGGCATCTACGGGGGCTGGGGCAACTTCGGCTCCGCCTTCTCGGCGCTCACCATGGTGACCCTGGCCGGCTGGCTGTCATTCGGTGGTGGTTTCGCCGTTGATGGCATCGTGCTGAACTGGCGCGGAGCGATTGCCCTCTCCGGCATCATTGCCGCCATCTACGGCGTCTTCTACTACCTCAACGTTGAGGACACGCCGCCTGGCCGGACCTACCAGCGCCCCGCCAAGACCGCTGGCCTGGAGGTAACTTCCATGCGGGACTTCTGGGGCCTGATCGGCATGAACGTGCCCTTCGGCGTGATTCTGGCCGTGCTCGCCTGGCGTCTTCAGAAGGTGAAGTTCCTCGATGACACCGGCTTTGCCATCGCTATTGTGCTGGTGCTGCTGTTCTTCGGTTTCCAGACCTGGGGCATCATCCGCACCAACAAGGAGTTGATCGCCGGGACCAAGGTGTATCCCAAGCAGGATCGCTATGAGTTCAAGCAGGTGGCCATCCTGGAGCTCACCTACATCGTGAACTTCGGCTCGGAGCTGGCCGTGGTGTCGATGCTTCCCACCTTCTTCGAAACCACCTTTGACCTGCCCAAGGCCACAGCGGGAATCCTGGCCTCGGCCTTCGCATTCGTGAACCTGGTGGCGCGTCCAGGCGGTGGACTGCTCTCCGACAAGCTCGGATCGCGCAAGTCCACGATGGGCTTCCTCACCGTTGGCCTTGGATTCGGCTATCTGCTGATGAGCATGATCCAGCCGGGAACGTTCGTCGGTTCCGCCGGCATCGTGCTGGCTCTGGTGATCACCATGGTCTGCTCCTTCTTTGTGCAGGCTGGGGAGGGATCCACCTTCGCCATCGTTCCCCTGGTCAAGCGTCGGGTCACCGGCCAGATCGCCGGCATGGTGGGTGCCTACGGCAACGTGGGCGCCGTGGCCTATCTCACCATCTACAGCCTGCTGCCGCTGTGGTTGTCCGGTGCCGCCGATGCCGAACCCACCCCCGCCGTGGTGGCGGCCTCCAACAGTGCCTTCTTCCAGGTGCTGGGCGTGGCTGGTCTGATCGTTGGCTTCCTCTGCTACTTCGTGCTGAAGGAGCCCAAGGGATCCTTCGCTGATCTCCACGAAGGAGAAACAGCTGAGGCTGCCGCGACGGGGGTCTGATCCGCGACATCAACCGCATCGCTGCTGTGGGGCAGGCCCTGGGTCTGCCCTGCTTTTTCGTCCGCCTGTTCCGTGAGCTCCATGGCTGCTTCCCCACCCGGTTCGGCGCGCTCCCAGTGCCCCTACTGCGGCGTGGGCTGCGGCCTTGAGTTGCTGCCCCCTGCCGCCAAGAATCAGCCCACCCGGCGGGATGCCGACGGCCTTCCCCTCTGGGGTACCAGGGGGGACCGGCGCCATCCCTCCAGCCTGGGACAGGTCTGCATCAAGGGGGCGACCGTCTGCGACACCCTGCGCCACGGTCGGCTCAGCCAGCCCCTGGCTCGCGCCAGCCTGGAGGAGCCCTTCCAGCCGATCAGCTGGGACGCGGCCCTCGATCGCATCGTGGCCCGGATCCGCAGCTCCCTGGCCAGCAAGGGCCCCGGAACGATCGCCATGTATGGCTCCGGCCAGTTTCACATCGAGGACTACTACGTCGCCCAGAAGTTGCTCAAGGGCGCGATCGGCACCAACAACTTCGATGCCAACTCGCGCCTGTGCATGAGTTCGGCCGTGGCGGGCTATGCCCGCAGCCTCGGCTCCGATGGCCCCCCCTGCTGCTACGAGGATCTCGACCACTGCGGCGTGGCCTTCCTGATCGGCACCAACACGGCGGAGTGCCATCCGGTGCTGTTTCAGCGGCTGCTGAAGCGCAAACGCCGCCAGCCCGGCAGCGTCACCATCGTGGTGGTGGATCCCAGGCAGACGGCCACCAGTGACGCGGCCGACCTGCACCTGGCCATTCGCCCCGGCACCGACCTGGTGCTGATGCACGGCCTGGCCCATCTGATGGTGAAGGCGCTCACGATCGACGTGGAGTTCATCGAGGAGGCCACCGAGGGCTTCGCCGCCTATGCCGAACTCCTGCAGGCCTGGACCCCCGAGCGGGTCAGCCGGCTGTGCGGCATCCCTGAGGCGGCCCTGCGGCAGCTGGCCCAGCTCTGGGGCCAGGCCCCCAGCGTGCTCAGCCTCTGGTCGATGGGCCTCAACCAGAGCGTGGAGGGCACCGCCAAGGTGGCGGGCCTGATCAACCTGCACCTGCTCACCGGCCAGATCGGCAAGGTGGGAGCGGGGCCCTTCTCCCTCACCGGCCAGCCCAATGCCATGGGTGGCCGCGAAGCCGGTGGCCTGGCCCACCTGTTGCCGGGCTACCGCACCGTGGTTGATCCCTCCCACCGGGCCACGGTGGAGGCGGCCTGGGGGTTCGGGGCCGGCACGATCGATCCCGCCCCTGGTCTCGATGCCTGGCGCCAGGTGGAGGCGATGGAATGTGGCGCCCTCGATCTCTGGTGGGTGGCGGCCACCAACCCCCTGGTGAGCATGCCCAACCTGGAGCGGGTCAAGGCCGCCGTGAGCCGCTGCCCGATGGTGGTGCTCAGTGATGCCTATGCCGACACCGAGACCGCCCAGTACGCCCACCTGCTGCTGCCGGCGGCCCAGTGGAGCGAAAAGCCCGGCGTGATGGTGAATTCAGAGCGGCGGGTCACCCTCTGCCCGGCCTTTCGGCCGCCCCCCGGCGAGGCCCGCCCCGATTGGCAGGTGTTCGCGGAGGTGGGCCGCAGGCTCGGCTTCGTCGAGCCCTTCAGCTACGCCTCCGCGGCGGAGGTCTACGCCGAGCTGGCCGCCCTCACCGCCGGCCGTCTGTGCGACCACTCCGGCCTCAGCCACGGCCTGCTGGCCAGGGAGGGCCCCCAGCAGTGGCCGTTCCCCAGCGGCTCGGTCCCCGGCCAGGAGCCCCGGCGCCTCTACACCGACTACCACTTCCCCACCGCCAGCGGTCGGGCCCGCTTCATCGCCGAGCAGCCCATGGGCCTGGCGGAGCCTCCCAGTGAGACCTATCCCCTGGTGCTCACGGTGGGCCGCTACCTGGGCCAGTGGCACACCATGACGCGCACGGCCAAGGTGCCTCGCCTCAACGCCCTGCACCCCGAGCCCCTGCTGGAGATCCACCCTGAGGATGCCGGGCCCCTCGGCCTGGACGATGGCGCCATGGCCGAAATCCGCTCGCTGCGCGGCACGATCACGGCCAAGGCGGCGGTGACCGAGCGCATCCGACCGGGCACCGTGTTTCTGCCGATGCACTGGGGCTTCATGCAGGAGCAGGCCTGTGAGGCCAATGCCCTGCTGCACGAGCAGGCCTGCCCGATCTCCAGGCAGCCCGAGCTCAAGGCCGCCGCCGTCGTTGTAGCCCGGGTTCAGGCCTCGGCCCCGGCGCTGGGAAACAGTTCCCTCAGGGCCGCGGGCAGGTTGTGATGGTCGTGGCCGGGGCGGGCCAGCTTGCAGAGGGCAAAGCGCTCCAGCTCCGAGAGCGCATTCCATTGGTCAGGCCCCAGCGCGTAGCCCAGCGCTGCGGCTGAGTGGCTCACGTCCAGCGGGGGGACGCCGGGGTGTTGCCAGGGGGCGTCGTGGGGGATGGGCAGGGACGCGACCCCGCCGTCCGCCATGGCCGCCGTGCTGGCCTGCAGGTCGACGGCCATGGCCGCCAGGTCATCGGGGCCGTCGGGCCACAGCACCAGCTGATTGCGTTGGGCTTCCGAGAGCGCCAGCCAGTGGTTGAGTCGCAGTTTCACACCGCAGAGATCGAGCTTGCGGCGCAGGCAGAGGGGAATGCAGCGCCAGTTGCCCACGAAGTCGCGCTCGAAGCCGAAGCAGTGGGAGGAAGGATGGGAGCCTTCAGGAAGCATCGTGTCTCCACTGGATCAGGTTGCGCAGCTGGGTGAGCAGCGCGCCGCTCTCGACCAGTTGCGTGGCGCGGACCACGCCCGCAGCCAGATCCTGGCAAACACCGCCATACCAGAGGTAGGCCCCGGTGTTCCAGATCAGAGCTGTGGCCAGGGGGCCCTGGCCGCCGAGGGCGGCGAGGGCCTGCTCGCGCCAACTCTCCAGATCCTGCCAAAGCGCATCGGTGTCGTAACAGCCGTGGTCGCGAGGGTGAAGAATCAGCCGCTCCCCCTCACCCCCCTCGGCCCGGGCCGTGATGCAGGCGCGGCTGATCGGCAGGTCTGTGCTGCCTTCCAGCCCCTTCACGGTGATGGTGACAGCCTCCCCGGCCAGTTCCAGGGCCTTCCAGGCCCGGCTTTCGGTGGGGGGATGGACGAAGCCGCTCACCAGCAGATGGGGGCCCTGATGGGCGGTCCAGAGCAACTCAAGGCTGGCCACGGGGGGGCGCTTGCCGAGGTCGTCGCGGACCGGCGTGAGGCTCTCGGCCAGTGGGAAGTGATCCGGCTGGTGCACCAGGGCCAGGCGGTGCTGCGTCAGCCCCGCCTGCACCGTGGCCAGGTCCAGCCCGTGCAGCTTCAGCCCCATGGCGGCGAACAGCTCCATGGCCGTCACCCCGTATTTCACCGGCATGCGGGCCCCGCCCTGCAGCACCACGGGCAGCCCGGCCGCACTCAGGGCCAGGGCCGTGAGCGGGTAGATGGGGGCCGTGCGGGTGCGGCCGTCAAAGGGCATGCCGAAGCAGAGGGCTGGCACGGCACTGGTGAGACTTGGCCCCAGGCGCCGGTAGACATCCAGCATCCCGGCCAGTTCCTGGGGCTCGGGCCGCCGGATCCGATGGGCGATCAGGAAGGCGCCGGTCTGGGCCGGTGTGGCCTCCTCCAGCAGCATCAGTTCCAGCGCGTGGGCGGCCTCCTCCCGGCTGAGGCCGCGGCTGGTGTGCTCGCCACTGCCCACCTTCTGCAGGTAGTGCTTGAAGCGCTCCCGGCCAGTCAGAAGCTCCGCAGCAGCAGGGGCGTGGCCGTTGAGTCCGTTCTCAGGCGTGGCGTTGGGCAGGGTGCCGGAGGGGAGCGCCATCAAGGGCTGAGGGGAGGGGGCAGCGAGCGCCGCACGGGCTGCATGGTCGAGAACTCCATGCTGTCACCAGTGATCGTTCAGCGTGTGACCCACCGAACAAAGGCCAGCATGGAAAAGAAGTATCAACCGACACGGAAGTCATCCTGAAGATTGGCGCCGGGGCCAGGAGGCTTCGGTTCGGTACCAACTGCTGCATCCCGATGACCCCCTGGCTGGAGACAGTCGATGCTCACGCCTGGGTGAGCCGATGCGATGTGCTGCCTGCTGCGGGCTTCTGCTCGGCTGCCTGCATGGTCTGGTGAGCCTTGAGCTGCGGCCCAACAGCGTCTTCGAGGCGCCCGGATCAGCTCTGGTGGGGGCCTGGAGCCCTGCCCCCCCAGCTGGCGCCCGCTTCTGAATCCCCTCATCCAGCTTCGATACTGGAGTCTGTTCTTCGGCAGCTCCGCCATGGCCACTCCGCTGCAGACCACCCGTAGCGCCAGCTCCCCTCTCGGCGTTGCCCTCGCCTTCGTCGGCATGTTTGTGGTGGGGTCCCTGGGGGTTCAACTGCTGGCCGAACTGCCTCGCGACGCGGCGCCTGCCGCCTCCACCGGGCGAGCCGCCTCGGTGGTGGCCCATCCCGCCAGCCTCTGGAGTGCCCTGGGCGAGCGCTGAGGCCAGCCGGGTCAGGGATAACAGATCCGTAACGACCACGACACCCGGTCCCGGCCCGCGCCTGCAGGATCGGGCCAGGTCTGTGATTGCAGATCCCAGTTCATCTCGAAGGGGAGCTGCAGCGCCATTGCGCCGCCCTCCCATTCCGGACAACGCATCCCTCATTGGCGTTCACCGGCCGCATCCCCTCCCGATCCCTGGGGCTGCGCTTGGTGTTGCCATGGGGTCCCCGCTCACGGCCGCGTTGTCTAGGCGTGCACTGGTGCGCCGTATCCCTCTTCTATGAGCTCTTCCAGCACCCCCGCTGCGCCCGCCCCCAGCTCCGACCTCACCAAGGTGGAGCAGGCCAAGGCCGATCTCTGCGGCCTCGATCTGCAACCCCAGCTGGCCGAGCTGGCCGCCGCCGGTTGGGACAGCCTCGACGAGGCCACCCTCACCATCCGGCTCAAGTGGATGGGTATCTTCTTCCGTCCCGTCACCCCGGGTCGTTTCATGCTGCGGCTGCGGCTCCCGAACGGCGTGGTCAGCGCTGAGCAGCTCGAACTGCTCGCCGAGGCGGTGGATCGCTGCGGCGAGCACGGCAGCGCCGACATCACCACCCGCCAGAACCTGCAATTGCGGGGCCTGTTGTTCGAGGACATGCCGCCGCTGCTGCAGGCCATGGAGCGGGTGGGCCTGACCAGTCGCCAGTCGGGACATGACAACCCGCGCAACATCACCGGCAACCCCCTGGCCGGCATCGATCCCGAGGAGATCGTCGACACCCGCCCCCTCGTGCAGGCGATCCAGGCACGGCTGTTCCAGCCCGACGGCCCCCGCAACCTGCCGCGCAAGTTCAACGTGGCCGTGGGCGGTGCCCCCGACAGCTTCCTGCTCCACAACGATCTCGCCTTCCTGCCCGCCCATCACGGCAGCGAGCTCGGTTTCACCGTGATGGTGGGCGGCTTCTTCTCCGCCCAGCGCAACGAACTCGCCATTCCGCTCGGTCTCTGGCTGCGGGCCGATCAGCTGCCCGATTTCGCCCTGGCCGTGCTGCTGCACTTCGAGCAGAACGGCAACCGCAAGCTGCGCAACAAGAGCCGGCTGATGTATCTGATCGATGAGCTCGGGCTGGAGGCCTACCGCGAGGCGGTCACGGCGGCCTATGGCACCCTGGCCGGCGCCGAGGCGACGGAGTCCCTGCAGCGCCACGACGGCAGCCACCTGGTGACGCGGGCCCCCCGGGATGGCCTCGGCTGGAATGCTCAGGCCCAGGCGGGGCTCGGCTGGATGGGCCTGCACGTGCCCATGGGCCGCCTCGATGCCGAGGCGATGCTGGCCCTGGCCGGTCTGGCCCGGCAGTACGGCAGCGCTGAACTGCGGCTCACCGAGGCCCAGAACGCCCTGATCGTGGACGTGCCGGAAGCGAGCCAGGAGGCCTTGCTGGCCGAGCCCCTGCTGCAACGCTTCCGCCCCGATCCAGGGCCCCTGCAGGCCGAGGCCGTGAGCTGCACCGGCAACGCCTACTGCAGCTTTGCCCTGATTCCCACCAAGAGCACGGCCCAGGAGCTGGTTGAGGAGCTGGAGCGGCGGGTGGAGCTGCCCCACGGGGTGCGCACCCACTGGACCGGCTGCCCCAACGCCTGCGGCCAGCCCTACATGGGCCAGATCGGCCTGATGGGTGCCAAGACGCGCAAAGACGGCGAGATGGTGGAGGCGGTGAAGATCTTCCTCGGAGGCTCCATGGACGCCGACCCCAGGCTGGCTGAGCTGCACGACAAGGGCGTGCCGCTCAGCGACCTACCGGACGTGATGGAGCAGCTGCTGGTCGAGCGCTTCGGAGCACGCCGGAAGGCCGCGGCTGCCTGAGGGTCTCTGCTTGAACACTCTGTTGCGCAGCCAGGAGCCCACCGATCCAGTGCCGGATCGGCTGGCCTGGTGGCGACACCAGCGTTGATCCAGTTGCACCAGGGCCTGCCGATCTCCGCTCCCCTCGCCCGCGTACAGCAGGTGGATGAGCCGCTCGGGATCGAGTTCCAGCAGCGCCGCCTCCTGCCAGAGACGCCGGCTGCGCACCTGGTCTGCCTGGCGGAACTGGGCCTGGGCCAGCTGCTCCGCCAGGCTCACCAGGAGCTGCTGTTCCTTCACGGCAGCGAGCCTGGCGCCGTCAATCCGCCCAGGGGGTCCCTGCTGGCTGCCCTGATCACTGGCCCGGTTGGCCTGGGAGACGCATCCAGCCTTTGTTCTCTGGCCCATGGTCTTTTGCTCTCGTTCCTGGTTCCTTGATAGAGCCGATGCCTGAAGCCAGCCTGTTCCCCACACCAAACGTATCGGTGGCTACAGAACAATCCCCCTGGGCCCAGTCGCCGGTGCCATCGTTGAGGGCCGGACGGCAGGAGAGCGTTGTGGCAGGCCCCCCCGGCTCCCCTCTCCTGCCTCAGCACCTGCCGGCGATCACCGACACCGAGCGCTGGGCCTGGCTGCAGCGGCTGCGGCGCAGTGCCGTGCTGCCGCTGGAGCCCTGGCTGCTGGCGATCGAAGCCGGACAGCTCCGGCCCGATGCCGATCTCATGGCCGCCCTGGCCAGCCGCTTCGATGCCGAGACGGCCCAGCGGCTGCTGGTGTGGTGGCTCGACCACCCGGGCGCTGATCCTGCACTGCTGCAGGTGATCGGCCAGCACCGGCATCCGCCGTTGGCGGCCCAGTTGCGCGGGGCTCTCGCGGGGCCCGGGGCGGCGGAGCGGGCCCGATGGCTGTTGCCCCTGGTGGGCCATCAGCGCAATCCCCGCGACTTCGTCCTGCTGGCCGGCTGGCTGGGCTCACCCCAGCCGGGTCCCTGCCGCCGCGCTGCGCTCGAGGGGCTGGCCGTGGGCCTGCCGATCTGGCCGCTGCCGCCCCTGCGCCGCCTGTTGCGGACCCTGCTCACCGACCTGGATTCCGTCCTGGCGGCCACTGCCCTGGATCTGCTGGCGCGGCTGCCCCAGCCCCGCCTCGCCCTGGCGGGCATCGAGTCCGAGCGGTTGGACCCAGCCGTGCAGCAGCGGCGGCAGCGGCGTCTTGCGGCCCTGCCGGCCCACCCGCTCGTGCTGGTGGTGCACGGCCGCACGGGCGGTGTGATCCCGGCGGAGCTGGAGGAGCTGCGGGCCGATGTGGAGCGCCTGCGCCGGACCCCTGTGGTGCTGCAGAGCCTCACCGGCATGGCAGGGCCGGATGCAGGCCCGCTGCGGCAGGCAGCGGCCGGGAGGCCGATCACCCTGATGCCCCTGCTGCTGTTGCCAGGGGGCCATGTGCGCGGGGATGTGCCGGCACTCAGCGCCGCCTGGCGCGCCAGCGGGCCGGTGCTGCGGCTGCCCTTTCTGGGGGCATGGCCCCTCTGGCAGCGGGCCCTGCGCCTGGAGCTCCTGGCCCTGGCCAGGGCCTCGGCGGCGGCAGAGGGCACGGCCGCCAAGCCCCTGCTGCTCCACCACCCTCTGCAGGGTGGCCCGGCGGAGCGCTACCTGGCCCACCTGGAGCGCTGCTGCCATGCCCGCTGCCACGCCACTCCATACACTGCGACAGTTGCTGAAGAGCTGGTGCAGGTGTTGGCTTCCCAGAGGTGCCCACCTCCTGAGGGGGCGTTGCCGATGGGCCGGCCCCAGAACGTGGAATCCGCCTCCAGGCCCGCGGTGCTGCCGCTGGTGCTGGCGGCCAACCGACTGACCGACGCCCTGCCGCCCTGGTGCGGCCCCCCCCTGCTGCAACGCCCCCGCTTGCGCGACGGCCTGGTGGATCTGCTCGTCGCCCTGCCATGAGCGCTGTTCCGCGGCTCGGCACGGTGTATCTGGTGGGGGCTGGGCCTGGGGATCCGGAGCTGCTCACCCTCAAGGCCCACCGGCTGCTGCGCCACTGCGGTGCCCTGGTGTATGACTCCCTGGTGCCGAAGGCCCTGCTGGACCTGGTGCCCGAGGGCTGCGAGCGACATTTCGTCGGCAAGCGCCGCGGTCACCATTCGGTGCCGCAGCCGAGCACCAACGCCGTGCTGGTTGAGCTGGCCGCCCGCCACCAGCTGATCGTGCGGCTCAAGGGCGGCGATCCCTTCCTGTTCGGTCGCGGCGGTGAAGAGGCCGCCCACCTGGTGAGCCACGGCATCCCCGTCCAGGTGGTGCCTGGCGTCACCTCCGGCATTGCGGCCCCGGCCTATGCCGGCATTGCGGTGACGCACCGCAGCGCCGGCTCCAGCGTCACCTTCGTGACCGGCCACGAGGAGATCGACAAGGTGCGGCCGGGGGTCGACTGGCAGGGGCTCGCCCGCAGCAGCGATGGCCTGGTGATCTACATGGGCCTCCACAACCTGCCCCGGATCTGCCAGGAGCTGATGGCGGGCGGGCTGGAGGCGTCGACCCCGGCCGCCGTGATTCAGCAGGGCACGGTGCGGGGCCAGCGCAGCCTGGTGGCCTCTTTGGGCAGCCTGGCGGATCAGGTTGCGGCCGAAGGCTTTAGCTCCCCCTCCATCGTGGTGGTGGGAGCGATGGTGGCCGAGCGGGTGGAGGCCTGCGCTCCGCTGCCGGCGGACGCCGAGATGCCGATTCCCTTCTGATCAGTCCAGCTGCAGCACGCTGCGGGTCCGCTGGCCCGGAGTTTGGTAGTGGCTGACACGGGGCGGCCCGCCCGCCTCTGGTGCAGTGGAGGCTGTGCGCTGTTTGTCATGGCCTCCGGTGCTGCGCCTCGCGCCATCCCCCGCTCCAACCGCTCCCCGTCCAGGGCTGCTGCCCGGGGCCCCCGGGCGGACCATTCCAGGCGAGCAGCAGCCGAGGGATCGCCGTCCCAACGGCGATCAGCCCTGGATCAGGACTTCGCAGCCATGGCCCAGGTGTGGCAGATGCTCAAATCCGGTGCCCTGCGGGTGTGGGGTGAGATCGGCCGCAAGACCTGAGGGACCCTGCTCCAGCCATGTTGGTGAATCCTGGCCGAAGGTTCGGTTGGTAACACGAGCTACAGGAGAGGACAACAACCAATGGCTTAATGGAGCGGTGCGGAAGTCACCTCACCTGATTTCCTGCCTCCGTTTTCTCGGATTGCACGTGTAGGCAGCTTCTGATTGCTTCGTTTTATGGAGCCCTCGGGTTTCTGATTTTCAGACGCTGACTCCACAATCTTCTCCCCTCCCTGACCCGGGCATCACCTGCCTGGCCGGTCTGAGTTCTGCTGGCTTGCCGGCTCCAATCCGCCTGATTCATTGCCGCACGGGCTCATTCCCTTGCTGTGATGTTGCCGGCCTTCTTCAAGGCGCTCCCAAGCCGATCGGCCTGGGTGGGTTTGTTGGCGGGTTTGTTCTCAGTTGGCCTGGGCATTGCCCTGTCCATTCATCCCCGATTTCCCATGATCCACTCCTCCAGCTCCACCTCGGCCGCCACACCAGCCGCTGCACCCCAGGGCGCGGGTTCTGGTTCAGATCCGTTCTCCCGCTTCGTGAACTGGTTCAGTTCCATGGGTGCTGAGTCGTCTGAGCCTGTGGGTTCCACCCCGTCCAAAGATCCCTTCAGCCAACTGATGAATCGCATCAGCGGCTGACCACTAACCATCCGGCCATGGCTGGTTGGTCTCATTTACCTCGATCTTTCCTTCTTCATGGATTACGTCTTACCCAATGAGCTCGTCGATGGAATGATTGCCGCTGGAGGCAAGAAGTCCGGCGTCAGCGTCAAGAACCTTCTGTTGCGAGGCTTCTATTCCGGATCCGTGCTTGGCCTGGCGTTGTGTCTCGCCCTCACCATCATGGTGCAGACGGGGATTCCCTGGATCGGATCATTCATCTTCCCCTTTGGCTTCGCCAGCATCGTGCTGTTCGGCATGGAGCTGGTCACAGGTAATTTTGCTCTCCTGCCGATGGCGGTCTGGGCGGGCAAGACCACCTGGAAAAAGACCTTCCACAACTGGATGTGGGTGTGGATCGGCAATTTTCTCGGCACCGGCCTGGTCGGCATTCTGTTTGCCATGAGCCTCACCAGTGGTGGCACGGCAGATCTCGCCACCGGGGCTGGAGACTGGGTTGGCGTGGCCAACAAGATCATCGGCCTCAACAAGGCCAACGTGATCGCCAAGTATCAGAATCTGGGAGCCCTTGGGTTCTTCCTTGCTTTCCTCCGCGGTGTGATCGCCAACTGGCTGGTCTGCCTGGGCGTCACCCTGGCCCTGGTCAGCAAGAGCGTTCCGGGCAAGATCCTTGCCTGCTGGCTGCCCATCACCGCCTTCCAGGCGCTGGGCATGGAGCACATTGTGGTCAACATGTTCCTGCACACCACGGGTCCGCTGTTGGGCTCCGGTGTGAGTTTCCTGCAGATTGCCTTCTGGAATTACCTGCCTGTGACGCTGGGCAACATTGTGGGCGGCATGGTGTTCATCGGCATGCTCTTCTACAGCACCCACCGCACTCCAATCAGCAATGTGCTGCCGACCCGGCACGATGAAAAGCTGGAAAGAGAGTTGGCTGCGGAACTGGGAGCGCGCTGAACAAAGCTTCTGGGCTCAAGCTTTGGCCTAATTTGGTCAGCCTGAGAAAAACGTCAGAGCGATTACATTCCCACCCAATAAAGAGCCGGGCAGCAGTGCTGCCCGGCCTTTTTCATGCCGCCAGCTCGATGGTTACCACTTCTTGTAGGGCAGGAACTTGCCGCACATGGTGATCTTCACCCGATCTCCCGTGGGATTGGCTTCCTTGTCCACATGCAGGGTGAAGTCGATGGCGCTCATGATGCCATCGCCGAACTTCTCCTGAATCACGTCCTTCAGCGGCATGCCATACACCTGCATGATCTCGTAGAACCGGTAGATCAGCGGATCGGTGGGGATCACCGGATCCAGGCTTCCCTTGGTGGGATAGGTCTGCAGGGCGGCCACGATATCGCCATCCAAGCTGAGCAAACCAGCCAGGGCTGTGGCTTCGTCGCTGGAGGCGCAGGCCTGGCCATAGAACAACGAGGCCACCCACACTTCATCTCGACCAAGGGCCTCACCCAGCTCGGAGAAGCTGAGCCCTTTGGCTTTCTTGGCCTTCAGAAGTGCGGCCGTCAAGGACGATCCGCTGGAGCCAGGTGTTGATGACATGGTCATAAAAATTGAGATTTGATGTGGCAGCCAAGCAGCTGATCTGTGGGCCCTCTGCTGGTTGACGTGCGGCAAGAAGGGGCCTCTTCATGATGTCGTCAATGCCTTGATTCTCGTGTGTTGATCGATACGACCAGGCTCTGAACCTGCCACCCTGTTTGGGCACCTGGCTTGGCGAAGGTGCTACCCAGCCCCGCTCTGCCAGCAACCTTCTGGCCCGTGCCCCTCGCCGCTGCCCAGTGCAGAAACTGCCCGGGCGGTCGGCGGTTTGGTAGTGGCGGCCACACTGGCCGGGGTAGTGTGTTCGGTTCACTGGACCACGTTCAACCGGTGCGCCCCAACACCGACCGCCATGACTGCCACAACGCCGAGACCGGCGCCGATGTTCGAGCTCATCCCCTACGAGAAGTTCCGCGACACCCCCGCGGTTCGCTTCTTCGACATCACCGTGGCGGCGTCCAATGCCCGGGATCTGGTGATCCACTCGGGGCCCGCCACCTCCCCTCCGGATGATCAGGCCACGGGGGCCTGGCAGTTCTACCTGCATCCCCACCAGGAGGACAACCTGCTCGCCCTGCACGGCGGCCGCACCTTCTACCTGGTGAACTTCGGCTGGAACTACCCGTTCCATATCGTGCGGCTCGATACGGGCGGCGATATCCTGCGGATCCCTCCCGGCACGTTCCACCGCTCGGTCTCAGACCCTGACGGCTCGGTGGTGCTCAACCAGGCGGTGCGCGAACCCGGAGCCAGCCTGGTGCACGAATTCCGCGTGTACAACAGCCAGCGGATCCCGCGGCTGTTTGCCACCACCTCCAGAACCGCGCCGCTGCCGAAGCTGCACGGACTGCACTGGTAAGGGCTCTGGGCCGGACGCTGACCACCCCAGCCCCTCTGCGATCAGCCCAGGGGCAGGCTGGCTGCGCCGGGGGCCACGGGATCGAGAATCTCCGCCTCGATCAGCCAGTCAAAGCTGCTGCTCACCCCCGCTGGGCCTGAGAAGCAACCCGTGATCGCGGCGGTGAGCTCGGGCTTCGATGACGTGGCCAGGGTGATGTACCGATCGTCCACGGGGCCCTTGCCACTGGGGTCGTAGCCGCGCCAGCCCGCCCCCGGCAGGTACACCTCCGTCCAGGCGTGCAGGTCGTACTGCTCGGGCGCCGGATCCACCAGGTGGTAGCCGCTCACGAACCGGGCCGGCAGGCCCACGCAGCGGCAGGCCTCCACCATCAGCATGGCCAGGTCACGGCAGGAGCCCACCCGTTCCTTGAGGGTGCGGCCGGCTGGCCAGGCTGGGCCCACGTGGCGCTGGGTGTATTTCACCCGGTCCTGGATCATCTCCACCAGCTGGTCGAGAAACATCAGGGCCCTCTGGTCACTGCCCATCAATGCCTCCTGGGCCATGTCCACGGCGGCAGGATCGTGCTGGCCATTGGGCAGCCAGCCGCCGAGGGCGCCCTGCAGGTCGCCGTTGAGGTGGCCTACGGGGTAGGGCAACAGTGGCTCGTTGGCCTCCAGGCAGGTCTGCAGATCCGGTGGGGTGTGGGAGACCACCGTGCTGCTGGCCTCGACGCGGAAGCTGTCACAGGAGCCGCCGAAGCGGGCCCGCAGAATCTCATCGCCACTGGCGGCGATCAGGGGGAACAGGGAGTTGGGCTCAGGATCGATCGTGAGTTGGAAGTCCACCAACGTCTGAAATCCATGGCCGCGAGGCTTGAGACAGAAGCGATGGGCTCCCAGCAGAACAGGCGCGCTGTAGCGGTAGCTGAACGAGTGCTTCAGACGGGCACGCATGCCTGATCCATACTCTGGGACTCAATGCTGGCGGCCACGAAATAGCGCTCCTCGATCAGGTTGTGCAGTCGGTTGAGGTCGCTCTGCAGGGCGTCGATGGCCTCATGGAGGCCTACTGCGAACAGGTCGTCGATGCGGGTGTAGCTCCAACGGGCCAGGGTGAGGCCGCTGAGGCATTCCAGCTCGTCCGGCGCCCCCGGAACCGAGCGGCCCTGCACGATCCTGAGGGTGTCCTGAATCCGCTCCAGGCAGTAGCGCACCGAGCGCGGAAAGATCGGGTCGAGCAGCAGGAAGCCGGCCACGGCGCGGGGTTCGATCGCCTGTTGACGCGCCTGGCGGAACATCTGGTAGGCCCCGGCACTGCGCAGCAGCGAGATCCACTGCAGTTCATCCAGCACGCCGCCCACCTCGTCGGGGGAGGGCAGCAGCAGGAAGTACTTCACATCGAGGATGCGGGTGGTCTTGTCGGCCCGCTCCAGCAGCCGCCCCAGCCGGCTGAATTGCCAGGAGAGATCGCGGCTCAGGGTGGAGTCGGTGATGCCGTAGAAGAGCTGGCAAGCACGGCGGATGTCGCGCAGTTGCTCCTGGGGGGGTTGTTTCCAGAAGCTCTCATTCTCCTGCAGCGTCCAGTAGATGTCGTTGAGCTGCTCCCACATCTCGGTGGTGATCACTTCGCGGATCTGACGGGCGTTCTCCCGGGCAATGGCGATGCAGTTGGCCACGCTGTTGGGATTTGCCTCAGCCCGCACCAGGAATTCGATCACATCGTCGGGGCTGCCTTTGGTGTAAAGCTTGTCGAAGAGTTCCCGTTCGCCGCTGGCATCGATCAGGGGCAGCCAGGGTTCGGCGCTGCCCGGGGGGCAATCGAGGGCCATGGCCTCGCTCACCTCCACGAAGCGGGAGATATTCTCAGCCCTCTCCACATAGCGGTTGATCCAGTAGAGCGAATCGGCAACGCGGCTCAGCATGAGCTGGAGCCCTGCAGTTGGAGCTGGCCATCGCCACGCTCACTGACGATCCATGTGTCCTTGCAGCCCCCGCCCTGGGAGGAGTTCACCACCAGGGAGCCGCGCCGCAGGGCCACCCTGGTCAGACCGCCGGGGCTCACCCAGGCGCCCTTGCCGCGCAGCACGTAGGGCCGCAGGTCCACATGGCAGGGGAACAGCTCGCCCTCACTCAGGGAGGGCACGGTGGAGAGTTCCAGGGTGGGCTGGGCGATGTAGTTGCGCGGGTTGGCCTCGATGCGCTTGGCGAAGTCGTCGATCTCCTCCTGGCCGGCATGGGGGCCGATCATCATTCCGTAACCGCCCGCTTCAGCCACCGCCTTCACCACCAACTGGCTCAGGTGCTCAAGCACGTAGGCCCGATCCTTGTCGCGGGAGCAGAGGTAGGTGGGCACGTTCTCAATGATGGGCTCCTCCCCCAGGTAGTACTGAATCATCTCGGGCACATAGGCATAGATGAGCTTGTCGTCCGCCACCCCCGTGCCCGGGGCGTTGGCGATCGCCACCCGACCGGCGCTGTAGGCCTGCATCAGCCCCCGCACGCCCAGCATGGAATCGGGACGGAACACGGCCGGATCGAGGAAGTCATCGTCGATGCGGCGGTAGATCACATCCACCGGCTCCAGACCGCCGGTGCTGCGCATCCACACCCGGTCGTCCTGGCAGACCAGGTCGCGGCCCTCCACCAGCTGGATGCCCATCTGCTGGGCCAGGTAGCTGTGCTCGAAGTAGGCACTGTTGAACACCCCGGGGGTGAGCAGCACCACCGTGGGGCGCTCCGTCCAGGGGGCCAGCTCCCGCAGGCTCTGGAGCAGGTGGGACGGGTAGTCGTCGATCGGCTGCACGGTGCGGCCGGAGAAGAGGCTGGGGAACATCCGCTTCATGACGCGGCGGTTCTCCAGGAAATACGCCACGCCTGAAGGGCAGCGCAGGTTGTCTTCCAGCACCCGCCAGGTGCCCTGGCCATCGCGGATCAGATCCAGGCCGGAGATGTGGCACCACTTGTTGAGCGGCGGCTTGAATCCCTGCATCTGGGGCCGCCAGCCCTGGGAGGTCTCCAGGTCTTCCCGCGCCACGATGCCGTCCCGCAGGATCAGCTGGTCGCCGTAGACGTCCGCCAGGAAGTGATCGATCGCTTCGAGCCGCTGCACCAGGCCCCGCTCCAGGGTCAGCCATTCGCTGGAGGCGATCAGCCGCGGCAGGGGGTCGAAGGGCAGGATCCGTTCCACCCCGCGGTTGCCGGAGCCGTTGAGACGGAAGGTGGCACCAAGCCGCTTGAGCAGCATGCCCGCGGCCACGTGGTTGCGGTTGAGCTCTTCGAGGCCCAGCTGGCCCAGGGAGGAGAGCAGGGGGGAGAGGGCTCTGCGGGGTTCGTCCGCGGCACTGAAGTACTCGTCGTAGCCGCGGTGGGGCTTGTAGTCCGTGAACATCCCTGCCCTGCTGGCTCCCCCTAATCATGGGCAGCCGGCCAGGGGCTGGCCGGTGTGGATTGCTACGAAAGCTCCCTCCCGTGTGCCGTTGGTGGCGCTGGGAAGTTCCTAGAGCAGGAAGTAGCGCTGGGCCATCGGCAGCACCTCGGCCGGCTCGCAGTTGAGCAGTTCGCCATCGGCGAACACCTCGTAGGTCTGGGGATCCACCGCCATCTTCGGCAGGGCGTCGTTGAGGCGCATGGCGCTCTTGCCGATGCCGCGGGTGTTCACCACCGGCACGCAGCGGCGCTCCAGGCCGAGGCTGCGCGGGATGTCGGCCTCCAGGGCGGCCTGGCTCACGAAGGTGAGGCAGCTGGGGGCGATGGCCTTGCCGAAGGCACCGAACATCGGCCGCCCGTGCACGGGGCCGGGGGTGGGGATCGAGGCGTTGGCATCGCCCATCTGGGCCCACACGATCGAGCCCCCCTTGATCACCAGCTCCGGCTTGACGCCGAAGAAACCCGGTTTCCACAGCACCAGATCGGCCAGCTTGCCCACTTCCACCGAGCCCACCTGGCTGTCGAGGCCATGGGCGATGGCGGGGTTGATCGTCACCTTGGCGATGTAGCGCTTGAGCCGGGCGTTGTCGTGGCGGCCGCCGGCGGCCGCGTCCTCCGGCAGGCTGCCGCGCTGCAGTTTCATCTTGTGGGCGGTCTGGAAGGTGCGGGTGATCACCTCCCCCACCCGGCCCATGGCCTGGGAATCGCTGGCGATGATCGAGAAGGCGCCCAGATCGTGGAGGATGTCCTCGGCGGCGATCGTCTCGCGGCGGATGCGCGATTCGGCGAAGGCCACGTCTTCCGGGATGCGCGGATCGAGGTGGTGGCACACCATCAGCATGTCGAGGTGCTCCTCGAGCGTGTTGCAGGTGTAGGGACGGGTGGGATTGGTGCTGCTCGGCAGCACATGGGCCTCGCCGCAGATGCGGATGATGTCGGGGGCATGGCCGCCGCCGGCCCCCTCGGTGTGGAAGGTGTGGATGGTGCGGCCGCCGATGGCGCGGATCGTGTCCTCCACGAAGCCCGCCTCGTTGAGCGTGTCGGAGTGGATGCACACCTGCACGTCGAAGCGGTCGGCCACGGTGAGGCAGCAGTCGATCGCCGCCGGGGTGGTGCCCCAGTCTTCGTGCAGCTTGAGGCCGCAGGCGCCGGCGCGGATCTGCTCCTCGAGCGCCTCGGGGGTGCTGGCGTTGCCCTTGCCGTAGAAGCCCAGGTTCACCGGCAGCCCCTCGGCGGCCTGCAGCATGCGGCCGATGTGGAAGGCGCCGGGGGTGCAGGTGGTGGCGTTGGTGCCGGTGGCGGGGCCGGTGCCGCCCCCCAGCAGCGTGGTGACCCCGCTGGCCAGGGCCGTTTCGATCTGCTGGGGGCAGATGAAGTGGATGTGGGTGTCGATGGCGCCGGCGGTGAGGATGTGACCCTCGCCGGCAATGGCCTCGGTGCCGGGACCCACCTCGATCGTCACCCCCGCCTGGGTGTCGGGGTTGCCGGCCTTGCCGATGGCCACGATGCGCCCGTCGCGCAGGCCGATGTCCGCCTTGACGATGCCCCACCAGTCGAGGATGAGGGCGTTGGTGATCACGGTGTCCACCGCCCCGGCGCCGCGGGTGGTCTGGGCCTGGCCCATGCCGTCGCGGATCACCTTGCCGCCGCCGAACTTCACCTCGTCGCCGTAGACGGTGAAGTCCTTCTCCACCTCCAGGATCAGCTCGGTGTCGGCCAGCCGCAGGCGATCGCCGCTGGTGGGGCCGTAGGTCTCGGCGTAGGCGCGGCGGGAGATCCGGTAGGGCATGGCGGCGGACGCGAGGACGGTTGGAGGCTGGGAAACTCAGGGGGGACGCCGGCTCGGCGACTAGTCGAGGGGCCCGTTGACGAGGCCGTTGAAGCCCATCACCCGGCGCTGGCCGGCGAAGGGCACCAGGTTCACCTCGCGGCTGTCGCCCGGTTCGAAGCGAATCGCCGTGCCGGCGGGGATGTCGAGCCGCAGGCCGCGGGCGGCGTCCCTGTCGAAGCGCAGGGCGTCGTTGGCCTCCTGGAAGTGGAAGTGGGAGCCCACCTGCACGGGCCGGTCGCCGCTGTTGGCCACCAGCAGGGTGGTGACGGGGCGGCCGGCGTTGAGTTCGATCTCTCCGGGTTCGGGGATCAGTTCGCCGGGGATCAGCGGGGCCATGGCAGCAGGGCGGGTGGGGTCAGCGGATGGGGTCATGCAGGGTCACCAGCTTGGTGCCATCGGGGAAGACGGCCTCGATCTGCACCTCCTGCACCAGCTCCGGCACCCCCTCCATCACCTGCTCGCGGCTCAACCAGGTGGTGCCTTCGCCCATCAGGGCGGCCACGGTCTTGCCGTCGCGGGCGCCCTCCAGCACCTGGAAGCTCAGCCAGGCCACAGCCTCGGGATAGTTGAGCCTCAGGCCGCGGTTGAGGCGGCGCTCCGCCAGCAGGGCGGCGGTCACGATCAGGAGCTTGTCCTTCTCCTGGGGGGTGAGGTGCATGGTGGCTGGGGAGGGGAGGGATGGACCAGACCCCGCCGCACTGTGGCAGGGGTCTGAGGGTGGACAGGTTCAGCTGCAACCTTCAGGGCGCCAGGGTTGTTCCTGAAAGGGCCAGACCCGCGGCAGTTGCGGAGCGGGCAAGCCCCTGGCCGCCCGGATCCGGGCCCAGATGCGGCTGAACCAGAACCGGGCCGCCTGGCTGGAGGGGCCCCGGTAGCGGGCCACCAGTCCAGGCTCCAGGGCGCCGCAGGCCATGGCGCCATCCAGCCCGTCACGATCCTGGCGGCACAGCTCCAGCAGCCCGGCCAGCTCAGCCCTGGGGAAGTGCTCCGGAGCGGCCCACACCAGCGAGCCGTACACCGGCTGCCCGGCCAGGCCGTGCTCCCCGGCCAGGGCCTCGCCGCCCAGCTCGAGGCGATCCACCAGCATCCAGGGGTTGCCGCGGCTGCCGCTGCGATGGATGTCGAGGGCCGAACGCCAGCAGCCGGCAGCGAGGTCTTCGCCGGCGGCGGTGCGGCCCAGGCGCACCACCTCCACGCCCAGGTAGGAGGCCTGGGGGGCCAGCTCCACCCGGCAGCGCTGCTCCAGCAGCCCGTCGGCGTAGAGCACCAGCTCCTGGGGCAGCCACTCCAGATCCGCGCCGTCGGCGAGGCAGAAGTGGAGCTGCTGGTTCACCCAGCGCCCCTCGGGTGCCTGGCTCAGGCGGCCCACAGACCCGTAGACCTTCTGGGCCGCCACGCTGGTGAGCAGGGCTTCACTGCGCGCCTCCAGGCTCGCCTCGATCGTGAGCTGATCGCCCCCCACCAGCCCCCCGGCGGTGTGCAGCAACGGCAGTTCGCAGCGGCCATCCTGGTGCCGATAGGCGCGCTGCAGTTTCAGCGGCGCTGTGGCGCTGCCCTGGAAGCTGGTGTCGCCAGCATCGGCGCCGGCGCCACGGCGGAACACCAGCTGGGTCTGACCGTGCCAGCTGCCGGCGGCTCGTGGTTTGGAGATACTCAGCACAGCGTCATGCCGCCATGATCCCCGCTTCCGCGGTCCCAGGGCCAGTGCCGCAGCCCCTGGTGCTCACCCAGCGGCTCTCCGGACCCTCTGGCCAGACCCCTCCCTTCGTGCTCCAGCTCAGCGCTGACGAGCGCACCCGGCTGCGGGGACGCCGCCACAGCGTCTGCGGCCAGCCGCTGTTGCTGCAGCTGCCCCGCGGCGAGGCCCTGCAGCCCGGTGACCTGCTCGCCGATGGCGAGGGCCTGGCCTGGGTGCGGGTGGAGGCCGCGGCGGAGGCCCTGCTGCGGATCACGGCAGCCGATCCCCTGGCGTTGCTCCAGGCGGCCTACCACCTGGGTAACCGGCATGTCGCCATGGAAATCCGGCCAGGAGAGCTGAGGCTGGCGGAGGATCCCGTGCTGGCCCACCTGATCGAGCACCGCAGCCTGGGGGTGGAGCGGATCAGCGCGCCTTTTCTGCCGGAGCACGGTGCCTACGCCAGCAGCCACGGCCACTCCCATGGCGACACAGAGCCGGGGGGGCATGGCCATGGCGTCTAGGTCGGCCGGCAGCGGCCGCCTGGCCCTGCTGCAGCTGGTGAGCCCGGCCCTGCCGGTGGGGGCCTTCAGCTACGCCGAGGGGCTGGAGGTGCTCGTGCAGCACGGTCAGCTCCAGGACGCTGCGGCGGTGGAGGCCTGGCTGCGGGCGGAGCTGCAGCGGGGGGCGGTGGCCATCGAGGCGGCCTGGTTGCCCAGGTTGCTGCTGGCCCCGGAGCCCGAGCTGCGGGACCGGGATGCCTGGTTGCTGGCCCAGAGGGAGGCCCCGGAGCTGCGAGCCCAGCAGCGCCAGATGGGGGGCTCTCTGCTGCGACTGCTGGCGGATCTCGGCCTGGAGCCTCCAGCTCTGGACCTGGCCTGGCCAGGGGCCTTTGCCCTGGCGGGACGGGCCCTGGCGATTCCAGCCCTGGAGCTGGTGGAGGCCTATCTCTACGGCTGGGTCGCCAACCAGCTGAGCGCGGCGGTGCGGCTGGTGCCCCTGGGGCCGACCCGGGCCCAGGCGGTGCAGTGGCGGCTGGCGCCGGTGATTGCGGCCCGGGCGGAGAGCCTGGCTGGGGCCGATCCCGACCAGCTCTGGACAGGCGCGGTTGGGGCTTCCCTGGCCCAGTTGCGCCATGCTGAGCTCTACTCCAGGTTGTTCCGGAGCTGAGGGAGCCGATGAGCAGGCTGCGGGTGGGGGTGGCAGGGCCCGTAGGGTCCGGAAAGACAGCCTTGGTGGAGGCCCTTTGCCGACGTCTGCGGCAGCGGCTGCAGCTGGCCGTGGTCACCAATGACATCTACACCCAGGAGGATGCCCAGTTCCTCACCCGGGCCGGCGTGCTGGAGCCGGAGCGCATCCGCGGCGTGGAGACCGGAGGCTGTCCCCACACCGCCATCCGGGAGGACTGCTCAATCAACCGCGCCGCCGTGGAGGAGCTGGAGGGGCTCTATCCCGATCTCGATCTTGTGCTTGTCGAAAGCGGCGGCGACAACCTGGCGGCCAGCTTCAGTCCGGAGCTGGTGGACCTGTGCATCTACGTGATTGATGTGGCCGCTGGAGACAAGATTCCGCGCAAGGGTGGCCCGGGCATCACCCGTTCCGATCTGCTGGTGATCAACAAGATTGACCTGGCGCCGCTGGTGGGTGCCGACCTGGGGGTGATGCAGCGGGATACCGAGCGCATGCGTCCGGGCCGCCCCTGGTGCTTTGCCAACCTGCGCACAGGCGAGGGCCTGGACACGGTGGAGTCGTTTCTGCTGCAACAGCTTCCCTCAGCCTGAGGCGGGGAGGCGCTGCGGCAGCCGCGCCAGCAAATCCACACACCTGATCAGCACCCTCGATCTTCGGTGCGATCCGATACATAGCGCCCATGAACAGATCTGTAGGTTGCGAAATGCCGCCGAGATTGCGGCATCCACCTCACCTTGATCAATCACCCATGGTCCAGCACATCTCAAGGCGGTTGCTTGCCGGAATCGGCGCTTCAGTGGTCAGCGTCACTCTTGTGGCCTGCGGCGGTGGCGGCGGTGATTCGGCAGGAAACTTTGACGGAGAAGTCAAAGTCGGCATCCTCCACTCTCTGAGTGGGACCATGGCCATCTCGGAAACGACCCTGAAAGAGGTCGAAGAGATGGCAATCAAGGAGATCAATGACGCGGGCGGCGTCAAAGTAGGAGATAAGTCATACAAGATTGTTGCCATCACCGAGGATGGTGCTTCAGACTGGCCCACTTTTGCTGAAAAATCGCAGAAGCTGATTGACTCCGACAACGTCGCCGTTGTCTTCGGTGGCTGGACTTCAGCCAGCCGCAAGGCGATGCTGCCTGTGTATGAGGCCAAGAACCATATGCTGTTCTACCCCATTCAATATGAGGGTCAGGAATGCTCCAAGAATATCTTTTACACCGGTGCCGTCCCGAACCAGCAGGCCGAGCCTGCCGTGGACTGGCTGATGAAGACCTATGGCGACCAGCTGGGTAAGAAGGTCTACCTTGTTGGTTCTGACTACGTGTATCCACGTACGGCCAACACGATCATCAAGGAGCAGATGAAGGCCCTTGGGGGCGAAGTCGTCGGCGAAGACTACATCCCCCTGGGCAATACGGAAGTCGCCCCCATCATCGCCAAGATCAAAGAGGCGTTCCCTGATGGTGGCATCATCATCAATACCTTGAACGGCGACTCCAACGTTGCCCTCTTCAAGCAGTTCAAGGCCGCTGGCATTGATCCGGCGAAATATCCGATCATGTCCTTCTCCATCGCTGAGGAGGAGATTCGCCAGATTGGTCCTGAGTACACCACCGGCACTTACGCCACCTGGAACTACTTCATGAGCCTGGATACTCCAGCCTCCAAGAAGTTCACCGAAGACTTCCAGGCCATGTATGGCGCTGACCGGGTGGTCGGCGACCCTGCGGAGTCGGCCTACAACATGGTCTACCTCTGGAAGAATGCGGTTGAGAAGGCTGGAACCTTCGAAGATCTCGACAAGGTCCGCGAGACGATGATCGGCATCACGTTTGACGCTCCCCAGGGCGAGATCAAGATGTTCCCCAACCACCACACCTCCGAGCGTGTGCTGATTGGTGAGGCCATGCCTGACGGCCAGTTCAAGATCCTGCAGGACAGTGGCGAGGCCATTCCCCCCCTGCCCTGGAACCAGTTCGTGCCCGAAACCAAGGGCTACACCTGCGACTGGACTCAGGATCGTCCTGACGCCGGCAAGTTCAAGATGTGATTCAAGATGGGGAAGTCTTCAGGGATTTCCCCCTCCAAATTCTGCCGCCACTGCTACGAATCGTCAGTCTTCCCACCTGCAGATCCTCTCAGCCATCGGCAGGGACTGGCCATGCTGCCTAGAAACCAGGATTCTTTGATTCTCCAAGCGTCTGAGCGACAGTAGGACCCATCCCCCACCCATCAGGTCTGGACACGTTCTGGCCTGAGATTTTCGGCCATTACTTCCGTTGGAACTTTTCTTCTCTCAGATCCTTGATGGTCTCAGCATCGGCTCGGTGCTGTTGCTGGCCGCCACTGGACTGGCCATTGTCTTTGGCTTGATGGGTGTGATCAACCTCGCCCATGGCGAATTGATGATGCTTGGTGCCTACGTTACCTACGTGGTCCAATCGGTGTTCAGGCCGATGGGTGGCCTTGCCTTCGAACTCTATTATCCAGTTGCTCTCGTATTTTCCTTTATTGTCACGGCCCTTGTGGGTGTGCTGCTGGAGCGAACACTGATCCGCAAGCTCTATGGACGCCCCCTGGAAACACTGTTGGCCACATGGGGAGTGAGCCTGATCCTGATTCAGCTGATCCGAAGTATCTCCACGGCCATGTTGCTGGGCATCCTTCTGACTGTTGCCCTTGGTTATTTTGCCAGTAGGTTCTTCACGGCCAAGTTTGGGGATCGTCCCTTTTTGCCATACATCACAGGGCTCCTGTGGACAGCTGCTGTTGTCATCGGTTTGGTCTCCGTGAATCAGTTGTCTGTGGTCCGTGCCCTTGCCAGCCCCTGGTTCGGACCAAGGAATATTGATGTCACCGCTCCGAAGTGGCTGCAAGGAAGCTGGGGGGAGATTGCTGGGATCGAACTCCCTGGCCTGAGGATCTTCATCATTCTCCTCTCTGCCTTGATGTTGCTGGCCACCGTTTGGTTCCTCACCAAGAGTGCCTGGGGTCTGCGTATTCGTGCCGTGACGCAGAATCGCCAGATGAGCAATTGCCTGGGCATCCCGACGGACCGCGTCGACAGCATCACCTTTGGCCTTGGATCTGGTCTGGCCGGAGTCGCGGGCTGTGCCATCACCCTGCTGGGATCTGTGGGTCCCAATCTCGGTGCTGCTTACATCGTGTCCTGCTTCATGGTGATTGTACTGGGAGGCGTGGGAAATCTGCTCGGCACCGTTTTGGCCTCTTTGATGCTGGGCATTATTCAGTCTGTGGTGGGCTCTGGTTCGCTTCTGATTGTCTTCCCAGACATGCCTGCAGCTGCACGAGCAGTTGTTGAGTTCTTTGCCACCACCAGCATGTCGTTGGTGCTGGTGTTCATCTTCATCATTGTCTTCCTGCAGTTCCGGCCTAACGGGATGTTCCCTCAGAAGGGGCGTTCGGTTGATGCCTAAACCTTCCATGCAACGTCGCTCAGCCCACTGCTACCGCTTCTCTTTCTGGAGGTCCAACCCATGAAGATCTTCCGAAAACTCCTTCCCTGGATCCTGCTGGCAACGGCATTTTTTATCCTGCCTGCCATTCTGAGTGACTTCAGGCTCAACCTGTTTGGCCGCTACTTCTCGCTGGCAATCACGGCCCTTGCCATTGATCTGATCTGGGGATACACAGGCTTGTTAAGCCTTGGCCAAGGCATCTTTTTTGCTCTAGGTGGTTATGCCGTTGCCATGTATCTCACCCTCAACACAGAGGGTGAGGCGGGAGGCAATGGCATCCCAAAGTTCTTTGAGAACTACGGTGTTGATCAGTTGCCCTTCTTCTGGCAGCCGTTCTGGTCTCCTATTTTTACCCTGATCGCCCTTTGGCTGATTCCGGCCATCATTGCTGGTTTCGTTGGTTACCTGATCTTCAGGAACCGTATCAAGGGCGTCTACTTCTCAATCATCACGCAAGCGGCGCTGATGGTTTTCTTCCACTTTTTCAATGGTCAACAGAAGTTGATCAATGGCACCAATGGTTTGAAAACAAGCACTGCAGAGCTGTTTGGACAGCTGGTGGGATCCAGTGATATGCAGCTGTTGTTCTACAGACTCACAGTGCTCTTGATCCCGGTTGCCTTCCTAATCTGCAGATATTTCACTAATGGCCGATTTGGTGATGCGTTGATTGCCATCCGAGACGATGAGCAAAGACTAAGATTTGGGGGCTTTAATCCGGTCCCCTTCAAGACCATCGTGTTTGTTGTAGCTGGTGCTCTCTGTGGAGTCTCAGGTGCGCTCTACACTGTGCAGACTGGGATTGTTTCTCCCCAGTTCATGACCATTTCAACGTCCATTGAGATGGTGATCTGGGTTGCCGTCGGAGGCAGGGGAACTTTAGTGGGTCCGATTATTGGGGCGATCCTGGTTAATTACCTCAGAAGTCTGGTGAGTGAGGCCCTTCCTGAGTTCTGGTTGTTTGTGCAAGGTGGCTTGTTCATCTTTGTGGTGGTCTTGATGCCTGATGGCATCTATGGATGGTTTACAGGTGGTGGCTTCAGCCGGCTGTTGGCTGCTTTCGGCATTGCACCGATGGCGCGTACCTATCCGCAGCTTGATGAGGAGGTGGCCGCTCTTGAAGATATCTCTTGAGTTCCTGCATTCCCATGCGATCCAGCCAGGAATCCACCCATCCCATTCTCGTTTCCGCCGATGACCAATCCTCTCCTCGAACTCAAGGATGTGAGCGTTAGCTTTGATGGCTTCTATGCGCTTACAGACCTAAGCCTCACCTTGATGAAGGGCGAGCTTAAATCGATTATTGGACCTAATGGTGCAGGAAAGACGACCTTCCTTGATGTCATCACCGGCAAGGTACGCCCCACCAAGGGTACGGTGAGCTTTCGAGGTCAATCCCTGATCGGTCTTTCTGAGCAGCAAATCTCTCGTGATGGCATTGGTCGCAAGTTTCAGACTCCCCGCGTGTTTGAGAACCTGACGGTTCAACGCAACTTTGAGCTCTCTGCTTCACCCCATAAGAATGCGTTTAACTTGCTGATTGATCGCTTGCCTGTGTCCGTGAAGGATGAAGTACAACGCATCATGAACTATGTGGGCCTGGCACCCTTTGCCACCCATCAGGCGGGCTCCCTCTCCCACGGCCAGAAGCAGTGGTTGGCTATTGGCATGTTGGTGGCCCAGTCCCCCGAGGTGCTGCTGCTGGATGAGCCGGTGGCGGGCCTCACTGACGAAGAAACAGTGCGAACTGCCGAGTTGATCAAGTCGTTGGCTGGTGATCACACCGTGGTGGTGATTGAGCACGATATGGAGTTCATTCGAGATCTCAATGCACCAGTGACCGTTCTTCACCAAGGCCAGCTCCTGACGGAAGGCCCTTTGGATAAGGTGAAAGAAGATCCGCGCGTGATTGAAGTGTATCTCGGTCAGTCTGAAGACTAATTCCCCTCAACCCATCCCCCCTCTCCAGGCTCTACCGAAATCCATGACTGCCCAACCCGTTCTTCATGTCTCAGATCTGAATGTCTACTATGGCCAGAGCCATATTCTCAGAGATGTTGACCTGTCTGTTCCTGAAGGGGAAATGGTGTGCTTGATCGGCAGGAATGGTGTTGGCAAAACCACCTTTCTCAAAACCATCATCGGTCTGTTGCAGCAACGATCTGGCTCCATCCAGTATGGCGACAAGCAGCTTCTCTCCGAGGCTCCTTACCGGCGCGCCCGCGCTGGCATTGGTTATGTTTCCCAGGGACGCGACATCATCCCCCAGGTCACGGTGAAGGAGAACTTGCTGCTCGGTATGGAGGCCCTTCCGGGCGGCTTAGGCAAAAATCGGCATATTGATCCCCTCGTCTTTGACCTCTTCCCCATCCTTGAGCAGTTCCTGGGTCGCAAGGGTGGTGATCTCAGTGGCGGTCAGCAGCAGCAACTGGCCATTGCCCGAGCGCTGTTGGGCAAACCCAAGCTGCTGCTTCTGGATGAACCCACCGAAGGGATCCAGCCCTCGATCATCATGGACATTGAGCGGGCCGTGCAGCGCATCATGAAGGAGACGGGGATCAGTGTGCTGCTGGTGGAGCAGCATCTCCACTTTGTGCGTCAGTCCAACTACTACTACGCCATGCAGCGCGGCGGGATTGTGTCCAGCGGTCCCACAGACCAACTCTCCGATGCTGTGGTCCAGGAGTTTCTCACCGTCTGAGCGACCTAACTCAACAGCCGCGGTTCACCATCCAGGGCCGGGTACTGCTTTGCCGCAGGCGAGGCTTGCGTTCAGCGGCCCGTTCTGCCTGTTGTTGGCCGCTCACCAGGCGCGGCTCCTTGCTTTCCTGCTTGAGCCTGAAGGAGCCTGTGAGCGTCATCGGTGGACTGAAGATGCGGCTACCCTTTGCACCGCAATCAGGGCAATCGGTGTTCAGCTGACGCGACTCAATGCTGCGCCAGACTTCGTAGTCTTGACAGCCTTCGCTGCAGCTGAATTCATAGACGGGCATGGACACTCTTTGTTGTGTGGTGTAGGTGTCGAGGGACCCGTGCGGGCACAGATCCCCAGGACTGGATAGAGATCAGCAGGGCAGGATGTCCTGCTCAAAGATGGAAGTGGGAATGGCGAGGGTGCAGCAGGCGTTGGGAATGTCGACAATGCCGCTGACGCGACCCTCCACCGGAGCACAGCTGAGCAGCATGTAGGCCTGCTCGCCGCTGAAGCCAAACTTCTTCAGGTATTCAATGGCATTGAGGCAGGCTCTCCGGTAGGCGATGTGCACATCCATGTAATACTGCTTGCCAGAGGACTCATCCACCGAAATCCCTTCAAACACCAGATAATCGGTGAAGTGGGGCTCAACTGGGCTGGTCTTGAACATGGGATTGACCATCCCATACTTCTCCACGCCACCCTTGATGATTTCCACATGCAGATCGAGGTAGCCGGACATCTCGATGGCGCCACAGAAGGAGATCTCGCCATCTCCCTGGGAGAAGTGGATGTCTCCCATCGAGAGCTTGGCACCTTCCACATAGACGGGGAAGTAAATGCGGGTGCCCTTGGTGAGGTTCTTGATGTCGCAGTTGCCGCCATGCTCTCGAGGTGGAACCGTGCGGGCAGCCTCATGGGCCACGCGCTCAAAGTCGCCAGCAGGCAGGGTGCCCAGGATGGCGCTGTTGGGATTGGGCAGGGCCGCAAGCACGGGTTCGCTGCCGGAAAGTCCTGCGCCGTAGGTGCGGCGATCGGGGGCTGTGTTCACCAGCTCCGTTTCACGCCGGTTCCATTCCTTCAGCAGCTCATGGGATGGGGCGCAGCCGATCAGGCCAGGGTGGGTGATGCCGGCAAAGCGCACGCCGGGAATGTGGCGGGAGCTGGTGTAGATCCCCTCCAGATCCCAGATCGACTTGCAGGCTTTAGGGAAGTGGTCTGTGAGAAAGCCACCCCCATTCTCCTTGGCAAAAATCCCGTTGAATCCCCATTCATCGCCTTGAAGAGCGCCTACATCGAGAATGTCAACCACGAGAATATCGCCTGGCTGAGCACCATTGACCCAGATCGGACCGCTCAGAACATGCACCACTTCCAGGTTGACATCGGCGACGTCCTTGGGGTCATCGTTGTTCTTGATCTGGCCATCGGTCCAGTCCTTGCATTCAATGCGAAAGACTTCACCGGGGTTGACAGACGCGACTGCGGGAATGTCAGGGTGCCAGCGGTTATGGCCCGGCATCTCCTGCTGGTCCATGGACTTGGTGAGGTCAATATTGAAGAGTGTTTTGGGCATGGAGTCGCAGCGTCATTCCTGTTTCGTTGGCATCAAAGGCGAGGCTGCCCGTAGGAACAGTGTGAATGGCTACGGAATCTCTCCAGAGGCCTGGCGCTTCATTGACAGCTGGGACAGTTCAGTTGTTCGCGTCCTGGCGCGCCGTGCTGTCGTTAAAGTCGCCCCGGCGACAGAGATTGTCCTTCAAGCGTTGTGCCCATGGCTGGGGCTTGATCGTGCCGCTTGCTTCTACCTTTCCGTCGAAGTAATAGAGAATCTGCCAGTTTGATTGGCCGCTGAGGTCGCGTGCCTCAGCAGTCTCCTTGATGGACCTGCCGTAGAGATTGTCGTAGGGGGGCCAGCCAGGCGTGTCCTCAAGGCTGCAGACGGCGTTGACGGCCAGCAGGCTTCCTGCCTCAGGCTGGTCTGGGCCGAACAGGCGCACGGCTCCCTTGTAGAGGCCGTTGGACACGCCAGGTTGGAAGTCCAGAGCCAGGTCCACCCGTGTTCCCTCCAGTTGCACCAGGGCATCTCCCGCCTCGGCGTTCTGAATGGCGACTTCCTTGCCGCCACCGCAGGCGGCCAGCCCCAGCCCCAGCAGCAGGGTGAGGCCCGGCAGAGCCAGCCTGACGCGACCCCTCTGCTGGGGGCGGGGGCTGGGGTCCGTGCCCCGACGCGCCACTCCAACCCTCACCTGGTCTCTCCATGGTTGGGCAGACCCTATGACAGGTGTCTCCAGCCTGCTCAGCCTGCGCCCAACAGCTGCCGCCAGAACGGCTCAGCCTCCGGCACCGCTCCCAGCTCCTGCCCCGCCAGGCTCTGGATCGGCCGGCAGCCGAGGCTGTTGAGCAGCAGCGCGCCCGCCTGGAGCTGGGCTGGTTCGATCGCCCCGCCGGCCTCCTGGGCCAGGCCGAGGGCCAGGGCCTGAGCGCGCATCACCCCCGCCAGGCAGCCGCTCGCCAGCGGCGGGGTCAGCCAGCGCTCCCCGTGGCGCACGAGCAGGTTGGCCGTGGTGCCGCAGCAGAGCCCTCCGGTTGTGCTCAGCAGCAGGGCGTCGTCCTGGCCTGCCTCGCAGGCCTCGCGGCGGGCCAGCACCGAGGCGCCATAGGCGAAGGTCTTGCAGCCGCTGATCGCACTGCTGGCATTGCGGCGCTCCAGCCGGCTGATGATCACCCGAACGGGGTGAAAGCTGGGCCGGCATGGACTCAGCTGCAGCCAGAAGCGGGCTGCCCCAGCCGCGGGCAGGTCCAGGCCCCGCTCTCCATCGCCCCGGCTCCAGTTGAGCCGCAGGGCTCCGGTGTGGATGCCGCTGCGGCTGATCGCCTCAGCCGCCAGGGCCAGCACCCGCTCCAGCCCTGGCGGAGGTGGCAGGCCCAGCACCGTCGCTCCCCGGCCCCAGCGCTGCAGATGGGCCTCCAGCAGGTGCGGGCGGCCTCCCTCTACCAGCACCGTTTCAAACAGCCCATCGGCCAGGTTCAGCCCCCGCTCCGAGAGCGGCACGCTCAGCTGCCCCGGAGCGCCCCAGCGGCCCCCGCCAGGTCCATCGATCCAGGCGATCGCCGCCGCTGCCGCCGCGCCGCTGCTCATGCCAGGGCCTCCAGCAGGGGGTCGAGCTTCCAGGCCAGCTCCCTGGCCTCGTCCGCGGGGCTGGAATCGGCCACGATGCCGCAGCCGGCGTGGGCCCGCAGCCGCTGGCCCCGCAGCATCAGGCTGCGGATCAGGATGTTGCTGTCGAAGCGGCCGGCGGCATCGAGCCGGAACAGGGAGCCGCAGTAGGGCCCCCGCGGCACCGGTTCGAGGCCGTTCAGGCGGCGGCAGGCCCGCAGCTTGGGGGCCCCCGTGATCGAGCCTCCTGGCCAGCAGGCCCGCAGCAGCTCCTCCAGGCTGGTGCCGGGGCGCAGCTCTCCCTCCACCACGGAGGTGAGGTGGTGGACCTGCCGGTAGCTCTCCAGCCCCACCAGCTGGGGCACGCCGATCGAGCCGGGCCGGCAGACGCGGCCGAGGTCGTTGCGCAGCAGGTCCACGATCATCACGTTCTCGGCGCGGTCCTTGGCGCTGGTGATCAGTTCGGCCGCGGCGTCGGCATCGGCCTCCGTCTGGGCATGGCGCGGGCGGGTGCCCTTGATCGGCCGGGTTTGCACACGCCCATCGTCCTGGAGCTGCAGGAAGCGCTCCGGCGAGGCCGACAGCACCGCCTCGGCCCCGGGCCCGAGGCAGCGCACCGCCAGGCCGGCGAACGGTGCCGGACAGTGGCGCCGCAGCCGCCCGTAGAGGGCTAAGGGGGAAGCTGCGGCGGGCAGCTGGGCCTCGCGGCAGGCCGTGAGGTTGGCCTGGAACAGATCCCCCTGGGCGATCCGTTCCCGCAGCTCCGCCACCTGGCTCGCAAAGCGTTCGGGCTCGGTGTGCCAGTGCCAGCGTTGGGGGTCGAGCCGGGGGGCCTGGAGATCGCCGTGCTCGTCGTTGTCGGCTCCGGCCCGCGGCGCAGGCAGAGCCTGGATCAGCGTTTCCAGGGCGGCCAGCCGGCCGCGATCACTCCCCTCCAGCCACAGCCGCCGCTGCTGCAGATCCCAGCGCAGCAGCGGGTCGTAGCGGCCGGCCCAGAGCACCGCCATGTCCGGGGACCGCCAGTGGTCCGCCGGCTCCACCCAGGCCCCCGCCTCGTAGCCCAGCCAGCCCAGCCAGCAGCCGCCCTGGCGCCGCAGCTCGGCGAGGGCGGCGAAGGGATCGGAGCTGCCGGGCTCTGTGGGCAGGCCGCGGCACTCGCGCTGCTCCAGGGGCTCCAGGGCCAGGGTGGCCCAGCGGCCCAGGGGGCTGCCATCGCCATCGAGCCACACCAGCCCGGCCTCGCCCAGGCTGGAGGCCAGCTGGTTCACCAGGCCCCAGGGGGGCCGCCAGGGCAAGGCACGCCGCTGCCAGCCGTCGGGCGGCGGGGGCGTGGTCATCGCCCGGCCAGATCGGCGCGGCCGGCCTCGACCAGGGCGGCATCGCGGATCCTGCAGCTGTCACACACCCCGCAGGGCTCCGCCTCGCCCTGGTAACAGCTCCAGGTGCTGGCGATCGGTATCCCCAGCCGCAGGGCCTCCTGCACGATGCGGGTCTTGCTCCACTGCACCAGCGGCGCCCACAGCTTCACGCCGTGGCCCTGGCGCCCGGCCCGACTGGCCAGATCCGCCAGGCTCTGAAAGGCGTCCAGGTAGTCCGGTCGGCAGTCGGGGTAGCCGGAGAAGTCCACGGCATTGACCCCCAGCACCAGGCGCCGGGCGCCGCGGGCCTCGGCCAGGCTCAGCCCCAGGGCGATGAACACGGTGTTGCGGCCCGGCACGTAGGTGCTGGGGATCACCCCCTCCTGCACGCCCTCGCCGGGGATGGCCTGGCCTGGATCGGTGAGGGCCGAGCCGCCCCAGGCGGCCAGGTTCACCTCCAGGGTGTGGTGCTCGCTCAGGCCGAGGGCGGCGGCGATACGGCTGGCGGCCTGCAGCTCGCGGCGGTGGCGCTGGCCGTAGTCAAAGGAGAGGCCGATCACCCGCTCACCGGCCTCGATCGCCAGGGCGGCGGCGGTGGCCGAATCAAGACCGCCAGAGAGCAGGGCGATCGCCGTGGCCGGCTGGTGGGAGGTGCCCGGGTCGCTGGCGGGGGGCGGAGCGCTGGCCATGGAGCGTGGTGGGGAGGGAGAGCGAGGGATCAGCGGTTCAGCTGTTGGGCTGTTCAGCGGATCGAGAGCCACTTGTGGCTCTGCAGGCTGAGTCGCCACTGGGGCTGGCGGCGCACGAAGGCCACGGCCAGCGCCTCCCCCCGGGCCGACTGCCAGCCCGGTTGCAGCAGCAGCGCCGGACGGTTGCCCAGGGCCTCGGCGCGCCGGGCCATGGCCGCCGCGAAGCTGAGGTCCGGCTCGTCGTGGATCACCACCTTGAGTTCCTGGCAGCCGCCCAGCAGGGCATCGGCCGGTGGCCTGTGGGCCTTGGGCGAGAGGGTGATCCAGTCGAACTGGCCGCTGAGGGCATCCACGCCGCTGGTTTCCAGGTGCAGAGGCAGCCCCAGCGGGGCGAGTGCCCCGCACAGGGGGCTGAGGTTGTGGTGCAGCGGTTCACCGCCGGTGACCACCACGAAGGCGGCCCCTGCCAGCGCGGCCCGAGCGGCCTCTGCTGCCAGGAGCGTCACGTCCTGGCTGGGATGGGCCGCTGCCGACCAGGAGTGCTTGGTGTCGCACCAGCTGCAGCCCACCGAGCAGCCCGCCAGGCGGATGAAAAAGGCGCTGCGGCCGGCGTGAAGGCCCTCCCCCTGCAGTGAGTGGAAGGTTTCCACCACTGGCAGTGCGGCAGGGCCTGGCTGGGAGCCAGGGGCCACAAACACCGCCAAATCAGCTCACTCGCAACACCCACCAACACTAGGCAGCCTGGGAGAGGGCCTTCGCGCCTGCCCTTGGGCTCGATGCCGATCCCCTTGGTGAGAGAATCACTACACGGTGCCTGACGGTCGTTCAGCATGCAGTGAGGTTTGCAAGGCCTGGGTCGATGAGTTCACCGGATCTGCCCACACTGGCGCGCTATGGCCTGCTGCGTCCCTTCCTGCGGCAGCAGCGGCTGGAGCAGCTGCTGGCTCCAATCGAGCTCACCGAGGAGGAGCGGGAGGCGGCCCTGGCCCAGTTCCGCCAGGACAATGGCATTGAGGACGATGCCCAGCTGAGCGAGCTGCAACGGGCCCTGCTGCTCAGCGATGCCGACATCGAGTATCAGCTTCAGTTCCCTGTGAAGGTGTGGAAATACTCCGTGGAGCAGTTCTCCGCCAAGGCGGAATCGCGCTTTCTGGCCAGAAAGGGCAGCCTCGATCAGGTGGTGTACAGCCTGTTGCGCACGGGTGATGCCAACCTGGCGCGGGAGCTGTTCCTGCAGATCAGCGAGGGGGAATCGAGTTTTGATGAACTGGCCGCCAGCCATGCCGAGGGCCCTGAGCGCGCTACCAGGGGGATCGTCGGTCCGGTGCCCCTGGCCCAGGCCCACCCCGAACTGATGCAGCGCCTGCGCACGGCCAGGCCTGGAGTGGTGCTCGAACCGTTCCCGATCGGTGAGTGGTGGCTGTTGGTGAGGCTGGAGTCTCTGCAACCGGCCAGTTTTGACGACGAGGTGGCGGACGCCATGATTCAGGAACTGCTGGACGAATGGCTGGAGGAAGAAGTGGACGCGCGCCTGGCCCAGTTGCGCGAGACGACAAGGCAAGCCGTGGTGGTGGCCAGATGACCACCAGTCCCCAGGGATTACAACTCGAGCGGCACACAGCCTTCGCTGGCCTCTCCGAGGCGGCTATCGCCCGTCTTCAGGACGGCTGCCAGCGGCGCAGCTTCTCCCTGGGGGAGCCGCTCTGCCACGACAGCCTGATCCCCTCGGAGGTGTTGCTGGTGCTGGAGGGTACGGCCCGCCTGCTGGTGCGCGATCAGGGGGCCCTGCGCAGTGGCGCCCGGCTCGGACGCGGCAGCCTGGTGGGACTCGCCTCGCTGCTGCGGGCCGCTCCCTGCGAGGAGGTGAGTGCCGCCTCCGCCATGGAGGCCCTGGTGCTGCCCGATCAACTGGTGCTGGAGCTCCTGGCCGAGCAGCCGAGCTTTGCGGCCTGGTGTGCCTCGGAGCTGTTCACGGCAGAACTGCTGGACCTGCTCGCCGGGCTGCTGGCGCGTCAGTCCAGGGGCGGGTCGTCCTTGCTGGAACTCCATGGGCAGGTGGTCTCGGAGGCGAGGCTGGTGGCTCCCGAGGCTGACGCCCTGGCCGCGCTTCCCTCCGGGATGGTGCTGTTCGCTGCGAGCTCCAACCTGCCCGGCCAGGCCCTGGGTGCCCGCCTGGACCCCCACTTGGGAGTGCCGGCCTCAAGGCCACCGCTGCCGCCCCGGTTGATCGCCCTGCCGGAGACGCTGGTGGCCAGCCTGGCCGATCCGGTGGCCCCTGAGGTGGATCTGGAAGGGGCCGAGGCTGACCCTGGGACGGAGGGTTCCTCCGCCCTGGTGCCCGTGGGTGCGGGCGAGGGCCCCCAGGCCAGCCGTCTCGACCTGGGGCAGCAGCCCAGGCCGGAGCTGCGCCTGCTGCGGGGCAGTGGGCCCCTGGAGGAAACCCTCGCCTGCTTCCAGATGCTGGCGATGGAGCTGCGGCTGCCCTTCCGGCGGGACTCGATCGAGAAGATCCTGCGGGACGTGCTGCGCCGCGGTCAGACCCCTGACCTGCAGCTGTGCGGCAACATCGGCGCCCTGATGGGCCTGCACGTGAGTGGCGTGCGGGTGCCGGCCTCCCAGGGCACGCGGTTGCAGGTGCCGGCCCTGGTTCCCTGGAAGGGGGGCTTCGCGCTGGTGCGGGCTTCCGACGCCCGCGGGCTGGTGCTTGCCTCGCCCCGGGATGGCTGGGTGGAAGTGGTCCCATCGGAGATGGAAGCGACCTTCCCGGACGGCATTGAACTGCTGCTGATGGAGCGCAGCAACAGCACCCCCGACCAGCGCTTCAACTTCAACTGGTTCTGGCCCTCCCTGAAGCGCTACCGCGGCCTGCTGCTGCAGGTGCTGGTGGCCTCCTTCGTGGTGCAGCTGTTCAGCCTGGCCAATCCGCTGCTGATCCAGGTGATCATCGACAAGGTGATTGCCCAGCGCAGCCTCGACACGCTGCAGGTGCTGGGCATGGCGCTGGTGGTGGTGACCCTGATGGAGGGATTGATCGGGGCCCTGCGCACCTTCCTGTTCACCGAAACCACCAACCGCATCGACCTGCGGCTCGGCGCCGAGGTGATTGATCACCTGTTGCGCCTGCCGCTGGGCTACTTCGACCGCCGCCCCGTGGGCGAGCTGGGCACCCGGGTGGCCGAGCTCGAGAACATCCGCGAATTCCTCACCGGCCAGGCCCTCACCACCCTGCTGGACACCGCCTTTTCGGTGATCTACATCGTGGTGATGGTGTTCTACAGCTGGCTGCTGACCCTCATCGCCCTCTGTGTGCTGCCGATTCAGATTGGCCTCACGGTGCTGGGGGCGCCCCTGTTCCGGCGCCAGTACCGCCAGGCGGCCGAGGAGAATGCCCGCACCCAGAGTCACCTGGTGGAGGTGCTCACCGGCATTCAGACGGTGAAGGCCCAGAACGTGGAGATGATCAGCCGCTGGAAATGGCAGGACCTCTACTCCCGTTACATCGCCCGCAGCTTCGAGAAGACGATCACCGGCACCGCCCTGGTGGAGACCTCCCAGGTGCTGCAGAAGCTCTCCCAGCTGCTGGTGCTCTGGGTGGGGGCCAGCCTGGTGCTCAAAGGGGAGATGAGCCTGGGCCAGCTGATCGCCTTCCGCATCATTTCCGGTTATGTCACCCAGCCATTGCTGCGCCTTTCCTCCATCTGGCAGAACATTCAGGAGCTGAAGGTGTCCTTCGAGCGCCTGGCTGATGTGGTGGACACTCCGGAGGAATCCAACGAGGCCGACAAACAGAAGATCCCCTTGCCGCCGATTGGTGGCGACGTTGAATTCCGGGATGTGACGTTCAGCTTTGAACCGGGCTCGCCACCGGTGCTGCGACACGTGGATCTGCAGATTCCGGCCGGCACGTTCGTGGGAGTGGTGGGTCAGAGCGGCAGCGGCAAGAGCACCCTGATGAAGCTGCTGACCCGGCTCTACTCGCCCAATGAGGGCAAGATCCTGATCGACCGCTACGACATCGACAAGGTGGAGCTCTACTCGCTGCGCCGCCAGATCGGCATCGTGCCCCAGGAGCCCCTGCTGTTCAGCGGTTCCGTGGCTGAGAACATCGCCCTCACCGATCCCGATGCCAGCAGCGATGCCATCGTGGAGGCCGCCCGGCTGGCCTGCGCCCACGACTTCATCATGGAACTGCCTGGTGGCTACAGCGCCAACGTGGGCGAGCGCGGCGCCGGCCTCTCCGGGGGCCAACGGCAGCGCCTCGCCCTGGCCCGTACCCTGCTGTCGCGCCCGAAGCTGCTGGTGCTCGATGAGGCCACCAGCGCCCTCGACTACGACACCGAGCGGCGTGTCTGCGACAACCTGTTGGAGAACCTCCGCCACTGCACGGTGTTCTTCATCACCCACCGCCTTTCCACCATCCGCCGGGCTGATCTGATCGTGATGCTCCAGGATGGGGCTGTGGTGGAGACAGGCACCCACGACCAGCTGATCGAGCAACGTGAGCGCTACTACGCGCTCTACCGCCAGCAGGAGGCCTCGTGACCCCAGAGCACTCTCCAACCCCAACCCCCGCCAAGTCGGCTGAGTCGGCTCTGGTGCCACGGGCTTCCTCCCTGGTGAGGGCCGGCCAGAACGCCCTCGAACAGCGGGTGAGGAGCGGCCATGAGGGCATGGTGCTGCAGCAGTCGCGCTTCATGGCGCGCGCGATCACCTGGGCCCTGATCGGCACCACGGGTTTTGCCCTGGCCTGGCTGGCCCTGGCCCAGACGGAGGAGGTGGTGATCGCTCAGGGCAAGCTTGAGCCGATTGGCGACGTACAGACGGTGCAGATGCCCGTGGGCGGTGTGCTCGACACCATGCTGGTGAAGGAAGGGGAGCGGGTGAGCAAGGGGCAGGTGCTGCTGCGCCTCGATAACGAAACCACCCTCGACCGACGCGACAGCCTTCTGGAGTCGATTCAGTCGAAGGAGCAGCAGTTCGCCCTGAAGCAGCTTGAGCTGCAGCGCTATCTCGCTCTCAACGACACCGAGCAGCAGGTCTTGGGGCGCAACCTTGAGCTGCAGCGCCAGGTGCTGGCCCGGCTGGAGTCGCTGCAGGCCGTGGGCGCTGTGCCCGAACTGGAGTACCTGCAGCAGCGCAACCAGACCCGCGAAGTGGAGGGCGACCTCGAGAAGACCAAGGTGGACCGCCTGCGCCAGGTGGCCATCCTCAAGCAATCCGTGTCAGAGCTGGAGGTGGAGCTCTCAGAGCTGCGCAGCCGCCTGACGGAGTCGAAGGTGAACATCCGCTATCAGGACGTGCGCTCTCCGGTGGACGGATTGGTGTTTGACCTCAAGCCCACGGGCCCTGGTTTCGTGGCCCAGGGCAGTGAGCCGGTGATGAAGATCGTGCCCCTCGATGAACTCGAGGCGAAGGTGGAGATCGACAGTGCCGACATCGGCTTCGTGCGGGTGGGCAAGCCGGTGGACATCAGCATCGATTCCTTTCCCTCCTCGGACTTCGGGGTGCTGAACGGCACGCTGGCTTCGATCGGCTCCGATGCGCTGCCGCCGGAGGAGCAAAAGCCCAACTACCGCTTCCCGGCGGTGATCAAGCTCCAGGACCAGCAGCTGCAGCTGAAGTCCGGCAATGAACTGCCGCTGCAGGTGGGGATGTCACTGACGGCCAACATCAAGCTGCGCAAGGTCACCTACCTGCAGCTGCTGCTGGGTGAGTTCAAGGACAAGACCGACTCGCTCAAGCGGCTCTGACCCGTCCGCTCAGCCAAGCTCTCTGCCGCTGTGGAGCATCCGCTCAGGAGGCCACCGGAGCTTCCAGCCTGTCTGCAGCGGCCGGGGAGTCCTTCTGGCTGTGCTGCAGCTGGGCGGCCTCCACCAGGCCGCGGAAGAGGGGATGGGGCTTGCCGGGCCGGGAGAGAAACTCCGGGTGGTACTGGCAGGCGGTGAAGAAGGGGTGGTCCGGCAGCTCGACCAGTTCCACCAGGCGGCCGTCCGGGGAACTGCCGCTGATCCTGTAGCCCGAATCGAGAAACAGGTTGCGGTAGGCGTTGTTGAACTCATAGCGGTGGCGGTGCCGCTCATACACCACCTCCTGGCCGTAGAGGCGCTGGCCCATGGTGCCTGGGGTGAGGCGGCAGGGATAGACGCCCAGGCGCATGGTGCCGCCCAGGTCCACCACGTCCTGCTGCTCCGGCAGCAGGTTGATCACCGGATGGGGGCTGGCGCTGTCGAGCTCGGCGCTGGTGGCGCCGGCCAGGCCGGCGACGTTGCGGGCCCACTCGATCACGGCGCACTGCATGCCGAGGCAGAGCCCCAGGAAGGGCACCCGCTGCTCCCGGGCCCAGCGGATCGCCGCCACCTTGCCGTCCACCCCCCGGTGCCCGAAGCCCCCCGGCACCACCACCGCATCCATGCCGGCGAGCAGGGTGGCCGCGCCGCGCTCCTCGATCTGCTCGGCGCAGATCCAGTGCAGATCCAGGGAGGCATCGCACTCCAGGCAGGCGTGGCGCAGGGCCTCCACCACCGAGAGGTAGGCGTCGTTGAGCTGCACATACTTGCCCACCAGGGCCACCTTCACGGCGGGGCCCGGATGGCGCAGCTTGGTCACCAGCTCCTGCCAGCGGGCCATGTCGCTGTCGTGGTCTGACAGGCCGAGCACGTCGAGCACCTCACGGCAGAGGCCCTCCTGCTCCATCGCCAGCGGCACCGCGTAGATGCTGTCGGCATCGAGGGCCTGGATCACCGCCCGCTCCGGCACGCCGCAGAAGCCGCCGATCTTGGCCTTGAGGTCGGGGCTGATGGCGCGGTCGCTGCGGCACACCAGCAGATCGGGCTGGATGCCGATCGAGCGCAGCTCCTTCACCGAGTGCTGGGTGGGCTTGGTCTTGAGTTCGCCCGAGGTGCCGATGTAGGGCAGCAGCGTGACATGCACGTAGGCCATGTCCTGGCGCCCCACGTCGCCCCGGAACTCGCGGATGGCCTCCAGGAAGGGCAGGGATTCGATGTCGCCCACGGTGCCGCCGATCTCACCGATCACCACGTCGGCGCCGCTGTTGGCCGCCACCCGGTGGATGCGCTCGCGGATCTCGCGGGTGATGTGGGGGATCACCTGCACCGTGCCGCCGTTGTAGTCGCCGCGGCGTTCCTTGTTGATCACCGCCTGGTAGATGGAGCCGGTGGTCACGCTGTTGAGGCGTGACATGGCCGTGTCGGTGAAGCGTTCGTAGTGGCCGAGGTCGAGGTCGGTCTCGGCGCCGTCCTCGGTGACGAACACCTCGCCGTGCTGGTAGGGGCTCATCGTGCCCGGATCCACGTTGAGGTAGGGATCGAGCTTCAGGATCGACACGCTGTAGCCGCGGCTCTTGAGCAGCCGCCCCAGGCTGGCCGCCACGATGCCCTTGCCGATGCTCGACACCACACCGCCCGTCACGAACACGAACTTGGGTGCGTGTCGGGCTGGGTTGGGGGACGAAGGCATGGGGCACCTGACTGACCACCCAATCTACCGAGGCCGTTCCGTTCACCCAGCACCGACCGGCCGGGTTCCGCCGGTCCGATGCCGCACCGGCAGGATCAGTCTTCCAGGAGGCTGCGCAGCATCCAGGCGGTCTTCTCGTGGATCTGCAGCCGCTGGGTGAGCAGGTCGGCGGTGGGCTGGTCGTTGGCCCCATCGGCGATCACGAACACGCCGCGGATGGTGCGCGCCACGGCCTCATGGCCCTGCACCAGTTCGCTCACCATGGCCAGGGCGGCGGGCACGCCGTCGCTCTCGGAGATGGAGGAGAGGCCGCCGTAGGTGGAGGCGCCGAAGGGGGCGGGCAGGCCGAGGGCGCGGATGCGCTCGGCGATCACGTCGAGGGCGTTCCACAGCTCGGTGTACTGCTCCATGAACATCAGGTGCAGGGTGTTGAACATCGGCCCGGTGACGTTCCAGTGGAAGCCGTGGGTCTTGGCGTAGAGCACGGTGGTGTCGGCGAGCACGCGGCCGAGGCCCTCGGCGATCTCCAGGCGCTGGGCCTCGGGAATGCCGATGTCGATGCGGGGGGCGGTGGCAACCATGGCTGCTTAAGCGAAGTAACTCCGTTTTAGCCTATTGGCGGCCGTGGCGCTCCCGGCTCCGCGGGCAGCCTCGAGCTCGCCTCAGGGGCCACCGTCCAGGCAGCCGAGGTAATCGCGCACGCGGCAGCGGTTCTGGGGCTGGCGCAGCTTCAGCAGGGCCCGCGACTCGATCTGACGCACCCGTTCGCGCGAGAGCCGCAGCTGCTCGCCGATCTCGGCCAGGGTGCGGGGGGTGTCGTCGTCGAGCCCGAAGCGCTGGCGGATCACCGTGGCCTCGCGGCCGCTCAGCTGCTCCAGCAGCGCTTCCAGATCGGCGTGCAGCTGCTCCCGGGTGAGGGCCTGCTCCGGGGTGGCGTGGCCGTCTTCCAGCAGATCCACCAGGGGCGTGTCGGCCTGGCCGCCCACCCGACCCTCCAGGGACACGGGCCGCGGGATGTGGGCAAGGGTGCTGCGCAGCCGCGCCACATCGAGGCCCACGGCGGCCGCCAGCTCCTGGAGGCTGGGGGCGCGGCCCAGCTCCAGGGTGAGCTGGTGCTGGCTGGTGCGGATCCTGTTGAGGCTCTCGGTGATGTGCACAGGCAGCCGGATCGTGCGGCTCTGGCTGGCCAGGGCCCGGGTGATGCCCTGGCGGATCCACCAGTAGGCGTAGGTGCTGAAGCGGAAGCCCCGGCGCGGATCGAAGCGCTCCACGGCCCGCTCCAGCCCGAGGGTGCCCTCCTGGATCAGATCCAGCAGCTCCAGGCCCCGGCGCTGGTACTTCTTGGCCACGGCCACCACCAGCCGCAGGTTGGCCTGCAGCATGCGCGCCTTGGCGCGGCTGCCGCGGCGCAGGGCCTGGCGCAGGTCGGTGGGGCTCAGCCCGCAGCGCTCGGCCCAGTCCTCCAGGACCCCGTCGCCCCTGTGGCCCAGGAGCTGCTCGCGCTCCTGCACTTGGCGGGCCAGCAGGATCTCCTCCTCCTGGCGCAGCAGGCCGACACGGCCGATCTCCTGCAGGTAGAGCCGGATCGGGTCGGTGGTGGCCTTGGCTTGGGTCAAGGACGGCGCTCGGATCCCCACCACCGTTGTCACGGGGGCGGCCTGGCTCCAGGATTCGGCTGCTTTGCTTCCGATTTGCGGCCAATCTGCAGCCGATCTGCGGCGGATCTGCTGGCTCGCAGCCCGGTTCAGCCCGCCGCCAGCTGGATCAGCCGGCCGCCTCGGCCTGCTCCTCCACCCAGGTGCTGGCCACGTGCAGCTCCTGCAGCTGCTGGTCGGCCACCCCGGCGGGCGCCTGGGTCATCAGGCAGCGGGCCTGCTGGGTCTTGGGGAAGGCGATGGTGTCGCGGATCGACTCCTCCCCCGCCAGCAGCATCACGATGCGGTCGATGCCGTAGGCCAGGCCTCCGTGGGGCGGGGCGCCCAGGTCGAGGGCCTCCATCAGGAAGCCGAACTGGCGCTCGGCCTCCTCCAGGGGCAGGCCGATCGTCTGCAGCACCTGGCGCTGCAGGGCCGAATCGTGGATACGCAGGGAGCCGCCGCCCAGCTCAAGGCCATTGAGCACCAGGTCGTAGGCCTGGGCGCGGGCGCCGGGCAGGGTGGTGGCCCAGGCGGCGGGGTCGTCGCCTAGGTCGGCGCTGTTGGGGGCGCAGAAGGGATGGTGCAGGGCTTCGAGGCGGTTCTCAGCGGCGTTGAACTCGAACATCGGGAAATCCACCACCCAGAGGAAGTTCCAGCTGCTGTTGTTCCGCTCGGCCGGCACCAGCTCCAGCTCGCGGGCCAGGAACTGGCGCACGCGATCGAGGGCCTTGTTCACCGTGGCCGTGTCACCGGCGCCGAACAGGATGAGGCTGCCGGGTTCCGCACCGGTGCGCCGCAGCAGCTCGGCCTTCTTGTCCTCGCTGAGGTTGTCCTTGATGGCGCCGATGGAGTCGATCTCGCCGCCTTCGCGAACGCGGATGAAGGCCAGGCCGCCGGCGCCGGCCTTCTGGGCTTCGCTGAACACATCGCCGCCCGGCTTGATGCGCACGTTGCTGATGGCGTCATTGCCGCCGGGCACGGCGATGCACTTCACGGCGCCGCCAGCGGCCACGGCGCCGGAGAACACCTTGAAGCCCATGTCGGCCACCAGATCGCTCACGTTGGTGAGCTCCATGCCGTAGCGGGTGTCGGGCCGGTCGGTGCCGTAGCGCTCCATGGCCTCGTGCCAGCTGAGGCGCGGGAAGGGCCGGGGCAGCTCGACGCCCTTGACGGCCTGCCAGATGGCGCTGATCAGGGCCTCGTTGAGCTCCAGGATCTGCTCCTGGCCCATGAAGCTCATCTCGATGTCCAGCTGGGTGAATTCCGGCTGGCGGTCGGCGCGTAGGTCTTCGTCGCGGAAGCAGCGGGCCACCTGGTAGTAGCGCTCGATGCCGCCCACCATCAGCAGCTGCTTGAACAGCTGGGGCGACTGGGGCAGGGCGAACCACTCGCCGCCGCACACCCGTGACGGCACCAGGTAGTCGCGGGCCCCTTCCGGGGTGGAGCGGGTGAGCACCGGCGTTTCCACCTCGATGAAGCCCTGCTCCTCCAGGAAGCGGCGGGCGGCCTGGATCGTGCGGGCGCGCAGGCGCAGGTTGCCGTTCATGCGCTCGCGGCGCAGATCCAGATAGCGGTGGCGCAGGCGCAGCTCCTCGCGGGTGTTCTCCTCGTCGTGCACCGACACGGGGAAGGGCAGGTTGGCCTTGACGCTGTTGAGCACGGTGATGGCGCCTGCCAGCACCTCCACCGCGCCGGTGGCCAGCTTGGTGTTGACCGATTCCGGCGGCCGCTGCCGCACCCGGCCGCTCACCTGGATCACGGTTTCGTTGCGCAGGTGCTCGGCCGCGGCGAAGGCCTCAGCCCCCTGGTCGGGGTCCACGGTGATCTGCACCGTGCCGCTGCGGTCGCGCAGGTCGATGAAGATCACACCGCCGTGGTCGCGGCGCCGGTCCACCCAGCCGCAGAGCTGCACCTCCTGGCCGCTGACGTTCTGGAGCAGGTCGCCGCACCCGTGGCTGCGCATGCCGAAGATCCCTGAGCAATCGGCGATTTTCCCATCCGGTCGGGCGGCCCCTGGTCTGCAGCAGCCGGGGCCGCCCGGATGGGGCAGCATGCAGGCGGCTCGCTGCGTTGCTGCTCCATGCACTTTTCCGGTTCGCTGGATGCGCTCAAGGCCCACGTGGCTGCCCTGGAACTCCCTGGCCACTGGAGCCACGAGGGGGTGTTTGAGGTGTTTCGGCTCGAGGCCGGCGAGATGATCAACTTCTGGCCTGGCTCCGGCGAACTGCAGGTGAAGGGCCACCCCGAGCGCTCAGCCGCTCTGCTGGCCCAGCTCACCGCCCAGTTCGGCAGCGGCGCCTAGCGCCGATAGAAGGGCCGCTTCACCACCAGGGCCGGTGCGGCCTTGCCGCGGATCTCCACGGCCAGCTCGGTGCCGGGGCGGGCGGCATCCGTGGGCACGTAGGCCAGGGCGATCGCTTCGCCCAGGCTGGGCGACCAGGTGCCGCTGGTGACCTCCCCCACCGGCTCTCCATCCCGCAGCACCGGGTAGCCGTGGCGGGCGATGGCGCGGCCCTGCAGCTTCAGGCCCACCAGGCGGCGGCTCACCCCGGCGGCGCTCTGGCGCTCCAGCGCCTCGCGGCCCACGAAGGGTTTCGGCATCTCCAGGTGCACGAGCCAGCCCAGGCCGGCCTCCAGGGGGCTGGTGGCGCTGTCCATCTCCTGGCCGTAGAGGTGCATGGCGGCCTCCAGCCGCAGGGTGTCGCGGGCGCCGAGGCCACAGGGGGTGACGCCGCTCTCGACCAGCTGCTGCCAGAGGGCCGGGCCGACCTCGCCGGGCACCAGCAGCTCGAAGCCGTCTTCGCCGGTGTAGCCGGTGCGGCCCACGAAGGCGGTGCAGCCCGCCAGGGTCAGTTCCCGGTGGCCGAAGCGGGGCAGGCTGTCCAGGCTGATGCCGCTCAGGGCCTCCAGGCGCGCCTGGGCCTCCGGGCCCTGCAGGGCCAGCAGCACGCCGTCGCCCTTGCGGTCGGTGATGCTGATGCCCTGGGGTTCGAGCTGGCTGCGGATCCAGGCGGTGTCCTCAGCGGCGCAGGCGGCGTTGATCACCAGCACCAACTCATCGCAGGTCTCAGCGGCGGCGTCAGCCTGGCGGCCCCGGTCGTAGACGATCAGGTCGTCGCGGATGCCGCCGGTCTGGTTGAGCAGCACCGTGTAGCAGGCCTCGCCGGGGCCGATGCGGAACAGGTCGGTGGGCACGAGGCCCTGCAGGGCATCCTTGGCGCCGTCACCGCGCAGGGTGAGCACCCCCATGTGGGAGATGTCGAACACCCCGCAGCGCTGCCGCACCGCCTGGTGTTCGGCCACCAGGCCCGAGAACTGCACGGGCATCTCCCAGCCGGCGAAGGGCACCAGCCGGCCCCCTGCGGCCTGAATCACAGCGTGGAGAGGGGTGCGCAGCAGTTCCACCAGGAGCACAGCGGGGCCTTGAGGTTATGGCCGCACTTCAGCAGCCTGGCTGTGACGCAGCCCAGCTCCGAAGACAATCCGGAGATTCGGGTTCCACCCAGGCCGCTCCGGCCCGATGTCATTACCTTTGTACCCTCAAGAAATTCCCTTGATGGGTCATCGTCCCAGCTGCCGCAGTTGCCGCCATTGCGTCTCCGCTCCCGGAGCCGCTGCGGGCTGGTGCCATCTGAGGCGGCTGGCGATCCATTCCGCCTACTCCTCCGAGCTGTGGTGCCATCACTGGACGGCCCGGCCGCCGCAGCTGCCCCTCGGGGACCGTCAGGATCACCGGGCCGATGCGAACGCCGTTCCGAACTCCCGGATTTCCACCGACGCTCTGGCCTTGGCCTCTCTCAAAGGGCCGACACAGGTTGGGTATGGCCGAGGCACCCTCGCCATGGAAGGGGACAGGGGCCGAGGCGATGCCATCGATTGCAGCGATGACCCAACCTTCACGGATGAGTCAGTCGCGGATGAGTCAGTCGCGGATGAGTCAGTCGCGGATGAGTCAGTGTTCGGGGGGGCCTCGATGTTCGGCGGCAGCCAGCAGCTGAGCCTGGAGGCGTTGCTGCCACAATGCTGAACGAAATCGAAAGATCGTTCGGTGGAGCACATCTTGCTGTCTTCGACACTCCTTGATGCCAAGGAGACGATCAAAATAGATTGATTCACCCCGCCCGCTGACCACCCCGTTGATCGCCACCGCTCCTCAAACCGCCCCGATTGCCCTGATGGCGGCCCATGCCGACTGTGAGGTGGTGACCCTGCCCACGGGAGCCAAGGTGTATGGCGTCGGGGCGCCGGCCGATTCCATCTATGGCGTGCGCCGCGGCATCGTGGAGGTGCAGGGCCCGTCCGGAGAGCGGCTCAGCTACAGGCCGGGGGAGATGTTCAGCTACCAGGACATCGTGTGGGGCGACGGCATCCACCGCAGTGACGCCCTGGCCCGCACGCCGGTGGAGATCCTGCGGCTGGACCGCCTCGGCTTCCTCAACCTGCTGCACAACCACCCCACCCTGGCGGTGCAGCTGATCGGCCAGCAGCACCAGCGCCTGCGCGAGCAGCGCACCAGCGGCACCTGCTGCTACTGAGCACCCAGCAGCAACAGCAGGCTGCGGGTCACCTTGGCGGCCAGCACGCTGCTGACGCCGCTGGGGTCGAGCTGGGGGGCCAGTTCCACCACGTCGGCGCCCACCAGCTGGTGCTGGCGCAGCTCCTCCACCAGGGCAGCGAAATCGGGCCAGTGGAAGCCGCCCGGTTCGGGGGTGCCGGTGCCGGCCATCACCGCCGGATCAAACCAGTCGAGGTCCACGGTGAGGTAGAGGGGCCGGCCGCGCAGGGGCCGCAGGGCCTCGGCCATCCGCTCGATCGCCACCAGCCGGCCGCTGCTGCTGAGCTCCCTGAACTCCTCCCGCGTGCCGCTGCGGATGGCGATCTGCAGCAGCTGGCCGCTGGGCAGCACCTCCAGGCAGCGGCGCATGGCGCAGGCATGGCTGTGGCGGGCGCCCAGCCACTCCTGGCGCAGGTCGGCGTGGGCATCGAGCTGCACCAGGGCCAGCTCTGGATGCCGCTGGGCCACGGCCGCCACGGCGCCCGAGCTGATCGAGTGCTCACCGCCCAGCATCAGGGGTTTGAGCCCCAGCTCGAGCACGGCTTGCGTGGCCCGGCGCACGGCGGCCACCACCGGCTCGGGGTTGCCGAAGGGAATCTCCACAGCCCCCAGATCGGCGAAGGCGAGATCTTCCAGATCCAGGTGAAGCTGGGGGCAATAGGTTTCGAGGCCGCTGCTCACCTCCCGGATCGCCGCCGGCCCGAAGCGGGTGCCGGGGCGGAACGAGGTGGTGCCGTCGTAGGGCACCCCGAACAGGCCGACGCGGCAACCGGCTGGATCGCGGCGGCCCGCCATGTAGATGGCGCCGTCGGTGTCAAACAGGGGGAGGGAGGCCATGGCGGTGGGATTCAGGCGTTGAGGGCCCGCTCGATCGCCGCCGGCACCGCCTCGAAGGCGCCGCGCTGCCAGCGGGGGCTCCAGATCTCACAGCCATCGACCACGGCCGCGGCACGGGCGGGATCCGGCTGCAGATAGCGACGGCCGTCGGTGGCGGCAAAGGTCCAGCTCCACCAGCCGCTCGGGTACATCGGCACCCAGCCATAGAGGGGATCGGCATGGCCGAACACCTGGCGCAGCACCTGCACCATCTCCAGGTGCACCGCGCGGAAGGCCTCCGGCGATTCGCTCTGGGTGGCGAACACGCCCCCGGGCCTGAGGATGCGGCGGCAGTGCTGGAAGAAGGCGCGGTTGAACAGTCCCTCGGCCGGGCCGGCGGGGTCGGAGCCATCCACGATCACCACGTCGTAGCTGGCGTCCGGGGCGGCTGCGGCCCAGGCGATGCCATCGCCCACCGTGAGCTGGAAGCGGGGGTCATCCCAGCAGCCGCCGCCGAGGCTGGGCAGGTGCTCGCGGCTCCAGGCCACCACCTGGCCATCGATCTCCACCATGTCGAGCTGGCCCACGCCGGGGTGGCGCAGGCACTCGCGGGCGGTGCCGCCGTCGCCGCCGCCGATCACCAGCACCCGTTCCAGGCTCCGGGCTCCGCAGAGGGCCGGATGCACCAGGGCTTCGTGGTAGTGCCGTTCCTGGCGCTCGGCCGTCATCCAGCAGCCATCGAGCAGCAGGCCCTTGCCGTAGCGCTCGCTCTCGATGATCGTGATGCGCTGGTAGGGCGAATCGGTTTCGGCGATCACCCGGCCGGCCAGGCCATAGCGCACACCGTCGTAGACCTCATCGATCCAGCCGGGGGAGGGGGCCATGGGGGCAGGGCGTGCTGCGGAAAGCTGATCCGTACGCTTGCACAGCGCGCTTCCAGGCCCGTGGCAGGCTCAGACCATGGCCAGCGACCTGCCCGGTGGTGATCTGCGCGTGACGCCGGCGGTGCTGATTCCGGCGGCGGAGCTGCGCTGGCGCTTCTCGCGCTCCTCGGGCCCGGGGGGGCAGAACGTGAACACCACCGATTCGCGGGTGGAGCTGGTGTTCGATCTGGCGGCCTCCCAGGCGCTGCCGGCGGCGCTGCGGGCGCGGGCGCTGCGGCGGCTGGAGGGGCGGCTGGTGGAGGGTGCCCTGGTGGTGGCGGCCAGTGAGCACCGCTCCCAGTGGCAGAACCGGGTGGCGGCCCAGCGGCGCCTGGTGGCGCAGTTGCAGGAGGCGCTGCGGCCGCCGCCGCCGCCCCGGCGCCCCACCCGGCCCAGCCGCGGCTCGGTGGAGCGGCGCCTGGCGGCGAAGAAGCAGCGGGGGGCGATCAAGCTGCGGCGCCAGGGCCGCCCGAACCTGCCGGATGAGTAGCTGAGGCCGCCTGGGCGGCTGCCGCCTCGGCCCGGATCGCCGCCTTGGCCTGCTGCCACAGCCCCTCCAGTTCGCGGATGTTGCGCCCGCCGAGGTCGCCGCCGAGGGCGGCTTCCACGCGGGAGAAGCGATCCAGGAAGCGGTGGTTGGTGCCGGCCAGGCCGGCTTCCGGGTCGATGCCGCACCAGCGGGCCACGTTCACCAGGGTGAACAGCACATCGCCCAGCTCCTCCTGGGCATGGGCCCGGTCGCCGCTGGCCACGGCTTCCTTCATCTCGTCGAGCTCCTCGTGCACCTTCTCCCACACGCCGCTGAGGTCGTCCCACTCGAAGCCGGCGGCGGCGGCCTGCTTGGAGATGGCCATGGCACCGGCCAGGGCCGGCTGGCTGCGCACCTTGGGGCCGAGCCGCTCGCTCACCGGGCTGGCCGACTGCTGCGGCCGTTCGGCGGCCTTGATCGCCGCCCAGCTGGCCCGCACGGCGGCGCTGTCTTTGGCCTCGGCGCCGGCGAACACGTGGGGGTGGCGGCGGATCAGCTTGGCGCTGAGGCCCCGGGCGATCGCCTCCAGATCAAAGCGCCCCGCCTCCCTGGCGATCTGGGCGTGCAGCACCACCTGCAGCAGCAGGTCGCCCAGCTCCTCGCTCAGATGATCGTCATCGCCGTGGCGGATGGCATCGGCCACCTCGTGGGCCTCCTCCAGCACGTAGGGCAGCAGGGAGGCGTGGGTCTGCTCCAGGTCCCAGGGGCAGCCGCCATCGGGATCCCGCAGCTGGGCCACCACGGCGATCAGCTCGGCCAGGGCATTGAGGCTGGGATCGGCGGGCATCGGCCAGGGCCTCGGCAAGGGGACAGGGGGCCGCCCGGGCCTCAGCGGCCGCGGCGGCGCAGCGGCCGGGGCAGCCGCGGCATCGGGTCGCCATCCTGGATCAGGTGCAGCCAGCTGCTGGCCTCCAGGGCCACCAGGGCACACACCAGCAGGGGCCGCTGAGTGCCCCAGAGCACCCCGGCCCAGCCCAGCAGCTCCGCGGGCGAGGGCGCCCCGAACGGACTGAGCAGGGCCGCCAGACCCAGGGCCAGCAGGGCCAGGTAGGCCAGGCGGCCGGCCGTTCCCAGCAGCGGACTGTGGGAGAGCATCGAGCGGTGCGCCAGCCCCTTGCGGTAGGGCCACCAGAGCAGCTTCAGGGGGCCCCAGCGGCGGGTGGCGTTGGAGCGCGTGTCGAGGTCGGGGGAGAGCAGCAGGCCACCCACCAGGAAGCAGAGCCCGGCGGTGCCCAGCCCCGCCAGGCCCAGGGCCGGCGCCCACAGCAGCGCAAAGGGCAGGGCCAGCAGCCAGGTGGCACGGTCGTGGCTGCGGCCGCTGGCCATCAGGGCTTCAGGGCCCGGGCCGCCGGTGGCGGCAGCTGGCGCAGCCGGTCGCCACTGCCATCGCCGGGCCGCCAGCGGCGGTTGATCCAGTAGTACTGCTCGGCGTAGGCCTGGATCCAGCCCTCGTGCCAGCGGCTCAGGGCCTGGGCCTGGGCGGCCAGGGCCTCGGGCCCCTGCCCCGGACGCAGCGCTGGGCCGCAGATCAGCCGGAAGCGGCCGTCGTCGTCGCGCACGTGGGCCACGGGGAACAGGGGCGCGCCGGTTTTCTGGGAGAGGCTCACCGGGCCCGTGGCAAAGCGGGTGGCCAGGCCCAGCACGTCCACCTGCCATGGGCTGCGCTGGCTGTAGAGATCGGTCATCACCACGAGGCCGCAGCCATCCCGCAGGCTCTGCAGGATGCCGCGGGCATCGAACTGGGAGATCCAGCGGCAGTGGCTGTTGGCACTGCGGGCGGCGTTGAGCAGGGCGTCGGCGTGGGGGTTGTGGGCGGGCCTGTAGATCACGGCGAGGTTGTCGAGCCGCTCGCTGAGCCAGCGCAGGGCCAGATCCCAGCAGCCCAGATGCAGTGAGCCCACGATCAGGGCCTCACCGCGCTGATGGGTGGCCAGCAGCTCCGAGAGCCCCTCGCCCTCGGCCGTGATGCGCTCGGGGTTCACCGGCTGGATGATCGATTCCAGGCAGGAGAGAAAGAAGCTCTGCAGCGAGCGGGCCGCCAGCCGCTGCCGCTGGGCCTGGCTCAGCTGGCTGCCGTAGACGCGCTCCAGGTTGGCGTTGGCCGTCTGCAGCCGGGGCGCCAGCGCGGGCGCGGCCACGCCGCAGGCGATCCGGATGCCGCGCCGCATGGTGCCGTGGCGGCGGCCCTGCAGCAGGGCCAGCAACAGCCGCACCAGCAGGGCTTCCAGACGCCAGCGCAGCCGCTGCAGGCGGGAGGGCGGCCGGCGTCGCCGCCGCCGGCGAGGCCCTCGAAATGCGGCTGCGGGCGCTCCGGAGAGCCGGCCGAGTTGCGGTAGCGTCATGCCCACGCGCGATTAGCTCAGCGGTAGAGCGCCTGCCTTACAAGCAGGATGTCGCTGGTTCGAACCCGGCATCGCGCATGGGAAGGGCTGGGCGGCGCTTTGAGGATGACACGTGCCGCCGGGGGGTGTAGTGATCCAAGATCTCATGGCGGTTGGCATTAGTGCGTTGCTCTATCCGACTCAGGCAGGATCACCGTTCTGAGGCTGACTGAGGACCAGGGCTGACGTCATATCCCTGTGTGGTTCGACTCCGGCTCTGGCCTTCGCCTGAACGCCTCAATCCAGGCAGTCGCTGGCAGCGCTGCTCCCACCCCTTGCGGCTTCGGCCTGGCCACACTTGCCTCTGCAGGCCAAAACCGCCAGTGCCGCCGATACTGGGCAGATTGGACTGGCTCCTGTGAGTCTCGCCCTGGCTAAACCCCAGCTGGACGCCATTGCTGACGCCTGCCGGCAGCACAAGGTGCTACGCATGCATCTCGATCATCACCGGCCAGCCGGTGGATCTGGTGATGGCTGACGCTGTGTGTAATCCCTACGTGCGGGCAGATATCGAGGCCTCCAAGCAATTGATCTATGCAGCGTGAGCTCAGCCGGGCTCGGGCCTGGGGCTCGTCAGCAGGTTGATGGCCGAGATGCCCAGCCCCACGCCCAGCAGGGTGCCGATCGCCCAGACGCTGTCGCTGGGCCATTCGGCCACCAGCAGTCCGCCGAGCACGGTGGTGACGATGCCATCAATCAGCACCAGCGCCCGGGCCGGCCCAGGCGATGCAGCGGCGCCAGCCAGCTCCATCACCCCCTGGAAGGCGAGCAGGAAACCGAGGAACAGCGTGAGGCTCACTTCGCTGGCCAGGGGATACACCAGGATGCCGATCCCGCCCCCCACGTAAAGCAGCGCCGACAGCAGGCGGAAGATCCTGCCGCTCCAGTCGGTGGCACCGGTGAGACGCAGCGCCTGGGAGATCCCCGCCGCCACGGCCACGCCGCCGATCACGATGGTGAGCAGGGTGGCCGAAACAAACGGCAGCGCCAGCGCCAGGCCCGCTGCGACGAACAGCAGGGCCGCTGTCAGCCAGCGCAGGGCAGGGGAGGAGGGAACCGACAACACAGCAAGGCAGCTGCTGCGAACCCTAGGGGCGGTTGGCCATCGGGTTGTTCCCGCGTGCCGCTCAGTCCTGCCGCTGCGCTCGACTTAGTCACTTATGGACTAAGCTCACTCGAAACCAGGCCTCGGCCATGCAGGTGAACCTCCACGACGCCAAAACCCACCTCTCCCGCTACGTGGCCCAGGCCCTTGAAGGGGAGGAGGTGGTGATCGCCAAAGCCGGCCGCCCCCTCGTTCGCCTGGTGCCGGTGCAAGCCGCTCCTGAAGCCCGGCGCGGCGGATTTCTACGGGGTTCTGCAGTGGCACGTGCCGATCTGAAGACCGACTTCGCCAGCGAGATCGACACGCTGTTCGGCTGAGCCTGCAGCCATGGTCTCCACCGAAACCCAGCCCCAGCCCCTGCTCCTGGACACCCAGCTGCTGCTGTGGTGGGCCATCGACCCCAAGCGGCTGCCGGCCGCCGCCGCCGACCTGCTGGCCGATCCTGCCCAACCGCTGCTGCTCAGCGTGGTGAGCCTGTGGGAAGTGGCCATCAAGTCGTCCCTCGGGCGAGCCGATTTCCAGGTGGAGGCTGCCGCCTTGCGGCTGGGTCTGCTGGGGCAGGGATTCCGCGAACTCCCGGTGCGCGCTGAGCACGTGCTGGCGGTGCAGCACCTCCCTTGGATCCACCGCGATCCCTTCGACCGCCTGCTGGTGGTGCAGGCCCAGGTGGAAGGCCTGCAACTGCTGAGCGCCGATCGGGCTCTGACGGGCTATGGATCCCACGTACGAGCCGTGGACTGATCAGCTCGGCTCCGGTTGGTGTTGCGAGCCGTCGCCTTCCAGATAGGAAAGAGCTCTGCAGCAGGGTGCTGGGAACGTTCCGGAGGCCCACAGTGATGGCGCCACTGCTCCCTTGGGACTATGACGTGAGCACTGGCGGCTCATTGGTTCCCCTTTCCGGGAAAGTCCTGCGCAAGGTCAAGCGCCAGGCCGAAAGCGGCAAGGCTGAGCTGGTGGAGAGCCTCCGAAAGCGGAGCGTTCAGGCCTTTGAGGTGCCCTCGGCTCGCTCGCCCCAGACCCCGCCTGTGGTGGGGGTGCTTACGCCCTAGGCCTTCAGCAGCACACCGTTCGACGTCCAGGACTGGACCCTGGAGATCACCGCCGAGGGGGTGATGGCCGTGTGTTTCGGCGGAGCCTTGAGGTGACGCTGCCGGTGAGCTAGCCATGGACCGCGGAGCCTTTTGCTGCTAGTACAGATGTACTTCATCTGTGCTGCCATGGTTGCCTCCCCGTCGCTCTTCCCGCTCGCAGGCCAGGCCGGGCCCGAGGCCGTTCACGACTGGCCCTATCTGACGCAGCCCGTGCTGCTGGCCAGCCGCAGCCGCCAGGTGTGTCTCACCTGCCGCTTCTTTCGGCACCAGGCCGCTGCGGATGCCATCCCCCTGCTCACCTGTCAGCTGCACCGGGGTCTGATCGCCCACGGTGAGCACCTCACCCGCCGCTGCCAGGGCTGGTGCCATGGCCTGGATGGATGGCCTGGCTGAACCTGCTCTGGGCTGCCGGGTCTGGCTACGCCCCTTAGTCGTCTCCGCCTTCGCCGCCCTCACCGCCTTCGCCGTTCTCGCCGCCTTCACCTCCTTCCCCGGCTTCCCCCGCCTCGCCGCCCTCTCCGGCCCGGTTGTCTCGCGGCAGGGCGGTGCCGCTCGGGCTGGTGAGCTCGGGTCTGCCTTCGCCGCCCTCGCCAGCTTCGCCCCCCTCAAAGCGTTCGGCGCGGCGGCCGCAGCCGAAACTGCCGGCCACCAGACCAGCCGTGGCCAGGAAGAGAGCGAGGCTGGAGCGGGCCATGGCTGAGCGGTCGACTTCGGTGATCATGGCGCTGGTGGCGCCGGAAGCTTGGGCCAGGGCGTCACTGTTCGGAGTGTGTTGCTCACGCCGCCATGCGCTTTGCGATCGAGCCCCTGGTGTTACCGGAGCAGGCGGCCGCCATGGGCGAGGCCCTGCGGGGCGAGTCGGCCGTCTGGCGGCCTGGGGCCGACACCGCCGGCTGGCACGCCCGCACCGTGAAACACAACCGACAGCTCGATCCGGACTCACCACTGCACAGCCGCCTCAGCCAGCAGGTGCGCCAGGACCTGCTGGCCCATCCGCTCGTGGCTGCGGCCGCCCTGCCCGTGCGGGTGCACGGGGTGTTGTTCAGCCGCTGCGGCGTGGGCGAGGGTTACGGCCGCCACGTGGACAACGCCTACATGAAGGAGGGCCGCAGCGACCTCTCCTTCACCCTGTTTCTGAGCGAACCCGGGGCCTACGAGGGCGGCGCCCTGGTGCTGGAATCGCCCGGCGCCGAGGAGGCGCTGCGGCTGCCGGCCGGCCACGCCATCGTCTACCCCAGCACCCTGCTGCACCGGGTGGAGCCGGTGCTGGCCGGGGAGCGGCTGGCGGCGGTGGGCTGGATCCAGAGCCGGGTGCGCCAGGCCGATCAGCGCGAGCTGCTGTTCGAGCTCGACACCGCCCGCCGGGCTCTGTTCGCCAGCCAGAGCCATGGCGAGGTGTTTGACCTGATCAGCCGCAGCTACACCAACCTGCTGCGCCGCTGGGGCGACTGACGGCTGGGCTGTCGGCATGGCGGGCGACGCGTCGGCACTCAGGCAAGCCTCAGGCAAGCGCGCCCACGGCCTGCTGCAGGGCGACCTGGCGGCTGATGGCGGTGCGCTCAGGCGGTAACTTGGCATAGAGGCCGAGCTTCTCGAGCCGCTGGCGGGTGGTGCCGCTGGCCC